>JAESUV010000065.1 GCA_016762975.1 Gammaproteobacteria bacterium | reverse complement strand
CCAAAGCATTAAAGGGCTATCCAAAGCGAACCCCTGGGATGAACTCAGCCTGCTTCTCTTGCACCTTAGCGGCGCTAATTCTAGCCCACCATCTAATCAACAGCACAGCCCTCGCGCGAATACCATTCATTCCTAGAAGGTGATCAACCCACTTTAGTAACGGGCTATCGTTGCTAATCATGCGGAATTTTCGCCTGCATCTCAACTTTAGATAAGATCTACCGAAATTTTTCCCAGAATTTCTCGTTCTTCCCCCTATCTGGAGACGGCTTATCATATAATATGCGAAAAATATGTGCTTAGACACAGAGTGATTTCTTGATCTATCTGCTTCACAAGCTTTCCCCGATACGCCCTGCGTTGACCAGCCTATTTCTAACACTAGCTTTGTTGTTCCTGTCCGCCTCATTTTCCTCGGCGGCTGAACTCAGTATCACGCAAAATCAACTGCCGGTGAATCTGGGCCCCTATCTAGATTATTTTGAAGACTCTGACCGTGCATACACCATTGAACAGATGACCTCTGATTCAATCAACTGGCAGCGATCCACCCAAGCTATTCCTACCATGGGCATGAGCAAGTCTGCACATTGGTTTAGCATAGTCCTCAGTGGCGAGAACATGCTAGATAAAGACCTAGTGTTTGCTTTGGGTTCTCCCGTAATCGATCGTGTGGAGTTTTACTTCGTGGATGGTGACACTGTAATACGCACCTCTGTTGTCGGTGATACTATTCCATTGTCACAACTCGACTACCCCTACCGGTTTCCAATAGTACCGTTCGAGATTGCCGAAGAAGGCAAATACAACAAGATTATTTTTCGCGCCGTTTCGTCCACAGGCGTTGAGATTCCTCTAATTCTTACTACCGCCTCATTATTAGCAGAAAGCCAGCAGAGCATCCTTGTATTCGATGGCGCATTGCTAATGATATTCTTATTCTGCTTTGGTATCACAGTCATTCTTTTTAACTTTACACGAGACCCTCTCCTATTTGGCGTCTCACTGTTCTTTGCGGCTGGCACTATCTTTTTGCTAACCCAGACCGGGCTCGGTAGGATTTGGTTTTGGCCTGAGAGCATTGATGCGAATACTAGAATATCCCTGATCGCATCGACCTGCTTAGTGGCTAGCATCTGTTTAGTCGGACGGGCATTGCAGTTTGAAAATCGTTATCGAGACTCAGCAAACATAGTACTTCGGTTTCTCACCTATTCCATGATTCCTCTTGGACTGTACTATCTAATAATTCCCCTGGATCAGATTAACAGCGACAACGTAATTCCTATAATGATGATCGGTCTGCTAGTCATGGTCGCAGTTCTAATCATGGCATCGATCACTGCGACTCAAGGCTCGAAGGCAGCTATCTATCTAGTTACAGCATGGGTACTAATCGTCTTAGCCTACAGCTCACTACTCGTTTACAAATTTGAGCTCATTGAAAGAGCTGCAGCATCGCCGATAATTGGGGCGGCGCTCGCTGTTGCCGCAGTAATGTTCCTATTAATGGCGATGGCTGAGTTTGTCAGCTCGAAGAGTGACGAACTAGTAGATGCACGCATGGAGACTAAAGCAAAAACAGATTTTCTGAAAAACGTATCTAGAGAATTCTTAACTCCAGTCCACCTAATTCTTGCCAACTCAAAACGCTTAATGGCGGCTCACTCAGATAAACTGGATGATCCAACAAAACAACATATGGCGACCGTCATAAAGCAGAGCGGCCATCTGCACAATTTGATAAACGACTTGCTGGAAATGGCAGAGCTCGAATCCGATAGTTTCGAGCCCGAGTTTGAGTTAGTAGAGATGACACGCTTCCTAGGCGAAATTAAAAACACAATGTCGCCGTCCATTATGGAAAAAGGATTACAGCTAGAAACTGAATTCGCTTCGTCCAATTTGCTCGTACAAACTGATAAGTTACGTCTGCAACATGTATTGATTAATATCATTACCAACGCGATTAAGTTCACCGAAAAAGGCAGTATCTTACTTGCCTACAAGGCGGTCTATTTTCATCGCAGACTAGGCATCGAAATATCCATTGAAGACACCGGCCGCGGCATGAGCTCAGAATTTCAGCAAATATTGTTCCGTGAATTTTCTCGCGAAGAGGAAGGTTCCGAGAAGGATCCGCAAGGCACAGGCCTTGGATTGGTCATAGTGAAACGCATGATAGAAAAATTAGGTGGTGAGATCACGTTCGAATCACAACAGAATGCGGGAAGTCGATTCCATATCAAACTGCCGCTTCGGGTGATTAAAGACTAAGAGAGATTCTTAACCTGTTTCTTTCTCCAACTGGTAGATCAGCTCACCCACGTCTTCCATCTTGCTCTCGAAGCCTTTAAGCGCATCAGCCAACCCCTGATTGTAATAGTATCCACCTACTTCTTTAGAGAAGAAGTCCAGCAGAAACTCAGCATCGAAACTCCCGATCTCTTGTTGTAACTCGTCTTCAAAATATTTTTTCAATTTCGCTATAACCTCGGCCTTAACGAAATCATCAAGTTTAATTTCTGCCAACATCAAGCCCCTAGTTGCCGYGCCAAATCATTGAAATCTTCTGCTGTATAATCAAATTCACCGTCTGGATTTCTGTTTACTKSTCGSCCTGGGCCACGCTCTAAGGGRCGAATTACGTAGGCTGTCTTGAGGCCAGTACGTGCTGCCGCACGCAGGTCTCCTGGGTGAGCCGCAACCATCATCACTTGCTCTGGCTTCAGACTCAGCAGATCGGCCGCTTTCAGATAAGCCTCAGGGTCAGGTTTATAGTGCCCGGACAGTTCGGCTGAGAGAATCGCATCCCATGGCAATCCGCCATTCTTCGCCATATGCGTCAACAAGGAGACATTTCCATTGGAAAGCGTCGTGATCACATATTTACTCTTCAATTTATTCAATCCCGATACCGTATCAGGCCAGGGAGAAAGCCGCTGCCATGCTTCGTTAAAATGAACAAGCTCCGCCTCACTCATTCCAGTCAAACTGTATTCCTCGACTAAATCATCGAGAATCATACGATGAAGATCGTCGATCTTCGTCCAGGGTAATTCGCCACTACGAACTTTGTTCATAGCGGGGCCATAACCCGAACGCCAACTATCCGCAAACCTTGCCCAGTCGACATTGTAGCCCTTCTTCGCGGCAAGCAATTGACCTTCGCGAATAATAGATCCACGCCAGTCAACCACTGTTCCGAAAACATCGAAGGTTAACGCCTTCACGCTATTTGCCACTGAATTATCAGCAGCATGGGAGAGTACAGGTAACACACCGATACCCAGCCCCACAGGCAACAACGCAAGCTGACGCAGAAATTGTCTTCTGCTGGGTTGATTTAGTGGAGGCGATTGAATCGAATCTGTAGGATTTTCCAGCACGGCTATTCTCCTCGGTCTATAGAGCTAACGGCTCTTTTTAGACTAAGCTAGCATACTGCCTGTTCTAAAAGAACGCCTACTGGAAATAAACAGCGAGGATAGCGAGAGGACAAATAAATTTAACGTAGAAGGGCCAGATTTTCCAGAACAGACCGTGCTCCACCTCTGGGCTGCCTTGACGAATTTCGTCGAGTATTTCATTCCGACGCCATATCCAAGCCGCAAAAATGCAGATAAACAGACTGAGTAGTGGCTGACTTCGCTCAGTGGTGAAGCTCACAACGCTATCAAATAAGAGATCGAAGTTGAACACGATAACCAAGGAGATCGAGGTGATGATGGCGCCCACAATCATTGCGGCCTTCTGTCGAGGTATCCCCCTATTCTCAACACTATAAGCAACTGGCACCTCCAGCATCGAAATAGAAGACGTGAGTGAGGCAATCGTCATTAAAGCAAAGAATGCCGCTGAAACTAGCAAGCCTATAGGACCCATACTGTTGAATAGTGCGGGAAGCACTGAAACAATGAGGCCAGGGCCGGCAATCAGGCCGCCTGCATCGTCATAAATTTGTACACCACTTTCAAGAGCCACATACATAGCCGGCAATATTAGCAGCCCGGCTAAGACTGCAATCCCAACATCTAACAAGGCAACGAGACCACCGACGAGCGGCAAGTTCTCATCTTTACTGATATAGGAGCCATAAACCAACATAGTGCCAACGCCAAGCGAGAGAGAGAAGAATGCTTGYCCCATTGCATTGACTAATAATTGCGGATCAGTGATGCGCGARAAATCGGGKACTAAATAGGCRCGCAGCCCATCCATCGCTCCCGGCAAAGTAAAAACATACAGAATCAATAGCAARAGAATACCGACYAGTGAAGGCATTAGCCTTGATGCCCATTTTTCRATGCCATCCCTCACGCCAGCAGTAATAATAAGAACAGTCAGCRCCATGAAGATGGTAACRAAGAGTGCATTACGAATTTCTGTATCAGTTGTGAGCCASTGAGAAAARCTCGTCAGGCCTAACAGCCTTGAGAGAGGGTCTAGAAAGAATGCCATCATCCAACCGCTGACAATGGCGTAGAAGCTGAGAATCAAACTCACTGTCAATATGCCAACGAATCCAATGGCTAGCGCAAGGTACTGGCTCTTCTTGCCGCTTGATATGGATTGCAATGCTGCCACGGCATTGGAGCGCGTATGGCGGCCAATAATGAGTTCAGCCATTAGCGCGGGATAGCCTAAAACAAAGGCTAATACGAGGTAAGCGAAAAGAAATGCCGCACCGCCATTGCTCGCAGTGTTTGTAGGGAAGCCCCAGATATTGCCTAGACCAACTGCCGATCCCGATGCAGCCATAAGAAAGCCAAATCTGGATGAAAATTCTCCGCGTGCTGCCACTGTTCTGAGTGCCCCTTGAATTTATCTATTGATCAAACGATTCCAGAGTGAAGCTTGCAGTTGCTGCATCGGTGAGAACAAAGACAACATTCGTCGCCACAGAAATAGATCCGCTTACATTTACCTCCAACGATGGAATTCGCAGTCGGCCATCGACAGTGGAATACTCGGCAATTCCTTCAAAGCTATCCCTGCGTGGAATTGCACTCTCCGCATTCGCGCGGATAACTACATTCGGTGAGGTAGCCACAACATTAAAATTCATGCTGATCAGATCAGCTCCCGCGTCGATGCTCACAGAGGTAATGAGTAAGCCAGACTCGGACTCAAAAACATGCGGTGCTGAACTAAAACGCTGTGTTACCTCAGCATTGATATAGAGGAAGTCTCTAGGGTCATTGTAGATCGGTGTGATATGCGGCGCATTTGGCGCCTTCGCACCGAGAGCGACAATTGGCAAGGCATCGATCTCATCTACAGTAATCATCCCGTCGCCTAGCACGACTCCAAAGACCGTAAAACCACCATTGTTCGTGTCCAACGATGCGCTATTGTCGGCGACATTGACAAACCACTGATTTGTAGCGCTATCTGGGTCTCCATCTAACTTAGCCATTGCCACAGTGCCACGCGTATTGGAGGCCCCGAACTCATTCTTAACCGGCGGGTCGCTAGGCACATCTATGGGCCCTTCAAACAGGCGGAAGCGAAAACCCCCACCCTGCACTACGAAGCCATCGACGGCACGATGAATATAGGTGCCGTTGTAGTCATTGCGATTGACGTAGTTTAAGAAATTCTGGACTGTGTCAGGAGCTGAATCATCAAATAACTCAATCGAGTAGTCGCCAATACCCGTACTGATACGGACAATGGTCCCTGCGAGAGTAGTTGGGACATAGGCAAGGATGGAACCGAGAGCGATACGAATTGAGGCGTTGGCGAATCTCTTTCTTAGGCTGCGCCGACTAACTGTGGTCATGAAAACTCCTAAAATTGCAGCTGTTAGAGGTATTTGATATACCTATCTGACCGAGGCAGCATAGGTTAAGTTCCATTAAGATTCAACTCCCATTCCTAGACCGCAGATACCCCAAGACAGGCTGGAGTAGGCGCAGCGTAAATACGCTTCCGGCCCGAAGTCTGGCGTTCTCCGACTGCCGCTCCAAGATTTTTAGCTGGCGATTCACCGCTCGTCTATGATATAACATGCGACCTTTCGAGATACTCCAGCTAGAAAGTTTTTGTCTAATCGTTCAGTAAAAATAGGTCCGCTTCACCTGTGCCAAATCATCAAAACTCACTCCCCGGTTTCGAAGCACCAATTCAAGATTCTCTAGAGAAACAAAATGGAGATTCGCAAACAAACCGGCAGGCCTCCATTGGCATCGGAATAGACTACGGCACAAGTAATAGCGCCGCAGCGATATTCGATGGCACGAAAGTCCACCTCGTACAGCTAGAGCGGCACTCAGTAATCATGCCTTCCGCGACCTATATAGATAAAGACTTCAAGATCAGCACAGGTCAGGCCGCGATCAATCGCTACATAGAGAGCAAYACAGGAAGAACCGTTGAGCTGAGCGCGGAAATCTTAGGCGAAAGCAGAACCASCACAGGCCAGATCGGYGACAAGGGCCTGCCYGAAGAAGGCGGTACGCAAGTCTTATATGGACAGTCTTTCGTAGATGGYGGCCAACAAGGCCGYCTCTTTAGAGGCATTAAAAGGCTGCTAGGCAGCACCGACTCACCTCGGCTAATGGTATTCGACCGGGCATTTCGRCTCGTCGCTCTTATCACTCCTCTACTGCTTAGAATAAGAAAAAGCATTGSYCTACAGTTACCGAACAGRGCATCAGCCTCAGCAGYTATCGATCATGCCTGTATCGGGCACCCAGTAAATTTYGAGGGYAGTGCCGAGAACCGGAACAGGGCAGCTCTCGACATGCTRTCTGAAGCCTATGGCTATGCTGAATTCGTCAATCAGTCCTATTACCCAGAGCCGATCGCCGCTGCYTTGAGCTACCTTCATGAAAATCAGCAGCAATCAGTACAATCCCAGCTTCTACTGGCGGTTGACTTTGGCGGGGGGACACTCGACTTATGTGTTATTCGTCGGGAACAGTCAGATTTCGAAGTCATAGCTACTCACGGTATAGGCCTAGGCGGAGACCACATCGACCAATTGATGTTCAAGAAGTTGCTATTTCCACTTTTAGGCAAAGGCGAACGCTGGAAGCGTGCAGGGGAAGACCGGGAGATAGAGACGCTATTCCCGTTTGAGGAATATGAAGACCTGTTACTAAACTGGGCCATCAGCTACATGCTCAATCAGAATAAGTTCACCACGCCATTAATGAAGAGAATTAGCGTAGGCGACGAGGCTTCTGCTAAATTTCAGCGTCTCTACGATATGATCAAGAGCAACTACAGCTACTTAGTTTTTCAATGCATCAAGGAATTGAAGGCAGAGCTTTCCGAGGTTGATTCTGCAAAGCTAGACATACCTGAGCTCGATATCGAATTCGAGCTAAGTAGAGAAGAATTTGAAGCCATGATCAGCGGCCTACTCGATAAATTCAGCCAATCAATAAGCGACCTTCTACAGCGCGCCGAACTAGAGAGCAGAGATATCGATCTTGTGATTCGTACCGGCGGCTCATCACTCATACCCGCCGTGAAGCGCATCTTGGAAGCCCGATTTCCAGGCAAGGTTATCGAGCATGATCCATTCACTAGCGTAGCCGCAGGGCTTGCTATAGCAGACTACGAGGGACTGGGAGAGAAGCTAACGCAGGAATGAGCTGATGCGGCGAGCTGTCATAGCTCGACGCGAAGTGACTCCGCAGAGTCGGCAAAGGAAAGTGAGTAGATCTGCCCGTCTTTCTCTACATTAACCAGATTGGCTTGATCTGGCCAGACGTCTCTTAGAGCAAGGTGCACCACGGACAGCGCATTTATGTCCTGCAGCTGCCCTGCCTCCTGATAGACCCAAAGAAATTGACCGTCAATCTCCTCGCCTACATACTTGAGATTCAATTCGCTCGTCTCGCCTTGTGAATTCTCTACGGCAATAGCGAATCGATTCATCACATAGCTGCTGAAAAGTTTTCGCGAGTCAGCCGATTCCATTAAGTTCTGCGCTTCTCCAAATACCAGACCTGCTGCGTGCTCAGCGTCGTGTATGAAAAAGCGATGCATCACTTCGATATTGCCGGTGCTATTATTAAATAGAATGCGTGTTACAGCCGTCTTCTGCTCATGGGCTGCACTCAGGCTAGACCCAAGACAACACAGAAGCGTAAGCAGCGCGAGGACAGCCGTTCGCGGCCTACCTAGCGCTGTTAGGACATTTGGATTAGTTGTCCTGCTCATCATCTTCATCGCTGTCCAGCTCTGTCTTGATATCATGCATGACATCTCGGCCGATTAAGCCGCCACCGCGTTCGGATTTGAAACTCTCGATTCGCGAAGGAATGATTCGTCGCGGATAGTAGTTATTCTCTATGTCCGCGTCGGCTGTTTCCTGCATTGGATCGATTACTACACTAACCAGTTCACTTTTACTAACAATAAGCTTCTTAACCTCGATGGCATTTCTGCGCCATATCTCAGCCGGTAAGCGCATTTCTTCTTTGCTTCCATCGGCATATTCCATCTCTAGGATTATTGGCATGACCAAGCCGCCTTCATTTGAAAATTCAAGAATGTAGTAATTCAAATCTTCCGATACAGCTCTATCCAAGACCTCACGCTCCCAGTCTTCGAGACCTTCCAAGAAGCTATTGTAGGTGTTTCGCTCTTTGTTCGTTACAGTAAACTGATCGTTGTCATCGTAGAAGTCRCGGACATCGAGGTTRCGCTCAACCCAAGTCTGCCTCCCYTCTTCGCGATTTCGCTGAATATACAGCGACGGGGGCAACGCCTTCTCGGTCTCACGCTGACGCGCATAGTCRATATCTGGGTTCKSWGTATCCATACGCATCTCATAGACTCTATCGAGAGAGATATCTACATGATCGGTRGTGTAGAACCAACCYCGCCARAACCAATCCAGRTCGAYACCCGATGCCTCTTCCATCGTGCGRAAGAARTCTGCAGGTGTAGGYCGCTTGAATTCCCATTGGCGTGAATATTCTTTAAATGCAAAATCGAAAAGCTCRCGCCCCATGATGGTCTCGCGCAAGATATTAATCGCCGTTGCTGGTTTTGAATAGGCGTTTGGGCCCAGACGCAACACGCTATCAGACTGAGTCATGATCGGAACCTGGCTTTGCGAAACCATGTAATCAACGATATATCTAGGCTCTACCCCCCACGGTATCTCCGCATCCCATTCGCGACCAGCAACGGAGTCAAGGTAACTATTAATACCCTCGTCCATCCAAGTCCATTGGCGCTCATCCGAATTCACGATCATTGGGAAGTAAAAGTGCCCTACCTCGTGAATAACGACACCAATTAGGAAACGCTTCTCCGCCAAGGAATAGGTCCGAGACCCATCATCCTGCAGCGTAGTGCGCGGACCATTGAAGGTTATCATTGGATATTCCATGCCGCCGAGAAAACCAGCGTTCAAGGAGATTGCCGTCGGATAAGGGAAGTCGAAAGAGAAGCGGCTATAGACTTCGAGAGTATGAATAACAACTTCGGTGGATAGATCCGACCAGAGCGTTCCACCCTCTTTCGGATAATAGGACATGGCCATAACCAGTTCCTGGTCCGCACCTTCTTGACGATAACCTTTCGCGTCCCAAATAAACTTTCTTGAAGAGCCCCAGGCAAAGTCACGCACGTTCTCTGCGGCGAACCGCCAAGTTTTTGTGTCGTCTACCCCTTCCCTCTCATTCTCAAGGGCTTCTTCGGGGGTTACAATGAAAACGGGCCGATCCGCAGTTGCCGCTTCTCGCAAACGATCGCGCTGCTCCCGTGTCAGAACCTGATTCGCATTCTGTAGCTCCCCGGTTGCGGCCACAATATGATCCGAAGGCACCGTAAGCGCAACTTCGTAGTCGCCAAATTCTAGTGTGAACTCACCTGAGCCRAGAAATTCCTTATTTGTCCAACCTTCGTAGTCGGTGTAGGCAACAAGACGCGGAAACCACTGAGAAATCGCRAACAGATAGTTGCCGTCCTCGTTCTCATCGTCCGGAAAATATTCATAACCGCCACGAGGTCGAAGCACATCACCATCGACTATGTTATAGGCGTAGTCGATTTCGAATTTGACATCCTGACCAGAGTTCAGGGAACGCGCTAGATCGATGCGCATGAGTGTTCCAACTACAGTATGCGCCAGGGAATTGCCGGAGCTATCTCGAACTGAATTTATTTCGTAGCCAAGGTCGGCGTCTTCGTTGTATTGAAGAGCACGCAGCTGGCCTAGACTGATACGCGCAGGAGAATCGAAATCAGGACTACTGCCGTTAAAGGTTGAGCTCATATTACCCATTGAATCGCTGCGGAAGCGATTCTGGTCTAACTGCAACCAAAGATAAGTCAGCGTGTCGGGGGAATTGTTCTGATAACGTATCGTCTCAGTACCCGAAATACGCTGCGCATCTTCGTCGAGAGTGACATCTATTTCATAATCAACTTCTTGCTGCCAATATTGATGACCAGGTTGGCCGGACGCGTTCCTGTAAACGTTTGGAGTCGGCAAGACTTCATCCAGCTGACGAAACTTGTCCTGATACGATCCCTTCGTTTGTTGGATACCTTGCGCGAAAATTAGGGAACTACTGATTAACACGCCAATCGCAGCTGCAAGCAAGACGATTCTCTTCATAACGACCGATCTCCTGATAGTTGGGTATCTCTAAACAATTCCATGGTTACGAGATACCCTAGCTTTACCCAGATATAGGCCGCGAATAATACCGCGTTTTACTCGATATGTGGCTATCCATTTAATATCCACCTCTGTTCTGAGGTAGACTGAACTTTATGGAACT
>JAESUV010000163.1 GCA_016762975.1 Gammaproteobacteria bacterium | reverse complement strand
CTGTAATTTGCTTATCTGTATCGCCGGCTGGGGCATTCCAGTTGGAAGTAGAGAATGACCTAGGATGGGCATGGCTTTCATACTGCTTGGAGAGAGCGAGATCAGCGTGCCAAGTCGGCGGCGAGGTGACGAAGTTGCCGCTTTCTGCTTCTAGCTGATTCGAAATTATTCCCGAGGGCGGTGTTTCATTTAGTGTTCCTGTCTCTCTATAGGTTACAGGGCTATAGATTACAGGCGTATGGGCAATTGCTGTTGGAGGTGAATTGGCGCTTACAACGGGTCGGTTGAGCGGTTCAGCATGGCCGAGTCCAGAATAGTTGCTGAGTAGCAGCCAGCCTAGCACGGTAAATGTTGCTGCATAGCTGATGGTTTCTGCAGTTTGGGCAGGACATGTTTCTAGGGCTACTGTGTCTTTATCTATTGGCATAGTTAGTAACTATATCGACTGCAAACAACTTACTGTAATTTTGAATTGAACGGTGTTGCTAATTCATGTTTGCCAGTGTGTACTAAAGCTGTTGAGTCAACAGTGATAGTAATCACATTAAAATCTAGCAACAGCTCTGCATCGTTGATAGATCGCGAGCTGCTTAGTTGTGTTCGTGCAGGTCGTGAGCGCAGGGATGATTACTCGTGCCGCCAGCAGAATTGGCAGATGAGTACACCGTATTCTCGATGCACTTATACACCTTCGCATCGATAAATATCTGCACGAGGTCACTGTCTAAATAACCCTGCTTGGACTCTATCCGTAAAATATCTAAGGCCTTTTCCAAGCCCATAGCAGGCTTGTAGGGTCTGTCTGAGGCAGTGAGTGCATCGAAGATATCACAGACGGTCATTATTTTAGAAGGAAGTGGAATTTGATCGGCGGTCATGCCGTAGGGATAGCCACTGCCGTCTAGCTTTTCGTGATGTGCTCCCGCTATAGTAGGAACATTCTTAAACTCCTTGGTCCAAGGAATATGATTGAGAAAGCTTTGGGTGTGCACAACATGGGACTCGATTTCTTTTCGCTCACTTGGAGAAAGGCTGCCTTTTTTAATCGACAGTAGATTGAATTCATCTTCGGTAATGATCTGTAAGTCATCATCTAGTGCTTCGAAATTGTAGCCACTAATTTTATCCAGCATTTCTTTGTTATCTTCTTTCAAAATGCTCGGTTCATTCGCCTCGACTATGGTCGCAAAGAACTCGTTTAATAGCTTAATGTCTGCTTCTGCCTGCGCATTGATAAGCGACAGTTCAGATTCAACTGCATTGCCTGCGCGATACATTTCGAGCTGTTTGCGAAGTGCTATTGTGCGTAGCTTCTCCTGAGCAAGCCAAATTCTGTATTGAATACTCTCGAGGCTTCCTGCCGTCAATTTTTTCTCTTTTACGAGAACCGATTCTCGAACACCAACCTTGCCGAAGTCATGCAGCAATGCCGCGTATTTTAGTTCGCGAACTTCGGGATCGGTGAAATGCACGTGGCGCATTCTCGTTAGGTTGGAGGCCGATACTGAGCCAGCAAGATCTACACATAAATCTGCAACGCGGAATGAGTGACCGCTAGTGGTTGGGTCTCGTTGTTCAATTGCTGATACTGAGGCGTTTACAAAGCCTTCGAACAGCGCCTTGATATCATTCTGAAGTATTGTATTTTCGATTGCGATACCGGCTTGGCTAGCAAGCGCTCGCAGCAGTATATTAATATCGCTATCGAATGGTAGCGTGTAGGCGAATGCCGATTTCTCATCGGACACTTTCAGTGAACGTGCCTTCTTTCGGTTTATAAACTGTAGCACGCCGATGACTTCGTTTTGTTTGTTTGCCAGCGGTATGGCCAAGATAGACTTGGTTCGATAACCCGTTTTCTGATCGAATGATCGATTGAACTTGTAGGGTACATCCTGGGGTAGCTGATAGGCGTCGGAGATATTGAGCTCGGTATCAGTATGCGCCACGTAGCCGGCTATCGAAGATTCATCCAAGGGGAAGCGTAGCTCCTCAAACGGAAATTCCATTGAGTCATTTTGAGTGAGCTTGAATACGAGGTCGCGCTCATGGTCATTTATTTCATCGATTAGAAAAAGCGATGCCGCATCGCAGCAAGCAATATTCTGCCCTTCATTCAAAATTTTACGCAGCAGTGTCATCAGGTCATCTTCGGATGAGAGTGAGATGCTAATGTCGGCTAGTTTGTTAAGGTAACGGAAACTCGTGTCACGCAAGTTCGCGCGCTCGGTTTTCTCGCTCTTTAGTACCCATTGGTAGCAAGCCATCTCTAATAGCTTGCAAGTTTGTCGATAGGGCAGCGTGTTCGTGAGGATCAGATCGGCGTCCAAACCCATAGAATCGGTGCATAGAAAAATCGCGTCTGGAAATTCTTCTACCCATTTCGCATGATCCATTTCACGAACTAAATGGTGATCCAATAGAATTAGGGCGGGGTTGTATCTTTGCGCCGCTGTTATGGAAACAATTTCTGTAGGAATGATGAGCTTTGACTTTAAAGTATTCCAGACATCGCTCTTGGCATAGCCGGGACCATAACCGATAGTTATGGTTCGCTGCGTATTAGATGATGAATTCATTAGAGTTGTTGCCATGCAAACATGCTATGGCCAGTGTAACGCACGGAGGTTGGATATGCGACAGTTACCAGCTAGGTTTGAGTGGCAGCTTAGAGGTGTTAAGCGAGGTTTATTTCAATTGGGCTTTGAGTTGTTCCATGAAGTTTTCGAGATTGCTTTGCGCTTCACTGCGGTATCGAAATGGACCTACTTCATCACCTTCGCGGATTCTGAAGTACCAAAGGTCTTGCTCGGTAAATATTCTTTCGCTGCGATCAGGGGCAAGCGTATGGGAATTGTCTTGGTGTCGGTTGTCAGACATCGTGAGAGCTGTTTCTCTTCTAATTATTTTGAATGAGTATACCCATCTCATTGCTCAGATGAAAAGAGGTATTGGTCTCCGCTAGCCCGGTGTTGCAGCTGGCTCGGGAATCGGCATCGATCTGRGGCCGGCAAGCAACCCCRAGCTARCGAGTAACGCAACGATARTCRCAGGCCYAGAGTTTTACTAGAGCGCAAATAATATGCCATTTGCATCTATGTTGGATTCRGCTTCTGCRTCTCAATTATTGGAATAARGYCYRTAAAAACAATGAGATACGGCATRCWTTKARAAATCAATGYTTCGRTTTTATTGAGARTAATCAAAGAGATGCAGCGCTCTTCTAAACAGGGAAAATAATTTCATTGAACGAATTTTGAGCAATCAAGACGGCTATTSGCGGCTGATAAGCTGCGCTGCGYTATKCAAGTCTTCTGTGCTATTGATATTGCAGAAAGCAGCAGGGGAGTTGTCGTCACAATTCACCGCAATTGCCTYGAGAGAGCTGAAGAGTAATTTGGGCCCATACAAGCCGGAGGCGATSGCGTCTTCGATTTGGTTAATTAGCTCCAAGTGCCAAAGGGAGAAGAGCGGTTGAATTTGACCTCGGTGGCAGATATAGGCCACTGCCGCCCTGTCTGTGTTCAATTCCAGCGCCAATTGGCGCACCACATCTTGAGGAAACACAGGAACGTCCCCTGGAAAGCAAGCGAGGTAGCGAATTCCTTTGTCAGCTTGCGAATTCCGAAACCAATGCATCGCGCTTAAGATACCCAGCAATGGGCCTGCATAGCTGGCRTTGTGATCGCTTATAATTGGCAGCTTAAATGRTTGATAGCGCTCGATATTGTGATTAAYGCTGAGCACTAATTTAYTGACYTGAGGAGYGGCTTTGGCTATTACGTAATCTAGCAATGGCTTACCGTGCAGAGGCTCYAAAGCCTTGTCGCGGAAYTCCATTCGCGAGGCCTTGCCGCCTGCCAAAATTACGCCGCCTATTTCAGMYTTGCTTGTCATGGTATGAGCCAATAGGGGGTTGAAAGCCGGAAATATTGCACGACTTATACGGATTATGAAACTGCTCGTTGAATTTACCACCGCCGTGCCCATATTCTCTCATTGAATCTGAGTTTTCGATGTGGGAAAATCCCGCACTTTGCGGGCTGGCGATAGCCCCTAGGCTACGTGAAAAGTCTTAAAATCAATAGCTTGCCCAATCAGGCTATCCAGCTATCGCTAGCCACTATCCAGATTAATTCAGTAAAATATCTCGATACTGTTTGATATTATAAATTCCGAGCCTTCCGCTTGGAAATAGTGAGGTTTATACATGCAGGTTTCCGTTGAAACTACACAAGGTTTAGAAAGAAAAATGACCGTCGCTGTTCCTAGCGAGAAAGTCGAGAGCGCTGTTAACACGCGGCTACAGGAGGCGGCTAGAAACGTAAAGCTAAATGGCTTTCGAAAGGGCAAGGTTCCTTACAAGGTCATCAAAAGCAAGTTTGGTGCTGGCGTGCGACAGGAAGTGGTTGGCGAGATGATGAGCCAGTCTTATTACGAGGCCATCGATCAAGAAAGTTTGAAGCCAGCTGGCCAGCCCAGTATTGACCCGAAAAATCTAGATGAGGGGCAAGATTTAGAATTTGTAGCGACATTTCAAGTCTACCCAGAGATTACTTTGCCGGATTTCTCGACGATCAAGGCGGAGCGCCTGGGAGCAGAAATCTCTGAGTCTGATATCGATGAGATGATAGAGACCCTGCGCAAGCAGAAGCAAACTTGGGAAGTGGCAGACAGAGCCGCAGCGAAGGAAGATATGGTTAATATTGATTATGTCGGCCGTCGTGACGGTGAGGACTTTGAGGGAGGCAGCGCAGAGGGAACGAACTTGGTTCTTGGGTCTGAGCGGATGATTCCGGGGTTCGAATCAGGGATAGAAGGCAAGTCCGCAGGCGATGCGTTTACTCTCGATTTAAGCTTTCCTGAGGAATACCACAATAAGGAATTGGCTGGGAAAGAGGTCGCTTTCGAGATCACACTAAATTCTGTGAGTGAGCAACGCATGCCAGTCCTAGATGAAGAGTTCTATAAGGGCTTCGGCGTCGAAGAGGGTGGAAATGACGCTTTTCGTGAGGAAGTAACAAAGAATATGCGCCGCGAGCTAAAGACGGCAAGCCGCAATAAGCTCAAGACCAAGGTCATGGACAGTCTCATAAATGCGGTCGACGCTGAGGTTCCCGATGCCTTAGTCACAGGAGAAATCGAGCAGCTAAGAAAGCAGGCGATGCAGCAATTTGGTGGCGGACAGAATATCGATGCAAAGATGCTCCCGGACGATTTGTTCAAAGAGCAGGCCTCTAGGCGTGTGCTTTTAGGCCTAGTGCTAGGCGAAGTGATTCAGCAGCAGGAATTGAAGGCAGACCCTACGAAGGTGCGTGAAGCGATTGAGGAGCTTGCGTCAACTTATGAGTCGCCAGATGACGTCATCAACTGGTATTACGGCAACGAAGAGCAATTGGCTACGATTGAGTCAGGCGTTCTAGAAGATCAGGTGTTTGACTACGTTATTGATCAATCCGCAGTGACAGATAAGTTGGTGGGTTATCAGGAAGTAATTCAGCCGGAGCCAAAAGCAGCCGAGTCGTCAGGCGAAGATGCAGAATCGGGCGCCTAATTGGGCAGTTTTTAAAAGCGTGGTTTAACCGTTATTTACCTAGTCGGCATTATTGACCGGCATTAGAAGGATAGGGATACATGTCAAATATTATTCAACCTACTGCGGCTCTCGTGCCTATGGTTGTCGAGCAAACGGCCCGTGGTGAGCGCTCCTACGACATTTATTCCAGATTATTAAAGGACAGGGTGATATTCATGACGGGCCAGGTGGAAGACCATATGGCCAATCTGGTTGTTGCGCAGATGCTGTTCTTAGAATCTGAAAACCCAGATAAAGACATACATTTGTATATCAACTCTCCTGGCGGGTCGGTTACTGCTGGGTTATCGGTTTACGATACGATGCAGTTTATCAAGCCGGATGTGAGCACAATGTGCATTGGTCAGGCAGCTAGTATGGGTGCAATGCTGCTGGCGGGTGGCGCGAAGGGCAAGCGCTTAGCTCTGCCCCATTCGCGGATGATGATACATCAGCCCAGTGGCGGGGCTCAAGGCCAGGCATCGGACATTGAGATACAAGCCAATGAAATCATTAAGTTGCGGAAATGTCTTAATGTAATACTTGCCAATCATACTGGACAAACTGAGGAGACAATCGCGAAGGACACGGAGCGAGACAACTTCATGAGTGCCGATGAAGCCCAAGATTACGGCTTGGTGGATAAAGTAATTCGGCGAAGAGTAGATAATAAAGGCATAGATAGCATATAAAGCGTCCCTAGGGGCTTGCATTTCCATGCAGATGTCGCCATTTTAGATGCTGATGGAGCCTACCAGCTCACTCTTGTTACAGATTCGCATTCAGGTTCCGGGTTTGGATTGAATAGAAAGCCCGGTCAATACCTAGAAGTCCGCTATTTTAGGGCTCTAGCCAAATTTTTAGATTTCAGGTTGTAGTTTAGATGTCAGACGATAACGTTAATAAAGGCGACGATAACGGCAAATTGCTGTATTGCTCGTTCTGCGGTAAGAGTCAACATGAGGTTCGCAAGCTAATTGCGGGCCCATCGGTGTTCGTGTGTGATGAGTGTGTTGATTTGTGTAACGACATCATTCGTGAAGAGATTCAAGAAAAAGATACCGAAACCAGCGCGCGCAAACTTCCGACTCCCCAAGAAATTAAAGAAACTCTTGATGAGTATGTCATTGGACAGGAAAATGCAAAGAAGGTGCTTGCCGTAGCGGTTTATAACCACTACAAACGCCTGAACTACGCTAAATCTAACGGTGAGGTTGAGCTAAGCAAGAGCAACATCTTGATGGTTGGCCCTACCGGCACGGGTAAGACCCTGTTGGCAGAAACATTGGCGCGCTTGCTGGACGTCCCCTTTACTATTGCCGATGCGACAACGCTCACCGAAGCGGGTTACGTAGGTGAGGATGTCGAGAACATCATTCAGAAGCTGTTACAAAAATGTGACTACGATGTAGAAAAGGCCCAGATAGGCATCGTCTATATCGATGAAATCGATAAAATTTCCCGCAAGTCAGATAATCCATCCATCACTCGAGATGTTTCTGGCGAAGGTGTGCAGCAAGCTTTACTGAAGCTAATTGAGGGCACCGTGGCCTCCGTTCCACCGCAAGGCGGTCGTAAGCATCCGCAGCAAGAGTTCCTGCAAGTCGATACGACAAATATTTTATTCATCTGTGGTGGCGCCTTCGCGGGTTTAGATCGCATCATTCGAGATCGTTCCGATAAGAGTGGTATTGGTTTCTCTGCAGAGGTGAGATCGAAGGAAGAAGAAGCCAATATGGGGAAGACGTTGAGCGGCGTGGAGCCTGAAGACCTAGTGAAATACGGCCTTATACCGGAATTCGTAGGCCGTTTACCGATGATTGCTACTCTTGATGAGCTGGACTTAGATGCGATGGTTCGAATCATTCGAGAGCCGAAGAACTCATTAACTAAGCAGTATGCTCAGTTGTTTGAAATGGAAGGAGTGGAGATCCAATTCCGTGATGATGCGCTTCGTGCTATCGCGAAAAAGGCGAAAGAGCGCAAGACTGGCGCTCGGGGGCTACGCTCCATCATGGAAACAGTGTTACTGGATTCCATGTACAAGATTCCTTCACTGGACAAGGTCAGCAAGATCATCATCGATACTGCCGTGATAGAAGGCGAGTCAGAGCCTTTGCTGATGTACGAAAATGTAGAGCCGCAGAGCAAATCTGCTGCAGATGAACAGAGCTGATAAAGATCTGCCAGCGCCTTGATATCTGAGGCTCTGGCACCATCATTAGATGTAGGCTCTAAGGCCATCTAATCACTTTTTAGTGCGCAGCAGTTAGGCGTGTCCACAAATTCATAGAGTAGTATATGAGCATATCGCCTGACGATCTCAGTAACACACAATTTCCACTATTGCCGCTGCGAGATGTAGTGGTCTATCCGCAAATCGTTCAGCCTTTATTCGTCGGCAGACCTAAATCCATTAAAGCCTTGGAAATAGCCATGGCAAGCAACAAGCAGGTCTTGTTGGTAGCGCAGAAGAATGCGTCCGACGATGAACCTGCAGCCGATGATCTATATCAGATCGGTACAGTTGCAACGATTCTGCAGCTGATTCGCTTGCCAGATGGCACAGTCAAGGTGCTCGTTGAGGGTCTAGATAGAGCGCAATTGCGTAACGTCAGCTTCGATGCTGATCATTTTCGTGCCGAGATTCTTGTTCTCAATACTGACCCGATTCCCGAGAAAGAGTCTGAATTATTGATTCGTTCCCTTCTTTCACAATTTGAGCAGTATGTGCAGCTCAGCAAGAAGATACCGCCAGAGGTAATGACTTCTATCTCCAGCATCGATGAGCCTGGGCGTTTAGTTGATACCATCGCTAATCACATGACTCTGCAACTCGCGGAGAAGCAGAATCTGCTTGAGCTGGTTAGCTTACAGGCAAGAGTCGAACACCTGATGGCGCTAATCGAGTCAGAAATCGATCTGTTTCAAGTAGAAAAGCGCATTCGCGGACGCGTGAAGAAGCAGATGGAGAAAAGTCAGCGTGAGTATTACCTGAATGAACAAATGAAGGCCATCCAGAAAGAAATGGGTGAGATGGATGACGTGCCGAACGAGGCAGAGGAGCTTAAAGCTCGCATCGAAGATGCGGGTATGCCTAAAGAAGCAAAAGAGAAGGCCGTTTCGGAGTTAAATAAATTGAAGCAGATGTCACCGATGTCATCGGAAGCTTCTGTCGTACGCACCTATCTCGATTGGATGGTTAGCATTCCGTGGAAGAAGCGCTCCAAGGTACGTATGGACTTGGTTAAGGCTGAGGAAATTCTCGAGACAGACCATTACGGCCTCAAGGAAGTTAAGGAACGAATTCTCGAATATCTCGCCGTGCAGAAGCGCGTAAAGAAACTAAAAGGCCCGATTCTCTGTCTAGTGGGACCACCGGGTGTAGGTAAGACCTCGTTAGGAGAGTCGATTGCTAGGGCGACCAATAGGAAGTTTGTGCGCATGGCGCTTGGTGGCGTTCGTGATGAAGCAGAGATCAGGGGGCATAGGAAAACCTATATTGGCTCCTTGCCGGGTAAATTGGTGCAGAAATTATCCAAGGTTGGCGTCAAGAACCCACTTTTTTTGTTAGACGAAATCGACAAGATGGGTATGGATAATCGCGGAGATCCTGCTTCTGCTTTGCTGGAGGTGTTAGATCCAGAGCAAAACCATAGCTTCAATGATCACTATCTTGAGGTCGACTACGACCTTTCGGAAGTTATGTTTGTGTGTACCTCGAATAGCATGAACATTCCTGAGGCGCTACTGGACCGTATGGAGGTGATTCGACTTCCAGGGTACACAGAGGAAGAAAAAATAAGCATCGCTGAGCGCTACCTAATTCCCAAGCAAAAAAAGAACAACGGTGTTAAAGATCAGGAATTAACCTTCACTACAGAGCCTATTAGTGACTTGGTTCGTTATTACACTCGCGAGGCTGGAGTCCGTGGTCTGGAACGAGAAATAGCCAAGATTTTCCGCAAGGTAGTTAAGGCGAACTCTATGGATGGTAATGCCGAGGTGGTCAACCTTACCTCCGCGGAATTGGAACACTATTCTGGTGTTCGTAAATATGATTACGGCAAGGCGGAAGATAAAAACCTGGTAGGTCAGGTTAACGGGTTGGCTTGGACCTCCGTAGGTGGAGAATTGCTTACGATAGAAGCGGTTGCTGTTAATGGTAAGGGAAAAACAACCATGACAGGTTCTCTTGGCGACGTGATGCAGGAGTCGATTCAAGCGGCGTTTACCGTGGTTAGGAGTCGAGCGGAGTCACTTGGCTTGCCCGCTAATTTCCATGAAAAACACGATCTTCACATACACGTACCAGAAGGAGCGACTCCCAAAGATGGGCCTAGTGCGGGCGTGGGTATGTGCACGGCCTTGGTATCAGCTCTGACCTCTATCCCAGTTCGCGCCGACGTGGCTATGACCGGAGAAATTACACTACGCGGGCAGGTGTTGAAAATAGGAGGACTGAAGGAAAAATTATTGGCCGCGCACCGAGGAAACATTAAGACTGTGCTAATTCCTGCCGACAATGAGAGAGACCTTAAGGAAATTCCGGACAATATCAAAGCGGATTTAGACATCATTCCTGTACGTTGGATCGATCAAGTTTTGGAGCATGCGTTAGAATACCAACCGACTCCATTAAGCAATGATAAAAAAGCGTCCCCAGGTAAAGATGCCAAGCAGGAAGATAAAGATAAAACTAGTGATGAAAAGCACATAAATACCCATTGATACAGCGTGTTTCCTGTTGACATGGCTTTCACCCAATTGGTATAAAGGTTGGGTATTACGGTGGATTTACATCATATTTGTGGGAAAAGAATTAGATTAAGCCAACGCTTAGAATTTGTGTGTTTTGATCAGCAATATTGCACTCAATACACCGGCATTTTTTAGGCGTTTATAGATTAAAAAAATCACTTAAATTTGGAAATCACTTAAATTTAGAAAAAGGGGATAACGTGAATAAATCAGAATTAATAGATGCTGTTGCCGCTAGTGCGGACCTTCCTAAAGCTGCTGCTGGTCGTGCTATCGATGCAATGATTGACGCAATTACAAGTTCTTTGAAGAAAGAAGATCCGGTTGTGTTGGTTGGTTTTGGAACTTTTGCCACTAAGCACAGAGCGGCTAGAACTGGTCGTAACCCTCAAACCGGCGAGCCAATTCAAATTAAGGCAGCCCGTGTCCCTAGCTTT
>JAESUV010000064.1 GCA_016762975.1 Gammaproteobacteria bacterium | reverse complement strand
TGCCGCTTAGTGATTCGAACAGGGGCCAGAGATCGACCGGGGTTGCATCCGCATCCTGCGCCTCAAACAGCTTAGAGATGCCAGGGTCGAAGTTTAATACCGGCCTGCCGGCCTTGTCTTCTTGGTACAAACGCCTAGTGAACTCTTGCCATTGAAGATCACTAAGCCCGGGAAGAGCCTCCTCCTGTAGAGCACGCGTCTCGTCTACAGCTTCATGCCAGCTCTTAACCCTCGCAGGGTTAGACACATAACTTCGAATTCGAGTTAGGCCTATTGGGTTAACTTCCGGCCCCACGTCGTTCAGAACAATACCAAGAACAACGACAGGCGCAATTGCAGCCAGCGTCATAGCTACTAAGCCGCCTAGAGAAGTGCCAATAAAAATAGCCGAGTCTATGCCCTCAGCCTCCAGAAGGCTGGCAATGTCTTGGGCATAGATCGCTGGATGGTAGTTTTCAGGATTAGGATCTATCGCCGAGCGACCGCGGCCTCGAAGGTCCACAGCTAGCAGCCGAAAGTCACCTGCTAGCGTCTCACAAAGCTCTTCGAAATCCGCTGAATTTCGGGTCAGGCCCGGAATAAAAATCAGCGTAGGCGCGCAGGCCTGGGCTGAGTAATCGCGAGCATAAAGCGTTAAATCGTCATGACTCTTAAAGAACAGATCCTTGTAGTGCGGCATTATTTCTTCTCTGCTTTCCTGCTAACTGCGGGATTGGCACCGTTATGGATACGCCTCCCGCAATAGCCCAGAATTCTCAGTTTCCTAGAAATCGGCAGAGAGACTAAGAACCCAAGTACGCGGCGCGCCGTAGAATCCGAGTATAGCGTCCTCGCCTGCTGTAGCCGGGAAATTGTAGCCACCGGTACGGTACTCCTCGTCATTGATATTCTTCAGGTGTAAACCAACCGTCCATATGTTCCCAGGCGTATACCACACAGCACCTGCATCCCACAGAGTGTAAGATCCTTGATCCAAAATAGTGGCCGAGGCGTCGAACATCCGAGTCTCGTCGCGGTAAGAAACTGCAGTATTCAGCACCAGGCTTCCGTAACTTCCTAAATCAGTACTGTAGTTTAAGCTAAATTGTCCGTTCCAATCTGGAGAATTCTGCATTTCCCAAGGAGCTATTATGGTACCTGTGCCATCGTCATAAGGTTTCGCTACGTTACCAAAACGCGCGTCCTGAACGTTGATAAATTCTGCGTTCATATGACCGACAACCAGCTGTGCCGCTAGATTCTCTGTAACCTGCGCAATAGCCTCTAGCTCGAAGCCTTTTATTTCCGACTCTCCTGCGTTGATAACTGTRGAGGAGAATACGGCAAGCCCCGGAGCCGGCGCCTGAACTGTWACCTGCATGTCTTCGAAGTCAGACTGAAACGCCGTGACATTCAAGCGCAGCCGATCATCGAGAAACTGTGATTTTATGCCGATCTCGTAGGTATCAACGACTTCAGGGTCATAGCCCTGTTGAGCGATGGGATTCACCGCGTCGTCGGCACGCATGTCGAAACCGCCAGACTTAAAGCCGCTACTAATACTGCCGTAGAGCATTACATCGTCGCTAATCTTGTATGACAGTTTTACGGAAGGACTAACTTCACTCCAGTCGTCMTTAGTCAGACTCTTCGGATAGGCAGTACGAACAGCTAGAACTGTATCGTTCGCCGCGTTGCCGAATGTTATCCCTGAGCCCTGCGTTGTACTTCCTACAGCTGAATTCGATGTGATGATGAACTGACGATTGACAGAAGCGGCCTTCTCGTCATTAGTGTAGCGCAGGCCTGCGGTCAACGTCATGCGATCACTTAGATCAAAGTCGCCACTAAAATACAGCGAAGTGCTTTCAGTATCCACATCACCGAATACTCCGTTGTTAAACTGCGAATTTGTCAGGACACCTGAACTAAACTGACCAAACAGTGCGTCGAATCCCCCGGCCGCATTCCCGTCGTAGTAGTACAGACCACCCACCAAATTGTAATTGTCGGCGCTATAGTTTATCTGCAACTCGTGTGAATCCTGCTCGTCACGATAGATGGCGGGTACTTCGAATGAGTCAAGTGGTGTGCCATCGAAATCGATGCGCGTATCGGTAGCTCCCTCGCGACTGGCGAAGACATACTTCATGGACAGGCGATCGCTGATGTCATAATTGGCGATGAAAGAATAGCCCTCGCTTTCAACACTGCTCGTCTTAGACATGCCGCATTCTGAATCGAAAACATTGGGCAGTGCTTCGAAAAATTCACCATTCGGAGCCGCCACTGTGTTGGTACCGAAACGTGAACCACAGCGATTGTTTGAATCATCCTGAGTCTTGTCTATCGCGAGAGTGAACGATAGAGCGTCGGTGGCTAAGAAACGCAGCGATACACGGCCGCTGACTACATCCTTGTTGTAGTTTTCTTCAGTACGAGAGAACTCCCCCGTGGTCTGATTGTAGCCTTTGAATTGAGTTCCATAGCCATCGCGCTGCAAACTTGCAATCGCGCCACCAACAAACAGCCGGTCTTCTATTAGTGCTACCTGGCCACTAAATGTTAGGTCTCGTTGGCCATAATCTCCAGCCGTAAGCTTCACTTTAGCGCGGGTCTCGCCATCCAGTTGACGGGTGACATATTTCACAGCGCCGCCAATCGTGTTCTTACCGTACAGTGTTCCCTGCGGACCACGTAACACTTCGATGCGCTCAACATCATAGACATCGAGGACAGCAGCTTGGGGTCTCGCGATATACACGTCATCGACGTATATACCGATACCAGGCTCGAATCCCCAGAGCGGGTCTTGCTGGCCGATACCGCGAATAAAAGCGGTAAGCGTGGAATTTGTACCGCGACTTTCGCGCATCTGCGTGTTCGGCACACTCTTTTCGATGTCGATCAGAGTCGTAATACCCCTCTCTTCCATCTCTACAGCGCTAAACGCGGTCACCGCTATCGGCACCACCTGTAGGTTTTGCTCACGACGCTGTGCGGTAACTACGATTTCCTCTAACCCTGGATTGCCCGATTGGGCCAGTGCAGCTTGGCTGACTAGGCCCGTGCTGGCGCCAGCAAGCGCCAAACAAATAGTTGTGGAAAGCTTCGACTTGCGGAATTTTACAGTATTCATAGTGCACCCTGATTCGAGTGAAAATTATTGACGGATTGGCGGCCGACCCTACTTCCGCTAAYCCCTCCCGGTACAACSGCTGATAKCGACGCGAAGCCGTCCTCAACAGTTGTTGAATCTTGAATAACATTATTCAACATTTGTTGAAATGTCAAGAAACCTGCACGATTATTTTGTTGGGCTAGGTGTTAGGCGCAGCCAGGCTAGGCCAATTAGGCCGTAACCCAAGGACAGGAGGATCGCGTAACTAGCAGAAACTGCAGGATTTTCTATACCCATTAGCAGGTGTAAGAAGAAATGCCCAAACAGACCGATAAGCGAGGCGCCGAACACCAGCCACAGAGGTATCGCCCCTCTCACTAGGACGCCAAAAAGCATAGGGACTAGCGACGCTGCGGCCAGACCATACACTCCTTTCTGCGCAAACAGACCAATTAGCGGCGGAGAACTCCAAGCCAAAAYYAGACCGACGAAGCCCACCCCAACAAGCACCCAGCGYGACCATAACAAGCCGTCGCGAGTATTGTTGCTAAGCGGCGCTACGATGTCGTTTACCACGATGGCAGACAGCGATACGAGAATACCATCGAGTGTACTCATGCCTGCCGCCAACAACGTCAACATARTAAACGTTAGGAATATCTCGCCTAGAGGAGAGCCGGAAAATTCATAATTCAGATATTCCACCACGACCGTATCTTGGGAGGATATTTCGAGGCCAGAGAGGCGCGCAAAAAAGCCCACCATAAGTACAAGTGTGAACATGAAACCGACGACGACGGTGGTTCCAATGAATTTGTTCAGATCTGCCGCACTGCGCAGATACAGCACCTTGGTAAGTATGTGGGGCTGTAGCATGAGAGCGTAAGTAATGATGAAACCACTCGCGAATACCGAGAAGAAGCTGTAATAGAGTTCACTGTCCGAGTTATACACAGCGGCGTAGTTTTTTCCCACACCAGCAAGTTCGGTAAAAAACCCGCCCTCAAAATACTTCAAGCCAAGAATAAACAACAGCAGCGCAACCACCAACATGATAATTCCCTGCAATGTGTTGGTATAGGCATGAGCATAGGTCCCCCCCATAAGCACATAGGAGAAAACAAACAACAGAATCAGCACCAATGCTGTCTTCTGCTCTACCGGAAACAGGTTGGTGACAATCAGACTACAGCCGACGAGAATAAGAACAACGAAGGTGATCGATAATAGATTTATAAAAGCAAAGTACTGACTGAAACCACGGTGCTGATAGCGATGGTAGATCCAATCCGGCAATGTCAGCGCCTGGAACGACTCTCCTATGCGCAGAAAGCCTCGTGACAGAGTTAAAAACGCGGTGATAGTACCGGCGCTACCAGCAAGCCCATAATGCAGGTAAGCTGACAAGCCATGAACATAGATGAACCCAGGATTGATCACGAATGTGGCGGTTGACGCAATGGACGCGGCTAGTGTTATGCCGACGAGGTAGGGGCTCATATCTTTGTTGCCGATAGAGAAGCCCGAAATATCCTTAGTCCGGCGCATGCCAATCCAAGACAGGAAATACACCAGCACAACATAGCCGCCGGTTATTAAATACTTAAAATATTCGCCAGACATAGGCTAAGCCGCACCTTGCACTTTCATTGAATAGTGGCACAATATATTCAACATATGTTGAATATACAAATTTAATTGCCGGTAGTCTCTCGATTCTCCTCAGATAGGAACAATTCGCCATGAAGGAAAAGAGTACAAGTGAAAAGAGCGAACGCATTCTCGATGCGGCCGAGGAGTTGTTCGCCCGCCATGGCTATGACGGTGTAACGATGCGACAGATTGCTGCTAAGGCGGAAGTGGATGTGGCCTTGGCTAGCTACCACTTCGGTAAAAAGGTAGACCTGTTTCACGCTGTGTTCAATCGCAGAGCCGAGCTACTGAGCGCCTCGCGGCAAGAGGTCCTTCTTGCCAGCAAGGAACAAGCCAGTGGAGGCACACAGACTTTAGAGCAAATCATCGAGGCTTTCTTACTTCCGTTGAAACTCGCCCAAGAGAGCCGAGATCCAGGTTGGCGTAATTACCTTGCGATGGTCGCTTATGTCATGGCCTCACCGGTTTGGAACGAGGTTCTCATGCCGAATGTCTACGACAAACGCGTGACCGAATTCATCGACGCATTGAAGGCAGCGCTCCCACACGCCAAGGAAGAGGATATTCATTGGTGTTACCACTACATGTCTGGCGCACTGGCCCTGACTCTTGCGCAGACCGGCCGCATAGATCGTCTGTCAGGGGGCAAATGCAAATCCTCTGATTTCGATGCAGCCTATAACCGAATGATACCGTTCGTAGCCGCCGGTTTCCGCAAAGTCTGCGGGCTCGATTCTTAGAATATTTGCACAAGCTAAAGTAAGGTGCCTGCCCGTACCTCTTAAATCCTACCTAGCCTGAAACACCTCGGCACCCGGATGAAAGGCGTACCAAGCAAACCAGAATGCGGTAATGCTAGGTTGAATTTTGTTATCGCGCAGCATGGCTGCTGATTTATTTTCCTCATCCCAGGCAATGGTGAATCTTTCCCCTGCTAGCTCGTCAGTAAACTGCCTTAAACCTTGAGTTGAAAGTTCCGCGAAGGGATAAGCTTTGTACTTACCGTTAACCTCTACACCCAACACCCAATCTTTCGCATGCCAGGGACCAGGCGCTCGATTTATCACCGGGAACAAAGTTCGCGGAGAATCCGCGTAGCCCGCATAAGGATCTTGCATGTAATCCCGTTCCACACCTGTATTACGGCTGAGCACATCAGTATCGGGATGGTCATCTCGCCAAGCTCCCCAGCTGGTATGCGTCAATGCTAGAGAGTCTAATTTCGTCCCCTGCTGCGGCCCGCTGATCGCTACGCTCATAATCTGCGACCACAAACTCTCGGTTTGTCTGTCATACAACAAGACGTCGCTTTGAAATAACAGACCTGACACGCCGAACTTTACATTGCGATTCCCGACCCGCGAATCGAAGGCCATACCAGTACCACACAGCGGGCAATAGGTGATTACTATTGGCCTGCCGCTAATCACATCATTCACAACCTCGTGCCAATTTAATATAGCGATTGGGTAGGCACGACTGACTCCTTCTAACGAAATTCCGAGTATGCGCTCCCCAGCTTCAAGCCAAGTGGCTGAGCTAGCTGATTCGAAAACAGGACTATCGATAGCCGGTATTCCGTCTCGAGACGGGCCTCCACTCAGAATGTGCTCTACCGGGATAGTCGCATTGTGCAGATCGAATCCGTGCAAGGATTGCGCAGTCGCTAAGCTAGGAATTGTGCATGCCAAAATAGCAGCAGTAAGCCACGATGTACGACTCATGTTCACTAGCGAAATCTGGCCCATTGGCTGTTCTCCTTATAACTGGTGTTGCGTAAGCAGACCGGACAAGCGGATTTGTAGTTCATTCGGGTCAATCAATTATTTATTGAAAGCAAGTCTAGCGACCTCCGGTCTTGTGCTATCACAAGAGAGAACTTATCGAGAATAGTTTCGAAATGAGAGATGCTGATGAAGAATAGAACCCTGTGCTTTCTATATGCACAACTTGCCTTGGCCGCCTTTTCTTATAGTGGCGCAACTCAAGCGCAAAGCGCGCACCTTGAGGGCACTACTCTAGTACTGCCGGTAGTAACGGCCGCTGACAAAACCTTTCGCCTAGAGTTTTCATTAGACACGAATACCTCACCTCTACAAATTAGCCTTATTAGCGCAGTAGAGCTAAGCAATCCAGATTCCATCGATACTAACAACGCCAATTCCTTTATTGGAACCACTCTTTCAATCCCTGATATTTCCGTAGACGGAGCCTCATTTAGAGCAGATTTTACCTTGCTAAGCGAAAACCCAATTATTTTTCTGCTAGCCGACGCGGCGGAAAACGGCATACAAGCCCCCGAAAACACGCCCAATGCGTGTTCGCGGCCAGCCCCTGATTTAAGTCATGGCCCCAACAACGCGGCGGTTGTATCTGGATTCTCTGTCGATCCGAGCAAAATTCAGGATGGCGGCCCGGCTCCCGATGGCATTCCACCACTCACTAACCCGCAGTTTACGCAGAACTTGGAACTCACCGGTATTTTCCCAGACTCACTAGTAGTCGGCGTAAAAGTTGGCGACGATATTCGCGCCTACCCTCATCAAATCTTAGACTGGCACGAAGTGGTGAATGACACTTTTACGGTAGACGGTCAACAGCAGCAAATGACTCTAAGCTATTGCCCACTGACCGGCTCAGCAATGATGTGGAAGGGCTTTGCCCAGTCGGCGAATAAAACATTTGGAACGTCTGGATTACTATTGAATTCTAACCTGGTTATGTACGATCGCGAGACCAATAGCCTGTGGTCACAAATGCTGGAACAGTCCATCAGAGGTAGTGCGGTGTTAGATATTCCCGACAAAGTCCAGGTAGTAGAAACCACTTGGGAGACCTGGCAAGCCATGTATCCGGAAACCATCCTGATGACTGAAGACACTGGCTTCAGTCGACCCTACGGAACTTATCCCTATGGCTCGTTTAGAACCGATCAATCCCTAATATTTAATGTAGACAACATGAATGATCTGCGGCTACATCGTAAAGCGCGGGTACTAGGAATAAACGTGGGAGACAGCTCGAAGGTCTATCCGGTTGCTGATTTTGGTGACAGCATATCACTCATTCACGACCAAGTCGGCGGCATGGATGTTGTTGCGGCCGGCAGTGCTACGCAAAACTTCGCCGTGCTCTTTAACCGCCAGCTCGAAGATTGCACGACCCTAGATTTCACCCCGGTACAAGATCAATTACCTGTTGTCATGACAGACAACGAAGGCACGCAATGGGACGTTTTTGGCAATGGAATTTCGGGTCCACGAGCGGGTACAAAATTAGAAAAAACCAATTCATATATAGCCTACTGGTTTGCATGGACTGCATTCTTTCCCGGCACTGAGATCAATTGATGACTATTAGGCTTCTTGCATTCTCCCTGCTGTTGCTAGCATCGCTACTACTAACACAAGCAGAGGCTGCGACCTGTAGTTGTGCGGGCGCCCCCCTATTAAGCTCAATTGACTCATCATCTACTGAGCCCGGCGACTTCTTCTTCAACTACACCACAGAATTTCACGAGATGAGTGATCTCGTTGAAGGAACCAAGGATATACGCGACGAATCCAGAAGGGAGCGTTCTTCTACTTCACAAGTTGTTTCCGGCACCTATGGCCTAGCAGATCGCTGGTCAGTTTCAGGCCTGCTCTCCTATATAGAACATAGTCGCAGCGTAGGAACGAGTTTTCTCGGCGAGCAGAACACATCCGGCCTTGGTGATGCCGTAGTCTTATTGCGCTACACACCTTCTTACATCACCCCTTTCTCACGCCACGAAGTCTCGCTAGGCATTGGCGTTCGACTCCCCGTCGGAAAAGACGATGCTGGCGGCCTTATTGTGCAATCCGAAGATATGCAACCCAGCGTTGGCTCGCAGGGTGAAATATTGTGGAGCAGCTATAGTTATGCGTTCAATCAAGCCTCCACACTGCAATTGAACCTCTCCGCCAACTATACATTCAACAATGAAGAGAACGACCGCAACTACTCATTTAGTGATGAGTTCAACTTTGCCGTGGGTATCAGCCAAAGCATTGGTACTCGATTCGGTTATTCCGCTGGCCTACGCTATAGAACGACCGATGCCGATGAACGAAACGGTTTCGAGATTCCAAATAGCGGGGGCGAATGGTTAGACTTCGTGCCCGCAATACAATATGGCATATCGGACGACCTAACACTTTCTCTTTCTGGCCGTGTACCGGTCGCTCGAGATCTCGAGGGCGCCCTGCAATTCACTACTAGCTACTCCTACGCTTTCTCCATGACCTATGCACTTTAAACTTAGTAGATTCGCCGTTTTAATTTTCTGCCTCCCGGGTTTTATAATTGCTCAGGAATTGGCACAAGATTTTAGCGCGTCGCAAATAATAGGGAACGAACAAGTACGGCTATCGGACTACCGCGGAAAGATTGTGTTTCTTGATTTCTGGGCATCTTGGTGCCCGCCCTGCCTAGCTTCACTTCCAGCTTATGACAAAATGTACCGCGAGCTAGGAACTGAGGAGTTTGAAATCATTGCGATCAACGTGGATGAAGACACCGACGATGGCATTGAGTTCTTGGAAGATCACCCAGTTTCATACCCAGTACTCGCCGACCCTGATGGAGAGGTGGGCATTCCCTACGGTATTCGTAGCCTGCCGGTATCCTATCTAATCGATAGAGAGGGCCGCATAGTACAAAGGTATCGCAGTTATAAAGCTGGCGATGAGATTGAATTGAAGAAATTAATAGAGGAGCTTCTGAATAAATAGGACATAGTAATTTAATGACCGTCGCCTTTCGAGTGCTGCAGGTGGTCTCGCCCTCTTGTGGTGCAAGCTATATTCCAACGACGGCAACATCAGCAGAGGAATCCAACTCGTCTGCAAGATATACTGGGGGCTCGTAGTATTTTTTAGCGAGGCCACATGAATCTTCTGATACACATTTTATACGTAGCTAATTCTCAAAAGAGAAGCATCAGGCTCTCATATCTAGCATCGTTTCTAATCTCACTTTACTCCTGTCATACAGCGCCAATATCCGCCGTTGATTCCAACCTGATCGAATCAATTCGCTGGTACACAGGTGAAGTTGGGACAGTAAATGACAAAAAAGCAAAACAGCTTTTGGAGCTTGCTGCTGCCGACGAAGATACGCTATCCACCATGTGGCTCGCACGCGTCTATTCAACCGGACGCATGGGCTATCCTGCCGACAAGCCGCGAGCACAGGCAATAGCAGACTCGGTTATAAGCGATGTTGAAGCAATGGCAAACGCGGGCGTGAGCGAAGCGCAGTTCTTAATGGGGACAGCCTATGCCGAGGCGCTAGGCAAGGTTCGTAGCGATACTGCAGCGGCCGACTGGTATCGCCGCGCAGCCGACAGTGGGCATATCCTTGCCGCACATAATATGGGCAATATTCATTTCTCTGGAACCGGTGTGGTACAGGATGATGCACTGACTGTTTTTTGGTGGACTCAGGCGGCGCAAGCTGGGGATGCAATCCCGCAGTATCGCCTAGCACAGATGTTTGAGCAGGGGCGCGGAGTGGAGATGGATCTTGAACAGGCGATTTCTTGGTATAAAAACTCCGCTCGCCGCGGAAATACCAACGCCAAGGTTGCGCTAGAGCGACTCCAAAACTAAAGACAAAAATTTCGTGTAGTAAGAAGATAACTTTATAACCGATTAGTCAGCTGAACAGACAAAGCTGCGTCAAATAGTGTAACCAATGCTAGAATTGGCTACCAGCTGCCGGCTCTTCGCCCGGATTGACATAAATCTTTCACTAGGGCTCATCGTGCAAGACTTCTATTTACCCATTAAGACAGTTCACTTATCACTGGCTATGATTAGCTTGCTTGGTTTCGTAATTCGAGGCTGGTGGGCAATAAACAGTTCGCCTCTACTGCAGAGGCGCTGGATAAAAATTACTCCGCATATTGTCGATACACTCCTGCTTACGACCGCAGTTCTTCTAATGATTATTCTTTCTCAACACCCCGGCAATCAAGACTGGATACTCGCGAAGCTTATTGCCTTAATATTCTATATTGGCTTTGGCAGCCTCGCGATCAAGCGCGCACCCACAACCTCCACAAAAATACTATTCTTTGGATTAGCTATCGCAACCTTTCTTTACATCATTGGAGTAGCTATAGCTCACCATCCGGCAAGCTGGCTACAACTAATTTCCTGA
>JAESUV010000162.1 GCA_016762975.1 Gammaproteobacteria bacterium | reverse complement strand
GGCGAGACTTCACACTATTCGCCGAAAACTCATCATTCGGATAACCCATAGCTATACAGGTAAGAATGCTCTGATCATCAGGGATTCCAGCATGTTCTCTAACCACCGGTGTCTGCATCACTCCCTGACCATTGATGACCGTACCTAGCCCCCTCTCCCATGCAGCAAGACAGATAGCGTAAGAAATCGCACCAAGATCAAACTGTGCAATCGCCGCTGGTTCTAGAATCTTGTCGTAGGTAAGCACTATAGATACCGGCGCATCAAATTGGCGAAAGCCCCTCATCACCCAATCGGTGCGCTTTTCTTTGTCATCGCGCGCTATGCCCATAGCCTCGAACAGCTGTACGGCGATCTCGATCTGCCGCTGGCGATGAATTCCCTCGTAGGCTTCTTTGGTGGGAAAATCGCGCTGTGGCTTTATCCCGGCCACCATGTTTTCCGTGTTGCCTTTACGAATTCTATCCAACGGCTCGCCAGTGACGACATACAAATTCCAAGGCTGGGTGTTCATGGAGGACGGCGCGCCCTTTGCGACTTGAATTATCTCTTCGATAAGCTCTCGTGCTACGGGTCTATCTTGATAGCCACGCACGCTACGTCTCGTTTGTACCAATGTTTCGAATTCCACGCTTCCTACTCCTTTTCCTATAATTCACGCCAGCCGGCGGCTGGCCTATTATGCATAGGAATAAAGAAATGGAAACTGTTTAAGAATAAATTACAACCAGAGATTCGAAGCTACCGAACCAGCCTTAAAACGTGGCTCTGACTTTGAACGTAAAGCGGATACCGTTAGTGGTGCAGAAACGTTCGATCTCTCTGATATCCCCATCGCGCAAATATCCATTAAATCGCCTTCGCTCGCGACAGGTTTCGTGATCCAAGAGATTATCTGCCTCGAACCTGTAGGTAAATCTTCCAACGCCAACTCTTTCGGCAAACAAACTTAGATTGCTGCTCGAGCCTATCCAGATTACATTGTCGATATCATAGAAGGGGCGATTACCGTCGAAACCATCTCGGTAATTGAAGCCGTAGTTGAAGTTTTTTGATGGCACATCATGACGAAAACCTAAGCGGTAATTTCCCCTATCGAAAGGCACGACCTTTCTATTCTTAGCAATTAGTGGAGCAAATATTTTTGAATCTTGCACCAATAGGCCTGCGGTAACTACTGCCTGCGGAAGATTCAGAAACCCTAATCGAATACTCGCATTGAGGTTAATACCGTAAACCGTACCGTCACCGACATTGCCGTTAGTAGTTGCAAGATTGGTTGGACTTGTTGAAACATCGATACGGTCGATTGAATTGCCGACATCGTAGTAAAACAGTCTGGAGTTCAGCACGCCGCCATCGTTAGGCAGTCGATAGTCGATATTGACGTTGTATCGCCAAACCTCTTCCTGCTCCAGTTCGGGATTACCCGCAAGAATATCTTGAGTCTCATCTCTGTCATTAGCAGCGGCAGTAAAATCCGAAAATCTCAGCTGTGACACATCCAATTCGGCTGACAGTCGAAGCTGAAAGCTGCTACTCATATTGAATCTGAAATCGACCTTAGGTTTTAGGAAGTCGAAACTTCGGCTTAGTTTTACATCACCGGACTGCGATATCTCTGAGTCCTCATACAACAAGCTGCTTTCCAACGACATACGTTGATTAATCTGCCAGTTGTGCACAGCAAACCCTTCGTAACGAATCTCTTCCACGGTAGACACAGCATTCGGCAAGTCGATAGGCGTAAGACCGCCGTGACTGGGAGAGGCTAAACCGGGAATCGGTAAGCCAATTTTCAATGAAGAGTCGAGGATGGTCTGCGCACGCTCGATACCAAGCTCCAAATTCTGATTCTCGACTAGATTCCACGCATAGGAGGTGCGCACTATGCGCTCACGTTCTCGTGTGTTGGTATCGAGGAATAAGCTCTTAGCTTCTAGGCCACCGAGCACAGAGGAAACGAATCGCTCGCGAGTGACTGCATTATTATTTTCATTAACTATAAAGAGAACCTTGTATTTCCCAGCACCACTAAAGTTGTATTCATAGTCACCGCCGAATTCCCAATTATCGGAAGTAGCCGGAATCGCCTCACGCTCTACCAAGATTGTGGGTGGCGCGTTCTGGAAATCTGTAATTGTCCTCACTAGGTTCGTGGACGGATCGTTCTCTCGGTAGAGACCATTGAAGGCAATTCTGCTGGCAGGTGAAATCTGATAGGCGATATTCGAATTGAGAGTATAAGTGGTCTGATCTCGATTGCGTTCGATCTTGCGCACGTCATTTAGGCCAAGCCCTGGGGGTAACACGCTGATCTCATAGCTTTCCAAAGCCTCATAAGCCGTTGCGACTTGAGCGCTCAAAAGGTAATCAAACTGCCCTGTCTGGCCGCTGAACGAAAACGTACCAATCGGTTCCACCGTGCCGTCATGAAAATGTGTAGCACCAAATTCTGTTGACAGACTGGAGCTCGACTGCGAGTCGAACAATACGATGTTAACTAGCTGACCCGTATTGCGCACATCGAGATCGCCCGAGGTGCCGCGTATTATTTCGATGTACTGAACTTGAGCTGCCGAAATTCTGTCGAGCTGACTGCTAGCCTCATTCGCCTTGCCTGCCATGCGCTTGCCGTTGATCAGTATCTGTTCGCTTGCACCTAGGCCTCGATTCGCACCATTGAAGGTTTGAACCTCATTACCTTCAAGCGCTAGACTGATGCCGGGAATAACATTCAGCATGTCATTGACTGACACCGGTCGGTATTGCGCGAAATACGAGGCCGGGTAGGTCACTTTCGATTCGTCTTCGGTGGTTTCCTGCGCCGTTACTGGGGCAGCGATTACTAGAAGAAAAGCCATTGTTATTCTTATTGCTGGATATCGCACTTTACGCTCCGGGGGAGATTCTTGACTGCTGATTATACTAACTAGCGCCAAAGAATAAATACAGTGCTGACAATGCTCGCGACCTCTTATTCCTGCCGCTCACCTCATTATGTCTCGACCCTCAATTCAGCAGATTGACGAAAACGCGTTTCTAGCGATCTCGCATAAAAAAGGCAGGCTTGATCAAAGCAACCCTGCCTTTACTCTCTTCCTGCTTTCCTATTGCGAGCTTTACGGTGATTTAGAGGGCATAAACGCCTTAACAACGAACATCGCCAGGGCAAACACTCCAACGGCAAACACAATATCCCCCGGCACGCGCGCCCAGACAAGCCCTTCCATCAATGCACTGTGCATAAACTCTTCTGACCTAGCAAGCGCATAGTATTCATTTATGCTGGCATAAGTTTGCCAGAGACCTTGGGGGAGCAAGGATAGAAACGTCATCATCGCCAGCCCAATATTAAGACTCCAAAAGGCAAGCTTAAGATATCTCTGATTCCAGTTGCTAACATCTGTTAGTCCGCGCATACAGAAAAGCATTAAGCCGATTCCTAACATGCCATATACGCCGAAAAGAGCAGCATGACCATGGCTTGCCGTGGTATTGAGACCCTGCATGTAATACAGCGCAATCGGCGGATTAATCAGGAATCCAAACAACCCTGCCCCGATCATATTCCAAACTAACACGGCAGAGAAAAACATGAACGGCCAGTGATAGGCTTCTTCCCAGAGAGCTTGCTTCTCGATGTGGGCTCTACTGTAGGCTTCGAAACCCACCACCATCAATGGCACTACCTCCAGCGCCGAGAATGTAGCACCAAGCGCGAGCACTGATACGGGCGTACCGCTGAAGTAAAGGTGATGAAAGGTCCCTAGCACGCCGCCAGTTAGGAAGATGATAGTGGCGAATAACACAGACACGGTGGCGACAGATGCACGCAACAATCCCATACGGACGAATAGCGTTGCTATTATCGCCGTAGCGAAGACCTCGAATATTCCCTCAACCCACAGATGCACGACCCACCAGCGCCAATACTCCATGATGCTAATATGTGTGTTCTGACCCCACATTAAACCCGCACCGTAGAGCAAGCCTATAGAGGCCGTTGAGATAACAACTAAAAAGACTAGAGAGCCGTTGTCCTTGTCTCTCAAAACCGGCCAGATAGCACGCAATACCAGCACTACCCAAAGCATTAGGCCAATGAAAAGATATATCTGCCAGAACCTACCTAGGTCGACATACTCATAGCCCTGATGACCGAACCAGAAGTTGATTTTCATGTCGTCGATGAAACCGTGAACCGCCATCCACTGACCTGCAAACGAACCCACAACGATGAGCACCAGGCTGACGAATAAAAAATTAACACCGAAGCGCTGAAACTTCGGTTCATGTCCCGAGAGAAGCGGCGCCACATAGAGACCAGTAGCAAGCCACGCCGTAGCTATCCACAGCACAGAGAGCTGTGTATGCCACGTTCGAGTAATGGAATACGGCAGATAGTCTACAAGGGGCAATCCATACAGTCCCTGACCCTCCACTGCATAGTGCGCGGTAATAATACCCAGCAACATCTGCACGACAAAGAGTGTCGTCACCAGCCAGAAATATTTTGCCGTTGCCTTCATCGAAGGTGTGTTCTGAATCCCCTCCAATGCATCGACCTGCGCAAAGCCTTCGAGCGGCTCTATATCATTGCGCCAGACATCCCACTGCCGTGCGTAATACCAAACCAACGCACCGATGCCAGCTAGAAGGAGAAATATTGAGATAATGCTCCACATAAAAAGCGATGCCGGAGGCGTGTTTCCAACTAACGGGTCGTGCGGCCAATTACTCGTATAGCTAATGATATCGTCTGGCCGATTCGTGACGGCAGCCCACGCCGTCCAGAAATAGAATGCCGTCAGCGCATGGGCCTGGTCATCATCTAATGTCGAATGCAGAGGGAATGCGTAGTCGCGGCGCAGTTCTAGAGCATCCGGCCCTTTGACCTGATAAAGGTTCCTGTAGTGCAGGGCTACGATACCAATTGCCGCTGCTCTTTCATCACTCACCGTCAATGTATCGGAAGCTGGATCGAAGGTGTTCTCTCGCATCTCCAGTCGCAGCGTCACTTTATGCTGTTCAAGTCGGACTGCTTCTGGTGTTGAGGGCAGACCACCATCGCGTTCGGCAATCATAGCGAGTAAAGCTTCTGCTTCTCGGTGCAACCAGTCGGCACTCCAGTCGGGAGCAAGATAACTACCGTGACCCCAGATAGACCCCTGCTGCATCCCTCCGGTTGATTGCCAAACRTTTTGTCCGACCTGGATATCTTCAAGGGTGAATAATAATACCCCTGATTCAGTGACTACCCGGCCYGGAATAGGTGGTGCCTCGTGATAAATTTTRYTCCCAAAATAGAGCAATATCGAGAACATGATGACCATGSTCACAACAAGCAATGCCCAGAGTCGACGAACGGTGAASGTGGTTTGATARGATTCCATGCTGCCCTCGCTCCGAAAATCGGAGTTCCAAATRAATAGATTTAAACAAACTGYAKCTGAAGCAACRTARAMGCGTTGAGTGATAAAAACACCTAGAGGCCAGCCCACCACCACTGCTGATCTATCACYAATACCACAGTAGCAAACGCTACAAGARYTGGCTTGATKTTTATCAAGTTCTCACAYTCTATCCATGGTGCCGAGACSAAGCRCTGCCTGAGCGCCTAATRCGTATTCRCTGCTAAGNCATAGCCTACTCGGTAATTGCCGAGTATGATTRCTCACAAACACCCTAATTANGCGCAGCGAGGCCACCATGACTAACAAATCYATCTCTCGACGTCGWTTCCTACAAGCCAGCGGCGCAGCCGCTATCGGATTACCCTCCTTTGCTCGCGGCTATACAGCCTCCGAAATGCGGGGTTTCTACGCTAACGGCGAGATGTCGACCAATGTTTCTAAATGGGAGCTGGACACGCCGGCCCTGTGTGTCGATCTGGATCTTTTAGAGGCCAATCTCGACCATATGGCCTCCACAATGACCGCCAACGGCATAGCGAGCCGCCCTCACGCGAAGACTCATAAGTGCCCTACTATCGCTCATATGCAAATGGACCGCGGCTCGGTAGGAATATGCACAGCCAAGGTCAGCGAAGCTGAGGCGATGTTTCAAAATGGGATTGATCAGATTCTGAATACCACAGGAAATGTAACTCCAACGAAGATAAGCCGCGCAATGAACCTTCGCGCCCTGTGCCCCGGTTTCATTCAGGCGACTGATTCTGAGCCGAATGCACGACTGCTCTCGGAGGCAGCCGTGAATATGGGCATCGTTGCTGACGTCGTGGTCGATGTAGACCCTGGCATACGCCGCACAGGCACTCCCTTCGGGCAACCTGCGCTGCGGCTGGCACAGCTTGTGGATCAGCTGCCAGGCTTAAATTTTCGCGGCATGCTTTGTTATGACGCAGCAGCACAGCATGTCGTCGGTTTTCAGACTCGAAAGGCACAAACCCTCGAACGCATGGTACAGGCTACTGACACGCTCGAACTCATGCAGCGCTCTGGCCTGAATACGGAAATATTCAGCGGCGGCGGTACTGGCACCTACAATATTGACCACGAAACGAAGGGAATGACGGATGTGCAGGTTGGCAGCTACGTGTTCATGGATGCACAGTATATTTCGATAGGAGGCGAAGAGGATACCGAGGTGTATTCCGACTTCGCGACTTCACTGACGGTAATGACAACGGTATTGAACGATCAATACGAAGGACGCGCCACCTCCGATGCTGGCGCCAAGGCCTGCACAATTAATCAGCCCTGGCCTATCGTTAAAGGCGAGTCCGATATCACCTACCGATCTGGTTCCGATGAATTTGGCACCATCATCTACGGCGACGAGCCATCACGTAACTACAAGGTTGGAGACAAACTCGAAGTCATCGTCTCGCACTGCGATCCCGTCGTGAATCTGTACGATCAGATGTACGCGATTCGTGGGGACAAGGTCGAGGCAGTGTGGCCAATCTCGGCTAGGGGCATGTCAGCCTAAAATTTTTTCTGGAGCAAAGTAAAAGGGAGCTTTCGCTCCCTTTTTTATGCGTTACTCTTTTTTGCATTGCTCATTTATGCGTTGCTTTTTTATGCATTAAACAGGGCTCGCAGATGAGGATTCAACATTCTTCCCTGCGGATCTAGCTCGCGTCGCAGCTCCATAAAATCTTTGAAGCGTGGATACAACTCGGTCAACTCAAGATGGGTAAGGCTGTGTACCTTTCCCCAGTGTGGGCGGCCACCGTACTTCCAGAAGATGGGTTCGATAATATTGAAGTAGGGTCGATAGTCTTCGCTAGCAATTCTGTGTATGGAAATCGTCGCATGAGGATGATCCCCATAAGACATGCTTAGCCAATTATTGTCGGCAGCCACATAGCGGAATTCCAATACGATATTTACATCGATGGCCTGATCGTAGATTGTCTTAAGGATTTCACGCACACAATCAGCCCCTACTTCAGCAGGCACTGAATACTCCATCTCATTAAAGCGTCTGTTGCGCACATTGGTAAGAATTTTATGGGACACATCGACAGACTCGGTGGGCTGAATCCTTGCCGCAGTCGCATTCGATAGCCGMACGCGCTCAGCTGGCGTTGGGTTTTCGCTAAGSCCTAGKGACTCAGCTATCGACGCATCATCACTTGGTTCACTATCCAAATCCACTTCACCGATGGGCTCATCTGTCTCATCGATAGCCAAGGCCAATGAATARTCGGAATAGACGAAAGGAAATATCTCGAAATGCCGGTGATTTGCGGCYAGCTCATCGAAGTTCTCGAGGAAGTCTTCGGTAGGTGCCACCCATTCTCGCTTCTTCAAYTTGTARGCTTCTCTGTTCTGCATKGTTACCTGTGTAACGATGCCCAGAGCCCCCAAATTCACCCGCGCAGCATGCAATARATCTTCATCGCTGGAATCGATGTCCATGACAYTGCCATTYGGAGTTACYAGGCGCAAGGAGGTAATAAATGATGACAGAGCCTGRAGAGTAACGCCKGTTCCATGGGTACCAGTTGCAATCGCGCCTGCTATTGTTTGCCTGTCTATATCGGGCAGATTGATCATGCCTTGGCCGATTGCTTCAAGCTGCGCGCCGAGATCACCGAGGCGAGACCCAGCACCCAAGGTCACCTGGTTTTTTGCACTATCTGAATCCAAAATGCCGCTAAGCTGATCGATCACCACAAGATGCCCATCGGTTGGCACCAGCGGGCTAAATGAATGGCCTGATCCCACGGGGCGAATCGGCCCCAGTGTATTTCTCAATAGACTCGTCAGTTCTTCTTCGCTGCCTATATCGTAACGACCGGCAGGCTGGCAGGTTTGACCGCCAGACCAGTTGCTCCAAGACGCCGACTGTGCGAATGCAGAGCCTGAGCCTGCATAGGCTCCAAACAATGCTGCTCTAACGCTGGAGGCTAGAAATGACCGTCTCGATATCTGTTTCATTGGTTGAGCCCCGCCATGTAGGCAATCATCGCTCTAAAATCGGAAATTTCGCAGGCCATGCAATAGCCCAATGGCGGCATGGAGTTAAAGCCTGTAACAACATTGCTGATAATAGCCTCTTCACCCTGCTGCAACCTTCGTTGCCATTCGGCTGTGTCTCCTACAACCGGCGCCCCTGCTTCACCGGTGATATGGCACAGCGCGCAGCTACGCGACCACTTTCTCATTACTTCTTCATCAACGGTCGCTGTGCTCAGCGTGGGTGGCCGGAACTGCTCGCCGGACCCAGCGTTTTGGCTGGCAAGATTTGAGCAGCCACTCAACAGAGTCGCGACAAGGGCAAGGAAAAATAGATTGGGGAAATATGTTTTCATGTTCTACCAATATTGAAACTGTAAACCACCTTAACCAGTGCGTTATAAACTGTCAATTGCGTATTGCTAGGTGCGATTTATGCTGCGCTAAGCTTCATAGCGTTTATTTTTCGCCTTATCATTCAAGGAACGAAATGCTTCTAACTTCTCCTTGATGCTAGTTTCCAATCCGGTGTTTTTAGGGTGATAGAACTGTTCATCCTTTAACTCCGGCGGTAAGTAATTTTCACCCGCTGCGAAACCATTCTCTTCGTCATGGGCATAACGGTAATCCTCTCCATAGCCTAGTGATTTACTCAAAGAGGTGCTGGCGTTTCTTAGGTGCAGTGGAACCTCCAAACTACCGTTCTGAACCACGGCCTGCTTCGCTGCGTTAAATGCCACATAGACAGCATTACTCTTTGGCGCACAGGCAAGATATACCGCCGCCTGCGCTAGCGCCAAGTCGCCTTCGGGACTCCCCAGGCGCGTGTAGGTGTCCCAACAACTAAGCGTTAGAGGCAGGGCTCTAGGGTCGGCGATGCCAATATCTTCAGACGCCATCCGCACTAGCCGGCGCGCCAGATAAATTGGATCACAGCCGCCGTCCAACATCCTCGCCAACCAATACAAAGCGCCGTCAGGTGACGAGCCTCTCACCGCTTTGTGCAGGGCGGAAATTTGTTCGTAGAAACTATCTCCGCCTTTATCGAAGCGTCGACTGCCTTCCTCTAACACCTGCTCTACATGGCCGTCGGCAATAGTCCTACGTCCATCCTCGCTCTCTGCCATATCACTTAACACTTCGAGATAGTTAAGGACACGGCGCGCATCACCATCGCCGGCTCGAGCCAGCATCTGTCTCTGCGACTCGCTCAAATCTAGATTGAGCCCAGCTAGCCCTCTCTCCTCATCAACCAGGGCGTTTTCGATGACGCCTAACAGATCCTCCTCGGTAAGAGGCTTGAGTAGATAGACCCGCGCTCTTGAGAGTAAAGCATTGTTCAACTCGAAGGATGGATTCTCTGTAGTAGCACCGATGAATAGCACGGTACCGTTCTCAATATGAGGCAGGAAAGCATCTTGCTGCGCCTTGTTGAAGCGATGGACCTCATCGACAAACAGGATGGTCTGACTAGACCCACCGGCCTGATGGTATTTTGCGCGCTCTATCGTCGCACGRATYTCTTTCACGCCATCRAGCACGGCAGACAGCGATTCAAAGTGATARTCACAGGTGGCGGCGATAATCTTTGCCAGAGTGGTCTTACCCACACCCGGCGGCCCCCAAAGGATCATTGAGTGCGGTAGCTTGTTCTGAATCGCTTCATAAATAGATTTKCCGGGGCTCAGCAGGTGCTCTTGTCCAATRAACTCTTCYAGRTTCAGCGGACGCAGTCGCGCGGCCAACGGCTTATAGCGCTGATTGGAATCTTCATCTGGTAGTAATGATTGGCTCATAATGTACTTTCTTAGAATCTCTCRCGGGTAGTTTGAAGCTAATTAGCGGCACGCAGTGCGCTGATCTTCTCTTCTGTTTCCTCATCAGCACCGAGTTCAACCGCTCTGGTAACTAGCTATARGCCTTGCYKAAGATTCGRGTKATTTATTAACAATAAAARGAAGGATCYKTRCCTYRTATCAGTCAAATTCAATKTCYGAATCATYCTATTAATCCCCGAATCATCCTATTAAAGCACGGCCTAGGATGTCCATTATTTTTCGTGGCTTAAATAGAATTTAATCTAGACTCCGACGGTCAGCTGTAATTCAATCAGATCATCTACTAAAGATAGGACACATACCATGAAATCAGTAATTGCTGGTCACACGATTTTATCATCAGGAATCACCAAACTGGGGCTTGTCGCCCTGCTTCTTACTCTGTTGCTCTATTTCAGCCTTGATGACGCCCGCGCAGAGGAATCACCTGCTGCCGATGAGGAGAGCTTCTTCATGTTTAATGCACTCTGGTTCAAAGCGGATGGGGGAGCAGCCAAATACGCTGAATACCTAGAGGCCGCTGGCCCGTTTGTAGCGAAACATGGCGGTATATCTGACGCATCCTATAGCCCCGCACAGGCACTCATTGGTGAATTCGACGCCGATTTGGTGTTCCTGGTTGAATGGCCAAACTTTGCGGCATTCACGGGCTTGATTCAGGACCCTGACTATCAAGCTATCAGCCATCTGCGCACAGAAGCCATTCGAGATTCGCTGCTTATTCGGTTCAACAAGCTG
>JAESUV010000161.1 GCA_016762975.1 Gammaproteobacteria bacterium | reverse complement strand
TTTCTAAACAGGCTATTTAAGCGGCGAATAGTCAGTCGCTGCCATATAGCGTCGCTCAACACCTGCTAATATTGGCCCATTCGCATTAGATGCATCGGCAACCGATTTCCATTCAGGATCTTCTCCAAATGCTTTCCATGAAGCATTTGCTGCCTCCTGACTAGCGTGTTCTAGGACATAGATAAGCGTGTCATCGGCACCTTCCTCGTTTATAGGTGACCAGAATCCGACTATTCTCATACCATGATTTTCAAATATTCGAATTGTGTGGTCGCGAAAGCGGGTATGAAGGTTGTCTAAATTGCCTGGTGTCGCTGTGTAAATTCTAAGCTCAAATACCTTCTCCTCCTCAGCTGCAGATGAACTGACGAAGATCCCAGCGCCTAGGCCTATTATCAATGATAGTAGGGAAAAGCCTACGGTTTTGCTGATTCTACTCACATTACTCTCCTAAATTCGGTCGTTTTTCAATAATCTGAACGAGTATAATCAAGCGACTAGTAAATAGCGACTCACAGCATCCCTCCAAAATATGGGCGTTATGGAGTGAGACTGCTCGCTATTCAAGCTGAAAGTAGCCTGATATCCTGTTACAGCTCACAGAGTTGAACTGAGAATCACGATGAAGAAGCGACTTATCGCAGCCTTGCTTGTTTTTTTGGCAAGCCCCGCTCTGCCTGTTTTCGGACAGTCTGAGCCATCTTTGGACCCCCTAAATGCATTGRCGCTTTCGCGTACTTTGTTAAGTGAYMGGCAAGACCGYYTTARTYCCTTAGATTCACGCCTAATAGAGCCTCTCGAGCAACTGGCTGATGAGCTAATGCGRCTGAATCAATTTGAYGAGGCGCATTCCTTACTCGACCGAGCCATGCAAATAGCCMGAGTTGAGRATGGTCTATATACCGARACTCAACGCCCSCTCCTTGAAAAGAAAATYGAAAACTTTGCTAACCGAGGGGATTGGGARRGTGCTAGAGAGAGTATGGAGCATTTGCTCTGGCTTTATACCAATAAGAGTCGACGTRTTGAYYTGGTATTRGTTGACGATTTRYTGAAAYTGTCACGAGCGCACCTRCGCGCTCTGGTGGAAGATGATAGCTTTTGGCAGGGCTACCAYTTCASGCGATCTTCTSGGATTCGCTGGCTCGCGCTTGGCGTGGCTGAGACTCTTTGGGGTAAGACAGACGTGCGGCTCGTGCCGATAATTTATGAACAGCTGCGCCAATTTCATCTTCAGAGCGTTGCACTGTGGCGGGGCGGATCAACTAGTTATTCGCTACGAGCGGTTGCGCCAGGCGCCGACATTATGCGTAATCGTTCGGACGTAAATGAGAGTTTTTACCTGACGGGAATTGGCTTGATCGATAGATTATTTTCGATCTATGCTGTGAGCGATTCCCTAGAGCCAGAAGCTCTAGCGATGGTAAATGTGTACCTCGCAGATTGGCATATTCTTTATAATCAACCCCAAGTTGCGATAGAAACCTACAGACAGGCGTATCAACAAATGGTCGAGGCGGGTGTGGATGCTACGTTGGTGAATGAGTTTTTTAGTCACCCGATGGTGATACCAGATACAGAATTTTATGCGAGTGTGGAGCTGGCGCTCGAGGCGCAACGTAGCAGGATGGTGACGATAGGCGAGGGAAGTRCCGATGTMTATTTTTCCTTCAATGAATGGTCTGTCGCTCTGCCGAATGTGCGMAGCCYACTTCCTGACAATACTAATGATAGTGAAATCGCCAATTCAAATTTYGCCCTGTTCTCCTTTCACCTYGCTGGGGTGAATGAGGTGTCTCGTWGGTTTAGCCACCGATTCACCAGCACAGTAAGCACGATCGTGCAGGCAGARATTMTCGAGCATTATTTGGARTCYCCTCMAGGAGAGGGCCARTTGCTTGAGAAGTTGAATAGYTTGGTKTTTCGRCCGAAATTAGTTGATGGAGGGCCGCAGCAGGCGACGGSTCGACTRAAATACTATCTCGCCAACGATTYYYGGGTAGCTCAYTGACCGGCCTAYCTTAGTTAATTAGCGATAGTTAATTAGCCATCTAATGWRTGTTAGTCCGAGAAGCTCTGRTTCATCGTTTCCGATGGCATTTCTGTGCARGGCTTACCTATAGCYTTGGCGGGGATCCCCACAACGGTAGTGTGTGGATCAAYAYCATATAGCACGACGCTACCAGCACCTATCTTTGCCCCYATGCCAATTTCAATGTTGCCAAGTACAGTAGCTCCTGCTGAGATCAACACYCCTGATCGAATCTTAGGGTGCCGATCGCCTTTTNCATTGCCCGTGCCACCCAGAGTAACCTGCTGAAGAATCGAAACGTTATCTTCTATAACAGTAGTTTCGCCGATTACTATGCCGGTCGCGTGGTCAAGCATGACGCCGCGACCAATCTTGCATGCAGGATGAATGTCGACTCCGAATACTTCGGAATTTCGACTCTGCATGAACAACGCAAGTTCCTTGCGGTTGTTCATCCAAAGAAAATGTGCCAGCCGATGGACTTGAAGCGATTGAAAGCCTTTCATATAGAGAATGACAGCTAGGTGTGTGCTTACGGCGGCGTCGCGCTCGAATACTGCCTTAATATCACAGGAGGCGTTCTCGATAATGTCCGGTGATTCGCTGAACGCTTTATCAAACAACTCTTGCACAGTCGCTGCAGGCATTACATCGTCTGATAGTTTGTTGGCGAGGATGAAGCTAAGGGCGGATTGTAAGCTGTTGTGATTTAGAACGCAGGCGGAAACATAACTCGCTAAGAGGGGCTCCTGCTGAATGACCTGCTGGGCCTCTGATTTGAGTTGTTGCCAGAGTTCTTGGGGCATGATCTAGATTCCAGATAAAGTGAAGATGAGCAATTATAAGGTTTACACGCTTTGATACAACTAATTAGCTGCAACTGGGCAGGGCAACTGGCGGGATGAAGCCTCGTCGATCAAGTCGGTTGCTAAATTGAGAAGAGGCGGCGAGATAGTAACTTGCGCTGCTGTGCGGATTCCGTGTCTTCCATAGCAAGCTCTATGTGTTTTTCAGTCAAGGTGTAATCGCCTTTCCCAAAGGCTACCATTAGAGCCTTGTGAGCCAAAATATTGACGAGCCTTGGGATTCCTTTGGAAGCATGAAAAATAAGATCTATCGCTTTCTCAGTGAATAGGTTCGAGCCATTGTATCCCGCTTTCATGAGGCGGTGATTGACGTAAGCTTCAACATCATCTCTATCGAGGGTGTTTAACTGGTAGGAAACGCTTAGGTCGTGATTCAATTCGCGTAATGCGGGACGCTGCAGAAGCTCATCTAATTCCGGTTGGCCGAAAAGAATTACGTGCAGCGGCTTGGGATGGTCTGCACTTGTCTCGATCGTAGTTAAAAGGCGAATTGCTTCTAGAGACCCTTCTGTCATTGCCTGTGCTTCATCTATAAACAATACCGCAGTCTTCCCCAGTACCGATAGGCGAATCAACTCTTCGCTGATTATTTTTAAAAGTTCATAGTAGCTCTCAGAAGGAGCGAAGCTTAGGCTCAGTTCTTCTGCAATTGCATACATGATGCTTTCTTCATCCAAGACCGGGTTGGGAATAAACGCAGATATGTATCGGTTTTCAAGTGGCTCGAGTGCGTTCAATACCTTGCGGCAAAGCATGGTCTTGCCGGTTCCTACCTCCCCGGTGATCTTTGTAAAGCACCCTTCACCCTGAAGTGCCTCATTGATGAAATCGAAAGCGCGCTGATGGCTAGGTAGCTTCAAGAAGTACCGTGTATTTGGAGTCAATGAAAATGGGTATTGGGCTAGGCCAAAATGTTGTATATACATAGTGATCGCAGAAATTGGGTCTGGGGTGCCAGTCTAAAGAGTGATCGAGTAAACTTGCAAAAAATTTCAAGAAGCCTGYTGATTGCGTGCAARATAGGTTTCTGCAATGCRTCTTCGCTGTAAGAGTAACCAATATGTGCGGTGAAGGGAATGYTGAAGACGAACTCCAGCARWGAMCGGGRGTTGTCNAGCTAATCGCAGCTTTCTTCAAGATTGACTTGGTYTTYTCTAGTTCAGATTCTAGMGATATCCGCGTTTCAGGYTCTATCGCTGGRTTTGACAGAACGAAGTAGGCGGTTCTTACAACTTCCCTCCAGCGCGGAATCTTCGGTAGCTGTTCAATTCTCAGATAGCGATCGAAGGTTCGCGTTCTCAATCGGCCATCGTCAATACTTACAGCCCAAATATTGCTTTCTTCGGCGAGTTCAATCTTTGATTTCTGGGTTGTCACTTCCCAAGTGTGCAGGGCGGAGCGCATAAGCGTGACTAGCTGCTGACGATATTCTCCCGCACTGCTAACGTTTGGAAGTTGTTCATCGATATAATTAATCAGGTCTTCGATGCCGGTTAACTTGTCTAGCAACGCAGGATGCTCGGTTATCTCCGATGGAGTGAGTACGCTCAAGCGAGTTCCGATACGGCGTATATTCTGCTGCGCTTGCCCAAGAAAACTGATTAACTCAACGGTATCGGTTACGACTTTGCTGCTCGCAAGTGATTGCAACGGTTCGGTGTCTTCTAGAAACAGTACGCCTGTTCCCTCATCGCTGCCAAATAAATTTAGCTTACTGTTGAATTGAACTGCCTTGGCGGAAGGCTTGCTTGAGCTGCTGTAGGGATAGATCACTTCTACATTGACGCTTAAACTTGTAGCATGATTCGGCAACGTCTCTTGCTGCCCGTCAGCATCTTCGCCTCCTTCCCAGTTCTGAAGAGCGTGCAATATTTCATTGTTCGTTTCCGAATCTGAAAACAATGTGTGTATGTCCTTGTCTAAAACGGCGTCACGATCAGTGCCGAGCAATTCAGCTGCCCGTTGATTGAGACTAAATATTTTTCCTGGTAGTTCGAAGGCGATAAACCCAGCGTTGATTGACTCCAGCACCTGCTGCAGCCTAAAGCGTGAGCTGCGCAGTTCGGAGTCCGCCTTTGCATAGGATTCAATCTGTGAGCGCATTCGCAGATTATCATCATTGACCCGGTGCAGCAGGCTGAGTCGTAATTGGTTTTCTACTCTAGAACGAAGTTCTTCATTGTGGAATGGCTTTGCTAGGTAGTCGTTGGCGCCGGTCTTGAAGCCCTGAGTGAGGTCTTCGAGATGATTCTTTGCGGTAACCAAAATAATCGGTAATTCGATTTGATTGTATTTCTGCCTCAGCTTCTGGCAGACCTCATACCCATTGAGGCCTGGCATCATTAAATCGAGCAATACTAAATCTGGCTTTTCTCCTTCCACTACGGTCAGTGCATCGAGCCCGTTCGAGCATTTGATGACATTGTATTCCTCCAGCTGTTGACCCATTACCACGCGATTTATTTCATCGTCGTCTACAACCAATATAGTAATGTCTTGTTCACTGCGTAGTTTTGGGGTTTCTGGCTCTTTGTTGGCCTGCTCGAGATAGTCTGCGCGTCGAATCATCTGCTTGTGGATGCTTGGCGATTTGACTGCCCTAGTCTGATCTAATGAAACGCGCAAATCAAAACTAAAAGTTGATCCCAAGTCTAATTCACTTTCTACTTTTAATTCACTGCGATGCAATTCAACCATGCTCTTCGCGAGAGGAAGCCCCAATCCGATGCCTGACGCGTTCAGATGTTGTGATGGTAGTTTTTCGAATGTCTTGAAGATGGTGTCGTGGTCGGTTTTATGTATTCCGATACCGGTATCGCTGACTTTTATTGTTACATTGTAGTCGGATGTGAGCTGGGCGGAGATCACTACTTCGCCAGAGTAGGTGAACTTAATAGCGTTAGAGGTGAGGTTTACCAGAATTTGCTGCAACCTGTCTTCGTCGCCTGCCACCAGTGGTAAGTCAGGGTCCATTTCTACTCTAAGATCGAGATTTTTTTCTCCAATTATTGGCTTGCATACAGCGACTACCAGAGTAGCGATACTATTTAGGTCCACCGGTCGAAACTTAATATACGCGGCTTGTTCCTTCGCGCTGGAAAAGTCCAGCAAGTCGTTAACTAGCTTGGTTAATCGGTCGCCGCTGGACTGAATAAGTTCTAAATTCTGAATGATCAATTCGTCATTGTTATTGTTCGATCTGAACTCTGTTAAGGCGATTTCGGCTAAGCCATTGATTCCGTAGAGCGGTGTTCGAAGTTCGTGCGAAACATTGGCGAGCAGGTCATCTTTTATTTTTTCAGACTTAACTAAGTTGTCGATAGCTTGTCTTTGAGCATCTTCCTTCTCTTGTTTGATTTGATTGTATTGCGTCGTCAGACTAAAAGACAAGAGCAGTGACTGAATGATCAGGCCTGCGTTGTAGGCGTTATTGGTAAAAACATTGCTAGGAAAATTAGGCCAAAGCTGTAGCAGCATCAAGATGATGGTTCCAGCTAGAAAGATACCAATCGCCGCCATGTGTACCGCGGCAGTCAGGTTTCCTCTGCGAATAGCATCGATGTTGTTATAGAAAGTAAGCGGTATCACAACGATTAACAGAAGAATAAAGAAGTACTGAAATATTTTTTCGTTCGGTATGAACGTTAGCAATATGACTAGACTGAAGCAGCCAAGCATAATTTTAACGGCCATATCCAGCTTTAGGTTGTATGTCCATAATCGCAGCAAAGAGCGTTGAAACAGGAGGGCAGTTATAACCATCAGCGGATAAATTATCCGTTCAGACATGTCCACCCACCAACTACCTATGTAGAATTCGTCGAGTAGATAGCGTAAATGTTTGGAGTCTAAGAAAAGGAAAGTGGCTTGACTCGCGATAGTAATTACATAAAAAAGATAGCTACTCTCGCGAATCGAGAAGTATAGAAATAGATTGTATAGAATCATGGCGAGAAGAATGCCGTACTGCAGTCCAAGACCCGAGCTGGAGCTTAAAGATTGCTCAAGAAACGCTTCCTCGCTCCAGAGCGATATTGGCAATCGTAGCGGGCGTGCACTCGTTATCCTAAGATAGAAATGCTGGCCATACATCTCATTTATCTTTAATGCGAACCCTCGATTGAGGGTTTTTAGTTCCCTCGAGCTTTCTTGTGTGCCCAGCGTATATTGTGAAACAAGTTCCCCGTCATCACTCACTATGAAGAGTTCTATGCCGCCTCTAATGAAACCGGCAACGAGCTTCGGTGGCCCAAATTCTAGTATCTTACTTTCAGCGTTTTCGAGTAGAGACCAATCGAGGTCGAACCGAACCCAGTAGGCGGAGCTGGTTATGCCAAAGTGGAGGATATCTTCATCGTGGGCGATGAAATTTACGCCAAAGTTTGGTGCCAATACATCATCGATTGTCAGTGATTCGGAGCTGTCTTCGTAGTAGTCGACAGCATCGGCAAGAGCGAGAAATCTTGATTCCCTATCTACAAGCACAGTGTCAGCATGGCTTAGACTTATGCAAAGCAAGGCGACAATTGCCAATAGGGTTTTTTCGAAGCCTAAATTTCGTATTTTTCTTTGCACAATCGGGTTTCGATGATGGTTATCTGGCTGAATAATACCAACGCTAGTGATACGGCGAGTTGCTGTATTGTAAAAGCAGGTCAATTCTAGCGGTTCATCACTCCCAGAACAATCAATAGTACTAATGTGGCCCTCTGCCTGCTGTGATTTCGTGCTTAGAGCTGTTTGCCGAAACCTAGTGCTGGCGCGGCATGGCAACGGTGGAAGTTATCCTAGGCTAGGGGCCTTTAGGTAATTTAACGGTCGCGAGCCGTAGGCATTTAATATCGAGGCGCAGGTCACTGTAAATGGCCTTAGTCCTTAACAAGAGCTGCTCTAAGCAGATGAATGCTCGAGGGCTCGCCCTTTGGGGCGGTTGGGCTGTATCGTTTTTTTTCCTTTTTGACTGATGAACGTATACCAGCAACGAGACGCCTTAATCTCGGAGCACTCAAATGATTAAAGGAGTTATAGAATCATTCAGAAGCACCCTAGTTAAGGTGTCAGAATAGGACTATTATTAGACCCATGCTCGGGGTCGAAGAAAAAATTGCAGCAGTAGGGTGTACAACTTGGAATAAGCGCTTAGTTTTACTATTGTTGCTCGGTTTTCAATGCATGACGTTGGCGGCGCAGGAGTTGGAATTAGCCGAGATGTCTGTGCAAGACCAAGAGGCCAGCCAATATCAGTACTGGTTAGATCTGATGGCGGCGGATCAGAGCTTCGCTGACCGCTCCGCCGAGATTGGTAGAACCGGTGCGTTTCTTGAGTTTTTGGGGCAGGGATCTACAGTCTTCCGAGATGGTCCGGTCGACGCCATTGCCTTGTACGGTTCTGAGAATTTCCAAAACAGCGCGAATGAGGTTAGTTGGGAGGCACACTATGTGGATGTTTCTCGTGCAGGAGACCTGGGGCTGACGGCAGGACCTTTGAATATTCTTACGGATGAGTCTCCTGACCAGTTCGGTCACCTTATTTCTATTTGGCAAAAGCAAGAGAATCGCTGGGTCTTGATGGCAGATATCGTTGCAGGTATCCCAGGGTTTTTAAGTTTGGAAGTTGAGCCTAATTTCGATGACACTAGGCCGGTGCTGGAAGAAACGGCTCACCCGGTCATGGCGACTGCAGAAACTAATAATATGCAGTTGCTTATCGATCGCGACAATTTATTCGGGCAATCGATAAATTTTCGAGGAGGGCAGCGCGCGCTACTACGGTACGGATTGGAAAATACACGGGTCTACCTGCCGGGTATGGCTCCAGCTGTAGGTGCCGACGCAGCGAGTTCGGTCTATGGCGCGTTTTTGGATAATCAGCTATCAACTACGAATCAGATTAGCCTCACCCATATGGGAGGTTTTTTGTCTGCATCCAAGGAAGTGGGTTATACCTACGGCACCATGGAAACTCTAGAAGATGATTCACAGCAAAGTTTTCGAACAAGTTATATGCGATTGTGGCGCTTCACCGCGAGCAACGAGTGGAAGATCGCAGTCGAGGCCTTAAACCCCTATTGATGCTCGTTAGTTGTTTGCGTCAATCATACGTTCGCCGTAACGCTGGGTGATTCCCAAATAGTTTCTTATCTCTATCTCTATCTCTATCTCTAATTGTTAAGAACCGTTGTCTAATTGCTTGGTGTCGAAGTTGTAGCTATAGCCGATATTGGGGCTGGTAATTGGTATGGGGATCCAATAGACGAGCAGCGGCAGGAGACTTCCCATAAAGATGAATAGGCGGCGTGCGGCGAGGGTGTTGTATGAATCGAGGTCAGAGCCCAATCCGATAAGTAGCGCAGTTATAGGCTAGATCGCTGTACGCGATGGCCGGATTAGCTGATGCCTGCCAATAGAAGGCCTCGTCGCTGTATAAGTCGAGAGCAAATGCTAGAAAACCTTACTCAGCAGAAGAAGGGTAATCCCACCCCGAGACACTTAAGGACAGGGAGTCGGGCACCCTGTTGCACTGAGTCCTATAAGCTCTTCCTCCTAAGCTATCTGAACCGTCGGGATGAGATTCTTTGGCACCATTTTAGCCGAGAGCCTCTTCAGGTTTAGAATAAAGACAGCCAATATGGTTAGCATGCTCGCTATCCATATTGAGGAGAATAGGGGGTTTACGGAGAATGTGCCAATCTGATAAATGACCGTGGCGGTGATGTAGGCGAGTCCTGTGGACCAGCCGAATACTAGCAGCGTCCAGTGCCAGCCGGCTTCTTTATTAATGGCACCAAGCACCGCTACGCAAGGAGCGTAGAGTAAGATAAAAACAAGATAGCAGAATGCGGCGAATGGGCCGGAAAAGAGTGCGGCCATATTGGTAAGAGTCGAGGATTCAATTTCCTGTTCGTCGGCGACGGCCTCTAAGTCGCTAACATCGCCAATCGATATGCCTAGGGGGTCGGTCAGGCTAGAGCTGAGCGCTACTAACTCTGCGCCAATCGAAGAGAAGGCTTTGCCCACGGCTGCTATAAGGTCCGGCGGTGAGCCATCATACCCATCCGCGTCTGATTCGCTATAGAGTGCATCGAGGGTTCCAACAATTGCTTCCTTGGCAAACATRCCTGTAAATAGRCCTACTGTAGCGGGCCAATTGTCTTCTTCGATGCCCATTGGTGCGAATGCAGGAGTTATCGACTTGCCTATYACACTAAGAAYAGAGYTYTCYGAATCTTCATTGCCRAAAGTAAAGTCTGTGCTTATGGAGTTYAGAAAACTYARCGCAATCACCACGACAACGATKGTCTTTCCWGCGCGAAGAATGAAAGACTTCARTCGAAACCARGTWGTGAGCAATATATTGCGTGTGATTGGAACATGATAGGCGGGCATTTCTTGAAACGAAGGTGTTATCTCATYGGTRAAGAGTTGTTTGCGAAATATCCAGCCGGTAAATATTGCKAGCGCAATACCCAGYAGATAGAGGSCGAATACTATGTTCTGTCCATTCTCCTGAAAAAATGCGGCGGCGAAGAGCGCGTAGACAGTCAGTCGCGCACCGCAGCTCATGAATGGAGCCATCGCGATAGTCATCAGTCGGTCGCTGTCCCTTCCCAAGCTTCGTGCGGCCATTATCGCTGGCACGTTGCATCCGAAGCCGACGATCAATGGTACGAAGGCGTTTCCAGGCAAGCCAATACCGCTCATCGCTCTATCGATTACAAAGGCGGCGCGGGACATATAACCGGAGTCTTCCAGTACAGAGAGACAGAGATAGAGAAAGCCAATGACTGGTATAAATGTAGCGACTAAGGTTATGCCGCCGCCTAGCCCTTGGGCAAGCAGTGTGACTATCACCTCGGGCGCGGAAATCTCGCGTAGCAGCCAAGTCGTTCCATCTACCAGTACTGCAGCGAATAATATATCGAAAAAATCGATGAACACGGCACCAAGATTTACAGCGATGGTGAAGATCATGTAGATCATTAGCAAAAAGAAGGGAATTCCTAGCCATCTGTTTATTAACACAGCGTCGATACGTTCCGACAGGCTGTGATGAGTGGGCGAGACTTCGACAACTCCATTGATGAGTTGGCGTGACTGATGGTAGCGGTGGAGTATTTTTTCTTCGGT
>JAESUV010000160.1 GCA_016762975.1 Gammaproteobacteria bacterium | reverse complement strand
GTATAAAGCGACAAGCTGTTGAGGAGTACGCTTTTTAAGAGAGGTTGAATAAACCAGTAACCAGGGTTCCCGTTCACGCCCTGCATGCGAGTGGCTTTGCTTGGATCGACGAGCAACACCGGAATAAGTAAGGTTGTGGCGCCTCTTTTTTGGTTGTCGTATTAGCATCAACAAAGAGGTGAGTGGATTGCGTCTCACCCAATCCACTTGGCCAAGGAATTTGGCTTTGGTGGTTGCTTTGACATAGAGTGATTTAGCACTGCACCATTGGCCTAGCGCTGTGCTGAAGGAGATAAAATCACGGCTACGAATACGCCCAACCCAATGCCATTGCAATGTCTTTTCTACATACCGGTAGAACGGTGTTCTGAAGCCAGAATCGGCTACAACAACAGGGCGACAATGTGCGGGAATCAGGTCGGCCAGCTGTTGGAGGAATTGGTGCTGTATGCGCCTATTACCCAGCTTGGTACGTGGATGAATTTCCTCGTATAGCGTCAGTGAACGGCCTCCTACAGGCAAGGCTGCCCGCAGTAACTGCCAGCTTTGGTCGGCACACAGTGGAGACCAGTCAATTAGAATGACCGGTTCAGACAGACCCTTCAAGAGAGTGTTAGCTAGTGCGGAATAAAATGTTGTTAGCTCTTGGTGGAGAAACTGATTCGATAACAATCGGTCAATGCGTTTGATCTTGTGCTTATCATAGGCTGTACCTGACAGGCCGCGACCAAGGGATGTGACTGTGGCTTTAGCTCCTTCGACTAAAGCTTGAACAGCTAAGTAGCAAGCATTTAGTCGAGCAGTATGGATATCACAGCAGCGCTGGTTGAGTATTTTGTGTAACAATGAGGTGGCATACATGGCACGTCTCCGAAGGTTTGGTCGCCTGTTGGAGAGTTTTATCGTGTCATGTATGCACTTTAGTTAGCTTAACTCGTTAATACTTCTAGATATTTTCTGGGGATATCTCAGACTCTGACCCCATTTATTTGGGTGCCAAAAGCAGGCATCAAATAACCAAATATTGGCTAACTCCCTAGCGATAGTTCGCAGGCAACTGCTTTACCTCGTACAATAATGCATCTAGAGCATTCCTGTCATACAAGGTTCCATTCAGCACGACCGCAGAAATAGTTTTTGTATTACGAATATCATCCAACGGGTTGGCTTGTAGTAGTACTAAATCAGCTCTCTTCCCTTCCTCAATCGTGCCAAAATCTTGCAACTTTCCCGATAACTCAGCAGCATTTATCGTTGCTGATTGCAAAGCAGCCATAGGCGATAATCCCGATTCAACCAATAGTTTTAACTCCTCATGCAAACAAAAACCTATAACGCAGTATCCTTGTCCGCTATCTGTTCCAGCAATGATTTTTACACCTGCTCTATGCATATCTCCTACTAGTTTTTTATAGGATTCATACTGACGTTCCAACATGATAACGGTATCAACGGAACGGGTGTTTCTATATTGATCGGCTAACGAATTCCATGCACTAAACCGGTCAAAAGGGAGATAGCTGAACTCTTCCTTTTCGATTTCAATTCTCTCATCTATGAATACTAAACTTCGATGAGCAGTTAGTGTAGGTGTTAGCCAAGTCCCGTTGCTGGCGAGACTGGCAAATAGTTTCGAGGCAGTGTCACCATTATGTCCTTCATAGATTAATTGTTGATTCTCAATGCCATCTTTGGAATTCTGCTCCTTATCTCGATAGGTTTCCATAAACTCGGTAAACGTATCTGATGTCGCGAGGTCAATACCTAGCATATGCTCAATACTCGATTGCCCTGCGTCAGCAGCTTCCGAAAAAAGTACATCATTCGGGACATGACCTGCGAATGGAATACCGAGTTTATTTGACTCATCGGCTATTGCGAAGTAGTTTTCACGACTTAAATTTGAATATACTTTAATCAGGTCAGCACCTTTTTGGTAGTACTGTCTCACTAGGTTTCGTGCTTCTTCCTCGTTTGTGACAACTATTGAAGATTGACCTGCTCCAGAATCGCCATCTAATAGTGGGCTGGCAATAACAGATTTTGGCCCTATGAATTCCTTGGAATTCTCTCTTTCCCTCCAAGTATAATGTATGTCCTCGCCGGCCATTTGGCGCGTTCCGGTAACACCATTTGCAATATAGAGCGGGAGGTATTCAGTGTCTTTAGCATGTGCATGCATATCCCAAAGTCCAGGGATAAGATAAAGGTCAGTTGCATCAACAATGGTCGCATCCTCAGGAACTTCAAGCTCTCCTGAGTTCGAGATACTTTGTATTTTAATATCAACTACTAGTACGTCCCGGCTAAGCTGAATCTCAGCACCAGTTGCGTCTATGATATTCACGTTTTGTATTAATAGACTTTGCGGAGAGGCGGTACTATGCAGCCCAAAGAGAAACAGGGGTAGGAAAAATAACCTTGAAACATTGAGCTTGATTATCAGAGTATTCTTCTCAAGTTGGTCATATAGAATTTCATGATATCAGTTGATCTGCTGAATTTCTTCGAATAATGGACGTGGATTATGCTCGGCTTTGGGTCGTCAGCAGACATAACCTTACTGTGATTAGTCTCGATAAATACACAGTATGGATGTAGTAAGAAATGTACTCATTCAGGCTAATCTAGGCTCAGTTAGACTAATATTGGAGGCTGACCAAGGCCGCAAGTCATTGATTTATAAAGGGTGTGATGTTTGTCTAAAAATCTTCGAACCAGTTGGTCGAGAGTTCGCAAGGATCAAAGCTCCGCAGACGCCAATGGCTTCCCGAAAGGGTGAGGAGTTTGGCGCAAGCCAAATTAGGAATCAAAATTGCATCAGCCGCGCAGACCACACCGTTATAGCGCGGCCCGAAGGGCTCACTGGTTGTTAGGAGAGTTGCTAGATCGCCTCAAGGGCCTGAGTTATCTTGCTGACGCCGATTACCTCAATCCCTGGGATTTTTTTCTTTGGTACATTCGATTTCGGTACGATAGCCCGAGTAAAACCAAGCTTGGCCGCCTCCTGTAATCGCTCCTGCCCGCCTGGCACAGGCCGAATCTCGCCCGCCAAACCCACCTCACCGAACACGACCAGATCTCTAGGCAAGGGTTTATCCTGAAAGCTGGATACGATCGCGAGCAACAATGCTAGGTCGGCGCTTGTCTCGGTCACCTTGACCCCACCTACCACATTGACGAATACATCTTGATCCGCCATATACAATCCGCCATGACGGTGCAACACCGCGAGCAGCATGGCTAGGCGATTCTGTTCTAGGCCAACCGTCACTCTACGCGGATTGCCCAATTGACTGCCATCTACGAGTGCCTGTATCTCAATCAGTAGAGGGCGCGTGCCCTCCCACAACACCATGACGATCGAGCCGGGTGCGTCTTCCTCGGTTCGCGCCAGGAATATCGCAGAAGGATTTTTCACTTCTTTGAGGCCGGTTTCCGTCATGGCAAACACGCCTAATTCGTTGACCGCCCCGAAGCGATTTTTCTGCCCACGCAAGACACGATACTTGCTGTCATTGCCGCCCTCCAACATGATGAAACAATCGATCATATGCTCCAGCACTTTGGGGCCTGCCAGATTGCCGTCCTTTGTCACGTGCCCCACTAGAAATAAAACCGTGTTGGTCTGCTTCGCATACTGAATCAGGTAGGCAGCGCACTCGCGCACCTGAGAGACACTGCCTGGTGCAGACGCCACATCACCACTGTGCATAACTTGGATAGAATCAACAACCAACAGCTGTGGCTGATGCTCCTGCGCCGCCTTACAGATTTGTTCAACATTGGTCTCTGCCAACATCTTTAGATTCTTCTCAGGCAGATTTAATCGCTTCGCGCGCATACCAACCTGTTGCAAGGATTCCTCTCCAGTGACGTACAGCGCCGGTTTTCCGGAGTCTGCTAACAAACACATTATTTGCAGTAAAAGCGTACTCTTGCCAGCACCCGGATTGCCACCGATCAGAATAGCCGATCCCGGCACTAGACCACCGCCAAGAACACGATCCATCTCACCGATAGTACTGCTAAAACGAGGGAGGGCTTCTAGGTCTATGTCGGAGAGATTCTGCACATTGGATTTATCGCCGGAGTAACCCTGCTTACGGAAATCGACCTTCGTTACCGGCGAGGTACTGCCACTATTGCCTAGGTTAATCTGCGATAGCGTATTCCAAGCCTTGCAGGAGGCACACTGCCCCTGCCATTGACCGTGTTCGGTGCCGCAGTCTGTACAGACGAATGCAATTTTGTTTTTAGACATACCGTGTATTCAATTTATTGTAGCTTGCTTAGCTGTTAATTTAGTTACGAGCAAAGTAATCAAAATGTATAACAAGTCATCTAGCAGTATAGACAAACTTAACCCGCTTGGTGACTTTGCAAAACAATTCGTAAGCGATTGTATCGGCGTGATGGGCTACTTCATCCGCTGGAAGCCCGTCCCCCCATAGCACTACGTCATCGTCTACCTTTACAGTATCGAGCCCAGTCAGATCGATCGCAATCATGTCCATAGACACTCGGCCTAATAGGCCAACGCGTCGTGGCCCTTGCCCAGAATTGACCAGAACTGGCGTGCCATTCTTTGCAGAGCGTGGATAGCCATCTGCGTAACCTATGGAGACGATCCCTACTCGCGTAGCTTGTTTACAACGGTGGGTCGCGCCGTAACCGATAGTGCCGCCAGCTTCAACATTGTTGATGCTGATGATCTTCGCGCGAAGCGTCATAACCGGCAACAGACCACTCTCCTCGGCCGTGCGACTCGCAAAAGGCGAACCTCCATACAGCATGAACCCCGGTCGCACGAATTGATGACTCGCTTGGGGTAGTGCCAAAATGCCAGCCGAAGCGGCGAGGCTAGATTGCACCGGCCCCTGCGTCGAGTTTGCGATCTGCTGTTTGAGCGAGTCAAATTCCGCTATCTGTCGCTGTGTAAATTCCACAGCGGACTGACTCTCAAGATCATCAGCGCAGGCAAGATGAGACATCAGAACGACCTCCGTCTCTGGATGCCTATGCAAGTCTGCATAGACTCGCAAGGCTTGTTCTTTGTTGAGTCCGAGTCGATTCATGCCGCTATTGAATTTCACCCAGACTCTGCCAATACCTGAGAGTACTTTCGTCTGCAAAAATTTATCAATCTCCTCAAACTGGTGCATTGAGTGAATCACCGGCTCAATCTTGTGATTGAGACAATAATCCATTTCCACTTTGTTTCGAAATCCAGATAGGAGGAGAATTGGGGTACTGATGCCAAAGGTACGCAGTTCCATGGCTTCTTCTAATGATGCCACAGCAAAAGCAGCAAAATGTCTGCTCATCGACTCCAGCGCTAATGCCACTTGTTCAACACCATGGCCATAGGCATTCGCCTTAATCACAGGAACTATCTGTGATTCCGGGCAATGAACACTTACTTGTGAGAGGTTCTTCTTGAGCGCACGTAGATCGATCGTAGCCCAAGCTCTTGGTGCGAAATCAATCATGTTAGGTCCAGACAATAGCGACGTGGCTATTCATGGGTGTAACTGTCGTCGTACCTCGGCCCGGCATGATTCTCAAAACGGGTGTACTTACCAACGAAGCTCAACCTTACCGTGCCGATTGGACCGTTACGGTGCTTACCAATAATCACTTCGGCGACTCCCTTGTCCGGCGAGTCCTCGTTGTAGACCTCGTCTCGATAGATGAAGGAAATGATATCGGCATCCTGCTCGATCGCACCCGATTCACGCAGGTCCGACATTACCGGCCGTTTGTTGGGTCGTTGTTCGAGGCTACGATTGAGCTGTGAGAGCGCTATCACTGGACACTCGAACTCGCGCGCCATCAACTTCAAGGACCGCGATATCTCGGAGATCTCGCCGACACGGTTGTCGCCGTAGCCTTTGATCTGCATGAGTTGCAAATAGTCCACTACCACCATGCCTAGGTTGCCATGTTCGCGCACAATTCTACGTGCCCGCGCACGCATCTCCATCGGACTCAGTGCAGCACTGTCGTCGATGAAAAGAGGTCGGTCTTTGAGTTTCGCTACGGCCTTATTGAAGCTCGGCCAGTCTTCTTCAGTGAGTTTTCCACTACGCAGCTTCGTCTGATCTAGCTTGCCGATAGAAGAGAGCATACGAAAAATAAGGCTCTGTGCCGGCATCTCGAGACTAAAGACCAGTACTGGCTGGTCCGTGTTCATCACCGCATGCTCAACCAGGTTCATGGCAAATGCCGTCTTACCCATCGATGGTCTTCCGGCGACTATCACTAAATCCGATTTTTGCCAGCCCGAGGTCATCTCATCAAGGTCGGTAAAGCCGGTGGACAGGCCCGTAAGACTGCCATCCATGCCTGCGAGTTCATCGATCCTATCCACGGCCTTGCTGAGCAAAGGATTGATCGGGATGGGACCCTGATCCTGTGGTCGCTCATCCGCAATACTAAAGACTTCTTGCTCTGCCTCGTCCAAAACGACGGCGGCCTTCTTGCCCCCGGTGTTGTAACCGCTGTTAGCTATGCCATTGGCGACACTGATCAGGCGACGCAGGATCGCCCGCTCGCGGATAATCTCGGCGTAGGCCTGTATATTCGCTGTGCCTCTGGCGTTGTCTGTTAACTCGCCCAAATACTCGATACCGCCAGCATTGGCTAATTCGTTCAGGCTATTGAGGGATTCCACCAATGTCACCACATCGATAGGACTACTAGCCTCACTCTGCTGTGACATCACGCGGTAGATAATCTGATGCTCAGGGCGATAGAARTCTTCAGGAAGAAGCACRTCTGCYAGATTGTCCCATTCTGTATTGTCCAACATCAGACCGCCCAATACCGCCTGCTCCGCATCAACCGAATGGGGGGGCACTTTCAGCGCCGCTACATTGTTAGTTTCRCGGTTCTGGGGACTATAAGGCGTATCGAAAGACATCGTTTWYTTCTRYTTGWWYKRRKAYTTGTACTTTTGATAATACTGGAATTTCGGCGAAAAAAAACGCTATCTGAGCTAACAGATAGCGTTTTTTGAAAACTAATTAGCCAAAGCCTAGAAACAGCCTAGAATGACTCAGTCTTAGTCTTCCTTTGTCTCTTCCTCGGCTTGTTCAGCTACTTCTTTTGCAGCCTCTTCAGCGGCCTCGGCCTCGATGATCTCTTCGATCATACTGCCATCGGCGCTAATGTCTGCGGCAGCATCAAGACCCTGAACTGCAAGTTTGATAGTCGCCGTAACTTCGTAGCCAAGATCCAACACGACCTCAAAGCTGCCCAGCTCGCGAATAACACCGTTTGGCAGCAATACTTCTGCCTTAGTGATATCGGACCCGCACTGCTCATTCAAAGCATCTGCAATATTCTGAGTACCCACTGAGCCGAATAGCTTGCCTTCATCGCTCGCATTGACCCGCATGCTAAGCGCAACATCAGCAACGGCTTTCTGACGCTTCTGCGCTGCGGCAACATTCGAATCGTGAGCGGCCATTAGCTCTGCTCTACGGCTGTCAAAGTCAGCTAGATTTTGTTTTGACGCAGGTATTGCCTTTCCCTTCGGGAACAAGAAGTTGCGCGCAAAACCAGATTTCACGGTGGCGGTATCGCCGATTTCACCCAGATTTGCCATTTTTTCAAGCAAGATAACGTTCATTGGTTCTTCCTCATCTCTAATTCTTTTCTGGCACTTAACGCCAATGCTTCATTCTGTTTACGCCGGCTTTTGCAGGCGCGTTCTAAAATCGTACCAGCTATCTAACAGTGCAAGCAGCACGATCATATTCGCTATTATTGGCAACACGATTACCGCATACAACACCGCTAACCAAAGGCCCGATAACTTCTTTGCCGCTACCACTGCATGTATCAGGGCAAGCCCGGAAAACATCAGCGGTAAAACCAAATACAGCATCCAACTCTGCGGGATGAGTATTTCAAAATTTGCCAGCATCATTAAGCTGACTAGAAACAGCCCTGCTTTCTGCTCTACCCGGAGTCCATGGAATTCTTTTTGAAATCCACCGGGATTGTACAGCGCAGCCTGCATCCAGCGAGCCAGCATCAACAGGACTATGGCGAGAAACATATAGATCGCGCCCATAAAGCTGGTCATAACATTTCTTAGCGAATCCAGTTGCTCGCCTTGTATGCCATTTGCATCGAAGTAGGGCTGCATCTGAAAAAAGATCAAATCCAACACTGCCGGCTGCAAACGCAAATAAATCTCTACGCAAACGCCAACGGCGATTGCGCCTAGCAGGGTATATTCCCAGGACTCTGTTGCTCGCAGAAGCCCTGCCAATCCAGTAATTCCCAACAACATAATCAAGGGAACCGGATCGCCAGCCATGGCCCACCCTCCTATCGGAAGAATGGCCCAAACTAAAACCCGCGTAGCCTCGTTCAAGCCCTTACGTAATACGACTAAGCCAACCACTACCGGGCTTAGAAAATTTACGAGTGGTATCAGGCCTAATAGCAATACTGCCATTATGGCCTGCTTGCGTCCCTTCATTACGAATTCAGCAAGGCCGCGCATGGTTAGCACCATTTAAACCTGATGACTATCCGTATAAGGAATCAACGCCAAGTAGCGAGCACGCTTAATTGCAGTTGAGAGCTGACGCTGATAGCGAGCCTTCGTGCCTGTGATTCTGCTAGGGACAATCTTGCCCGTCTCAGAAACATACGCTTTCAAGGTTTCGAGATCTTTGTAATCTATTTGTACTGTGCCTTCTGCCGTGAATTTGCAGAATTTACGTCGTCTAAAATAACGAGCCATAATTTTTATCCTGTCTATCTATCTCTATTCTTTCTAGGAAAGGGTTTGGAAGTTGCAGTGACTTAGTCCTGCTTCTTCTCTTCAGCTTTAGGAGCCGCAGCTTCTTCTGCTGGTGCTTCTGGAGCAGCTGCAGGAGTTTCCTCTACAGCAGGAGCCTCTTCAGCAGGAGCTTCTTCTACCGGAGCGGCTGCTTCTTCCGCGGCTTTCGCTGCGGCTGCTTTGGCTGCCGACGCTGCTGCTGCATCATCTTCCATCTTGCGCTTCTGCTCAGCACGTTGCTTGCGCTCTTTGCCTTCGCGCTCGCCTTTCAGAATAAAAGTTTCTTCCGTTACAGGCGCCTTAGTCTTAATAACCAGGTTACGGATAACCGCGTCATTAAAGCGAAATAGAGTAGTAAGTTCTTCCAAAGCCTCGCCGTTGCACTCGATGTTCATGAGTACGTAGTGCGCTTTGTGGATTTTGTTTATTGGGTAGGCGAGTTGGCGTCTGCCCCAGTCTTCCAATCGGTGAATCTGACCACCGCTGTCATTCATCAACTGAGTATAGCGCTCGATCATCCCTGAGACCTGTTCTGACTGGTCGGGATGCACCAAGAATACAATTTCATAGTGTCTCATAGAGACTCCTTCTGGGTTAATGCCTTCCTCAGCACTGATGTGCGCGGTAAGACAAGGAGTTATGTAGCTACGGGAACTAGCCCCGCAGATAAAAACGAGGGGGAATTCTAGGGATTCTACGTGGGGGATGCAAGCTTTAGTGATGCTTAGAGAGGGCTATTCACAGAAAATTGGCCATTTTTGCCTATTTTATTGCTCGCGGCCCGACTAGCACCACTAACTTGCCACCTAAGCCGTACTAATATTCCGTTGCCTTTGAGCCTCATACAGGCAGACGCCCGTCGCCACGGACACGTTTAAACTGCTGAGAGCGCCCGCCATGGGGATAGATATCAGAAAATCGCAGCTCTTGTGAGTCAACCGGCGCAGGCCGCTGCCCTCCGAGCCCATGATCAGTGCTATCGCGCCGCCTAAATCTTGATCATAGAGGGAGCTGTCAGCCTGGTCGGCGGCACCTACGAGCCAGATGCCCTCTTCCTTCAGCTTGTCCAGACATCGAGCTAGGTTCGTCACCGTGGCGAGATTGACCGTCTCAGCTGCCCCGCAGGCCACCTTGCGTACTGTAGCGTTCAGGCTCGCGGAGTTATCCTTAGGGATGATCACGGCATCGACGCCCGCCGCATCYGCGCTGCGTATGCAYGCCCCTAGGTTATGAGRATCGGTAACACCRTCCAGTATCAGCARTARAGGTGGATGGTCTAGGCCCTTCAGCAWCTCGAACAGAYCTTTTTCTGACAGRGTGCTGTTTTCGAAGTCCGCGACGGCAGCGACACCCTGRTGCACGCCTTCGAATTCTCTCTCGAAGGCTTCCTTACTRAGMTCTTCTACCRCGACATTCGCAGCAGCCGCTTGTTCCCGAATGTCACTGATACGCTTGTCGTTTCGGCCGCTCTGAATTAGCAGCCGCTTTATTTTCTCCGGCCGCTGAGCAAGTAACTCGGAGACCGCATGAATGCCGATAACTTTTTCCTGATTGTCTTGCTTGTTCTTCATTGTGATCGTCGCGGCTCTCGTTATGCTTTGGGCTTCGCATTCGGTTTCTTGCTGCGCCTAGCCGAAGGTTTCTTTTGGGGTTTCGCTGTTGAAGTGCTTTTTYCCGAGYCTGGKTTTTTTGTGCCAGTGACTTTACCTTTCCCAGATTTAGACTCCGCTGTCGCTTGRCGCTTCTTGTGCTTCAATTTCTTAGARGGCTTCGGCTTKTTCGTGGAATCTGTTTTCTTCTTGGTGTATTTTTCTTTCTTYGACTGCGCTTTTTTAGATTCCGTCTTTTTTGCTTTCGTCTTGCCGAAATTTTTGGCCGACTGCTTCAAACCAACCATCTGTAGATCGATCTTCTTCTCATCCAAATCAACGCGCACAACTTTAACTTCAACGCTATCGCCTAAGTTAACCACTTTAGATGGATGGATGTTTTTGTTAGTCCAATCCATTTCAGAAACGTGAACTAAACCTTCAACGCCTTCTTGAATTTCAACAAAACAACCGTAGTCAGTTAAGTTAGTTACGCGACCAGTAAGTTTAGAGCCTTCTGGATAACGGTTAGCAATTGCTACCCATGGATCTTCGCCTAACTGCTTCATACCTAGAGATACACGAGTACGCTCACGGTCGAATTTTAATACTTTAACTTGGATTTCATCACCAACATTGACGATTTCACTTGGATGCTTAACGCGTTTC
>JAESUV010000159.1 GCA_016762975.1 Gammaproteobacteria bacterium | reverse complement strand
TATCATGATGCATCAGCTCGCCTGGGTTCGCGGCAACATGAAGATGCTAGTCAAGCCTTACATCATCACCGGCATCCCTGCACTGCTATTCGCGCTATGTGTCATCGCACTGATTGAGATGAGTCATACAGAAGACGAGGTTTTTCACTATCTTGGCCTCGCGYTGAWTCCCGCCAGCCCAATTACTTGGATCGCTCTTCTCGCCATTGCTGCAGGAGCCTTCTATGYMGTTAAGAAGTCTCTAACACAACTRAATGACGCCTGGGAGTCCGCCAATGCGGCTCCAAAGGAAGAAGASGCTTAGCCYATGGCCATTCTCTCTCTAGTTGATGTRAARAAGAGCTTCGGTGTAACGGAAATTATTCGCGGCGTCTCTCTCGACATAGTCGAGGGGGAAAAGCACGCMATCATCGGCCCCAACGGAGCCGGTAAATCGACACTCTTTCAYCTCATTAGCGGACGCTACAACGTAACCGCYGGCAGCATACGCTTCAGGGAAGAACAGATAGAGAACAAGCCGCCCTATGAGATTGCCCGAATGGGMCTCGCGCGCAGCTTTCAAGTTACCAATATATTCCCGCGCATGAGCGTATTCGAAAATATTCGTTGYGCCTTATTMTGGTCAAAAGGCTACCGTTATTCYTTCTGGCACCTGCTAGGACGGCAAACAGCATTGAACGATGAGGCCATGCATGTACTCGAACAGATCRSTCTAGCTGACAAGGCAAAGTTTCCYTCCGGAGAACTCGCCTACGCAGAGCARAGAGCGTTAGAGCTAGGCATYGCCATCGCCAGCGGTGCGGAACTTATTATGTTSGATGAGCCAGTTGCGGGCATGAGYCACAGCGAGGCGGARAATGCCGTCGAACTKAWCCGCAAAATAACTAAAGGCAAGACGCTAATCATGGTCGAGCACGATATGAATATCGTTTTTGACGTGGCGGACCGCATCTCAGTCCTCGTATACGGCGAAGTAATAGCAACAGACGAACCCAAAAACATTCGCTCCAACGCCAAAGTTCAAGAAGCCTATCTTGGAGAGGTGCACAGTGCTTAAAGTCAACGATCTTCATGCCTTCTACGGCAAGAGCCACATTCTGCAAGGCGTCAACTTTAACGTTGCCGAGGGCGAGATCGTCAGCCTGCTCGGGCGTAACGGTGTCGGCCGCTCCACGACTGTCAAAACCCTCATGGGCGAGGTTGAGCCACAAGGTTCTATCCTATTCAAAGGCATCGAGATTGCCGGCAAGAAGAGTTTTGAAATCGCACACTTAGGGCTGGGTTATGTTCCGGAAAATCGCGATATTTTCCCGACACTGACTGTCCGGCAAAATCTTGTGCTCGGCATGAAATCGAACCAGCCCCAGGGTCGCTGGAACATCGAGGAAATGTTTAGCATGTTCCCAAATTTGGCCGAGCGCGCCGATGTTCCTGGCGGAGCGCTCAGCGGTGGCGAACAGCAGATGTTGTGCATGTGCCGCACATTGATGGGCGACCCTGACATGATCATGATCGATGAGCCTACCGAAGGCCTAGCCCCGAAGATTGTCGCGCAACTAGCAAAATTGCTACAGGAAATCGCAAAACGAGGCGTATCAATCTTATTAGTGGAGCAGAAATTGTCAATCGCCCTCAAGATTTCTAATCGCCTCTATGTGATGGGACACGGTAAGATTGTCTATGAAGGAACGCCAGCCAGCTTACTGCAAGCAGACGATGTCAGGTCTGAATGGTTGGAAGTCTAGGACAGCTCTGGTCGAATTGTCTGCAAAGTCCTAAACTGTGAACCTCCGTCACTACGAGTAGCATTTCATGACCCGCTCCCGTAACTATCTATTCGTAGTCCTATTCGCAACTCTCGCGTCGGGGTTCATGCACARTTCCTTCGCTTGGGACKCTGTAGGTCACCGCCTTTCTGCGGCTATCGCCWCTCACTATCTAAGCGACGACTCGAAAACCGARCTRCTGCGAATCCTAGCCCATCATCCGCGTTTYCAACAAGACTTCGTGGAACRAATRCCCRCCTCTATCGTTCRTGGTAATGACGAAGGYCGTCTCARTTGGCTACTAGGACAGGCCGCATTCTGGCCAGATATCACCCGAGGCTTACCGGRATCTGAGCGAGAAAAATACCACCGTGCCAACTGGCACTACGTTGATGGCGCATGGCTGCGCGGTCAAGCCGACAGTCAAGGCAACACCTACATTGGCATTTCCCCTTTCGAGGATATCGCAGGACGACCGGCTAAAGACGTGTCCTCGGAAGCGAACGTAGATAATGTGATGAACGCTCTGGACTTCAATACTGCCCTACTCGCCAACTCACAGACCCCAATGGGGCAACGTGCAATCGCCCTGTGCTGGGTCTTGCATCTAGTGGGTGATATTCATCAACCGCTGCACGTAGGGTCACTGTATTCCGCGAAGCAATTTTCAAGTGGAGATCGTGGCGGAAACGGCATCGATACCGATGGCAGAAATTTACACGCACGCTGGGACAGGGCCCTGAGCGGCGGCGGGGTAAACTCCAATCTTAAGGCTGTACTAGCACAGCATTCTACGACACTGGAAAGAATGGATGAACAAGACGATGGAGATTGGTCGCTCTGGATGAAGGAGAGTCGAGCACTACTGCTCAACACGGTCTATACCACCGAAATGAAGTCGGCGATTGCGCGCACCAACAGATCCAACCAGCCACTGCGCGAGTTCAATCTAAACAATGACTATGTCGCTACAATGGAATATCACGCACGCATGCGCCTCGCCCTAGCAGGCCGCCGCCTCGCAATCTGGTTCGAAGACAACTTATAAGCTATTCGGCTACAGTTCCACCTAGTTACCCTGCCCCTGAATCAACTTCTGCTGCGCTACCAATTTTACAGCGTTGCGAATGAGCACGTGCCCAACCGCATTACGCAGGCTCATTATCGATTCAGGGTGAAACTGCACGGCGCAAATGGGAAGGCTTGTATGTTGAATCGCCATTACATTGCCGTCCTGGGTCCTAGCTGTAACACGCAGACACTCTGGAACGGACTTTGCTACGAGTGAATGGTAGCGTCCAGCAGCGAACGGCGACTCGATGTCCGCAAATAGCTCGCTTGAATCATGGCTTACATCCGACTGCTTACCGTGCATTGGATGGCCTAATTCCTCAAGATCCCCACCGAAGTATTCAACCAGCCCTTGCAGGCCAAGGCAGACACCAAATAGTGGAATCGAGTTTGATAGCGCCGCTTCGATGGTCTCGTTCATGGAAAAATGATTTGGAGTAGACGGGCCTGGCGAGAGGATTACCAAATCCACACTATTGCTTTGTAAATACTTGCGCGCAGCCGCTGGCCGAAGAGTCAGCACATTAACGCCACACTGCCTGAAATAGGTACCTAGGTTATGCACAAAGGAATCCTGATGATCGACCATCAGCGCCTGAATGCCTACACCCTCTTGACTGCTGAACACCTTATCCGCACCGCTTAAGGCTGACTTAGAAATGCCGCGAATGGAATCGATCAAGGCCGAGGCTTTCAAGCGTGTCTCCAGCTCTTCTTCAACGGGGTCGGAATCGATCAGCAAGGTTGCGCCCGCTCGAACTTCTGCGATGCCATTCTTGATGCGGATCGTTCGCAGGGTGAGCCCCGTATTCAGATTGCCATCGAAGCCAATATGCCCGATCGCGCCACCGTACCAGTGACGTTGCGATTTCTCATTCTGTTCGATGAACTGCATGGCGGCAAGCTTTGGCGCACCTGTTACCGTCACCGCCCAGGTGTGGGCCAAGAATCCATCGAGAGCGTCGAATTCTGGCTTCAATATTCCCTTCACATGATCGACCGTATGAATAAGCCGCGAATACATTTCGATTTGTCTGCGCCCTACCACACGAACCGAACCAGGCTCACAGACTCGCGATTTATCATTGCGATCGACGTCGGTGCACATCGACAATTCCGATTCATCCTTATCAGAATTTAGCAGCGTCTTTATTTGATTTGCATCATCGAGCGCATCGATGCCGCGTTTAATGGTGCCTGATATAGGGCAGGTCTCGATCTGACTGCCGTCTACACGAACGAACATCTCCGGCGAGGCGGCAACTAGATATTCCTGCTCGCCAAGGTTCATTAGCGCGCCATAGGGTGACGGATTACTCTGCTTGAGTCGCTTGAACACGGCTGCGGGGCTGTCKTTGCAAGGCTCAAAGAARACTTGACCGGGAACGACCTCGAACAGGTCTCCRCGGCGAAAATAGTCCAGCGCCTTCTCGACCTGCTGCGCATATTCWCCYTCAATATGATCACARYCTTTCTCAACTTCWATTGCCGGYACATAGGCGTCRCGTGAACCRCTACGGCGRAATCCACCCGTGGTCTCGGWAAACTTATYAGAATCCCAAGCCCTACAGATAAAWTCATAGCTATAACARARYGTCTTCTCGATACGGTGGTCTGACACCGTRATTTGATCCGGCAGATACAACASCAAATCTCTGTCGTCATCACTACGCGTTTGATGGCGCATGACATCTTCGAACTGAAATGTCAGGTCGTAGCCGAAGGCACCGAAYARACCTAGGTAGGGGTCACTGGGGCTCGAAAAGCACGACACAATTTCTCGAAGCACGGAGAAGAGGCTCGCCTTTCTGCTGCGCATCTCTTCAGCAAACTCTTCTGGCTCATTACTCACTGTAATTAGAATGGATTGCTGCGTCGCATCCATCGAAGCAATGGCAGCACAGTTCTGCAATGCACGGTGAACCTCAGGCAGAAGAATTTCTCCCCGCACATTCAGAGCAGCGATCTCTAAACTTCTATTCTTTCCAGTTATCTTTAGCGGAGGATTAACGAAGCCAATATCCCAACGCGTATAGCGGCCTGGGAATTCGAAGCTAGACGCAAGCAAGACCCCTGGCGACTCATCTAAGGAGTCCGCAAGCTGATCGATGGCCGAGGCATAGTCCAGCTGCGAAGTCAGACGACGAACCTGTACACCGCTAGCACAGCGGTACTGAATGTGATTACTGGTTGGCATTACCAAATCCTCTTAATCCGTAATGACGGTAAGAGCTAGGGGATCAGGGTATTTTTAGGAGCAATAGACCACCACAACTCTTGGTGGCCGTCGGGGAAAAACTTAAGGGTTGTTCTCCTGGCTACCTGTAGATTCAGGCCACCAGAAATAAAATCGTGTATTCATAGGAGCGGGATAATGCGCTCGCGTCAAAATGATGTCAACTGAAACCCTCTCAATTTAAAACTCATTTTAAATTAGCCCATATTTATCAACCAGTTACAAAACGTAAAAGCAGGCCTACTAGATTCAATATCACTACTTGCATGGACAATGGCCAACATTGATAATCGCTGCAACAGACAGAGTTGTCACGCCCCATCAAAGCTAGAATGTTTCAATCTGTACACCCATTTCTATCACTAGAGAGAAACTATCCATGAGGAAATTTTCCATTCGTCTTATCGCTACGCTGCTTCTATTACTGCTTGCTACCGTCAGCGTGGCAGCCGACTTTGATCGCGCACGCCCTGAACGCTTGGGCATGTCATCGGATCGCCTAGAACGCCTCGATGCGGTACTTAAGTCCTACGTCGACAATGAGCAATTAGCCGGGCAAGTGGTGATAGTGCTACGCAATGGAAAAATCGCCTATTCGAGCGCGAATGGCATGCAAGATATTGAGGCTGGCATTCCCATGCAGGACGACACACTGTTTCGTATTGCCTCACAGACCAAGGCGATCGTCAGCAGTGGCATTATGATTCTGCATGAGCGCGGCGCATTGGATATTAGCCACAATCTGGAACGCTACATTCCCGAGTGGGCCGACATGCAAGTTGCCGTAATGAACGACGATGGCAGCTACGAACTCGAGCCCTCCAAGCGCTCTATCACGCTACGTAACCTACTCACCCACACCGGTGGCATGAGTTACGGAAGCGGCCCCGCCGCCGATAAGTGGATCGATGCAGGGTTTCAGGGTTGGTACTTCGCCGATCGCGATGAGCCAGTAGCCGATACCATCGCACGCATGGCTTCCCTTCCTCTCGATGAGCATCCTGGCGAGCGTTGGATCTACGGCTACAATACCGACATCCTTGGTGCTGTTATAGAAAAGGCGAGCGGGATGGATCTGAACAGCTTTCTCAAGCAAGAGATCTTCGAGCCACTGGGCATGGATGACACTCACTTCTATCTGCCAGAAGAGAAACGCGGCCGACTTGCGACCGTGTATCGCCCTAAAGCAGGCGGCGGTATCGAGGCTAGACCCGAGAAAAATGGCATGCGCAGCCAAGGCATGTATGACAATGGGCCCCAGGTCAGCTTCTCAGGTGGCGCGGGATTATTATCAACTGCCAGCGACTACGCGAAGTTCTTGCAGATGACTCTGAATGGGGGAGAGTTTAACGGAGAGCGAATCCTCTCGCGTAAAACGATCGAACTAATGACTACCAATCACCTCGGTGACATCCCTTTTCGAAACGGTACCGGCTTCGGGCTAGGTTTCTCTGTGGTCACCGACTTAGGTGCACGAGGCAGCCTTGGCTCTGTCGGTGAATACGGCTGGGGCGGAGCCTATCACTCAACCTACTGGGTAGATCCAGTGGAAAAGCTAGTCGTCGTCTACCTAACACAGATCATTCCCGCCACTGGCTTAGACGATTACGCCAAGCTACGCAGCGGCGTCTATCAAGCCATCATTGACTAAGGAATTAGCATGAGCGACAACACTCAGAAGAAAGCGGGACTGCGAGTTCTATTCCCCACGCTTATCTACGAGGCATGGTATCCGGGGTTTCCCGCACAAGAGGATGAGCTCGTCTCCTATGTCGAGACAATGCGTGACAAGGACGAAGAAGGTCGAAAAATTTCTGCACAGCAGTATCCCAGCGGCTACACCTCCTATTTCACCAAGAGCACGCTATTTAACGACAGCAAACTAGCGGAGCTAGTAAAATTTTTTCATCAGTGCGCACAGAATTACGCGCGGGATCATCATTGGGATACGACAAACTATCAGCCGGTGATAAATGCATTATTCGCGAACATTAATCCGAAACACAGTTTCCATCCAGAGCATCTACATCCCTACTCCCACATCAGCGGAGTTTTCTATGTGAAGAGCGATGCAGGAAGCCCAGCAATCGGTTTTAAAGACCCACGGATGGCTCGCTGGATGATGCCTCCGGCAGCGGATGGCAATCGGCCCGAAAATTCCTTCCACGCCAAGCTAGCACCGGAACCAGGTAAGTTATTTCTCTTCCCTTCCTGGTTAGAGCATGGCGTCGCACAAAACCAATCTGACCGAGAACGCATTAGCATGTCGTTCAACTTCGAGATGAGACAGAAGCCTGCCACGTAACACCTCTATCTCAAGCTAGTGAATTTCTCACGCAGAAATTTCTAATAACCAGCTTTCTCTTAATAACCAACTTTCTCTAGTCAAAAAAAAGACGAAAAAAAACGGCGATGATTGCTCATCGCCGTTTTTTCGAATTACCAAACTAGTCAGTAATTAGAACGACCACAGTGCTCGGGCGTACAGTCTTCGACCGCGAGGATCGAATACGTTTGCGTCATAGCGTAAGCTACCGCCGGTTGTTTCACGATGCGGAACTTCTTCGTCAAACATATCTAGGACACCAACGGTGAAGTTGGTAGTACCTAATTTAGCGTTACCCCAATCATGGGAGTAGCGATACTGCATATCCCAAGTAGCGTAGCTATCGATCTTAGTGCTAGCCAAAGATCTAACCAATGGGTTCGCATTTTGTACCACGTTGTTATAGGCAAGATCCTGATAAGAACCGATATGACGGTTGGTAATAGTTACACCGTGACGATCGCGCTGCCAAGTAAGAGTTAAGTTACCCTTGTTGTCAGGCAGTGAACGCACGAGTAGCCCGTCGCCAGTGGTACCGGCAGCATCGAATTTACCCGTATCCAGAAGGCCTTCTTCAAGACCGGGAACACCGATTAGCTTGTATTGATTCACGTGAGTGTAATCCATACTAGCGCGCCATCGGCCCCAATCGTTCTCCCAATCGTAGCCTAGCTTCACATCGACACCGTCTGCCTCGATCTCACCGGCATTGATCGCTGACAATGTCAGTGTGATCAAGTCCGCCGACTCGCTGCGTGCTGAACGGCTAATGCCGAAGCCTGTACTACCAACGGCGTATAGGTCTGGATTAACAACACAGTTTAGACGCTCTGCTGAATCTCTACCGAACTGAGATTCCAAGTCGTTAGGATTACACGCCACATCTAGCACTGGAGAATCGCTAGAAATCGAATCGTTCAAGATGTAGTTGTTTGGATCACCAACGACAGCGTTGAACGCAACAATTTCAGGTGCAACGGCAGAGATAGGCGGCTGAGGAAGAACTCGGTCGCTCACTTCGAAACGCCATGCATCGGCCTGAACACTCAAACCTTCCAAACGGCCACCTGGAGTCCAGATAAAACCGGCACTGAAAGTATCTGCGTATTCGTTACCCACATTCGGCGCAGGCCCACCCAAAGTAAAGGCCTGCTCGGTTTCACCGTTTTGGACAATTGCAGGAAGCAAACCAGCTCGAACCGCCTGGTTCGAAATAGGATCTTTGAAATTGACGCTGCCTGATTCCAAGCCCTGCTCGATGATATCGATATTCGGCGCTCGGAATGATTGCGAGAATGAACCGCGAACGATAAGGCTTTCCATTGGACGCCAGCTCATGGCAATTTTCGGAGAAACTTCGCTACCGATATTGCCGCCGTAATCCTCATAACGTACTGCGATCTGAGTCTCAACGTTTTCGATGAAAGGCAGAGACAATTCGATGAATGCCGCACTGGTATCGCGAGTATTATCGAAGTTGAATATACATGCCGAACACTCGAAGTTATTGCTCACGTAATGGAATTGATCCGGAACGCCAGCACTGTCGTAGCTAAGAATCGAATTAGGCAAACCTGGGAAGCTGACCTCAGGTGCGCGCGAAGTGGTATTTCGCTCACGATACTGAACACCGAAAGCAACCGCCGCTGTTCCACCTGCCATGTCCATGAACTCGCCACCGACCAGGGCATCGAAAACCATGAGCTTGTTACGCTTATCTGCACGCAATACTCTCTCGGTCATCCAATCTAGCAATTCCGGAGAATTCCCTACGTTGCCGCCTGTCTGTGAGCTTAAGAATGGGTTGTAGAACTCACACCCGCCCTGACCTTGGTTGTTACTGGTCAGTGCTAGAGACAGAGTTTCACGATTATGTAATACAAAGCCCGGGAAAAATGTCTGGGTGTAGCCAGCATTAAAGAAGTCCCATGCCTGAGGCACAGCACCACCGAAAGGGCCCGGCTGTCCAGCGAAGTCGAAATTCTCTACGCCGTTAGGTGTACAGCCTGGTCCGCCAAGACCATTCGCTGCTAGCTCCGTGTTTCTGCGGTTGTGCACTGTGTACTCTTGCTCATTACTCGTAGCACTCCAGGAAACACTGACATCGTAGTTCCAAGCACGATCCATGTAATCGAAATCACCTTTTAGACCGGCTTGTACCAGAGTCGAATTCGTCTCTGTGGAATTTGAACGCCGTCCATCTCTAGGAATTCCATCTCGTGCATTTGAAAGAAAGGCAATATTGGGTCCACCATTGGCCATACTCACTGGCGCATTCGGCATGCCAGCGGCAGTGGGACGAGTCAAACCGATTTGATCGGCAAAGAAACCCAATTCCATCGTCTGACCAATCGCATTGCCACCAAAGGCAGCACTGCGAGTATAAGCACCTGGCTGCGCCAAGAATACTGTAGGTCCACGAGTGGCAGCTGAACCACCGGTGTTGTTTAGGCCACCGCCTTCGAGAATGATTTTATTCTCAGAATAGTTAACGAAGGAATAGAATTCCGCCGCTTCGCTAAACGTATGATCGAAGGCCATTGCGAAACTACTGCGCTCCGTGTCTCGTGAGATGAAATTAAACCGCTCAACATCTTCGTTACAGGTACCACCACGTTCACCGACTTCTTCTCGCAGATTACCCACAAAGTAAGGCAACCCCGTTAGGCCAGCTTGGGTAGTACAAAGGGGGTCAGAGAAGACGGCATTGCCGTTGCCGCCATTGGCGAGGTTGTCGGCGACAATATCGCCCCTGAAATAGGCAGGGTTAGTATTTGCACCAAAAGACGCAACGGCAACTGGGCTACCAAGAGTGGAAACTGGCGCAGTAAATTGAGTATTCTCATCGATAAAGTTAGCAGATGATGCTGACACCTTATCTCGCTCGAAGCGCTCAGCAGATATAACAAAGTGCGTATCGCCGTCGTCGCTCGCCCAACCCCAAATACCACTGACAGTTTGGTCATAGGCACCGCTCTCAGACTCAACACCTTGAATATCACCGTACAGTTCAAGGCCTTCGAAATCGGTACGCATGATGATGTTCACAACACCGGCAACGGCGTCAGCACCGTAAAGCGCAGAGCCACCGTCGGTAAGTATTTCAACGCGTTCGGTCATTACCAAAGGAATAGAATTAATATCGACAAACTCACCACCTGTGGTTGTGGTTGCGGCCGCTGGGGCCATACGCTTGCCATTGATTAGCGTGAGTGTGGAGTTCTCACCTAAGTTACGCAAGTTAATCTGCGCTGTACCTTCTGTCTGAGATCGTTCACCAGAACCGGAGTTTGTAAATGAACCGGAGTTCACTTCCAAGTTCTTGATCACATCCCAGATAATCGCGGCACCCTGCGCCTCGATGCTTGCTCTATCCACTATCTGCACCGGTGATGGTGCGTCAATAGCGGAGCCACGAATGAATGAGCCAGTTACTACGACCTCTTCAATCTCACCATCTTGGGCAACTACCGGAGTAGCTAGCCCTGCAAGGATTACACCAATGGTAATCGCCTTGCGCTTACTTGGAAATGTTCTGCGCATTCTTACTCCCCTTTCTGTATTGATTAATCTTATTAAGAATCATCCAAATGTTTTTGAATTTCGTCACTGAATTTCAAAATCAATCACTCCATCTGGAGCGACACACGATGGTAAACTAGAACGGCGTTGGTTACTAAAT
>JAESUV010000158.1 GCA_016762975.1 Gammaproteobacteria bacterium | reverse complement strand
GCTTCACATTGATGGCATTATGAATCATGAGCCAGATGAATTTCCGCTATAGTAAATTAACTAATCTGTCGTAGTAGAAAGGGAGTAGAAGGGGGCAGGAAGGCGTAAGTAGGGAATGAATCAGCAAGATTTGTACGAATTTTCCTACAAGACGGTTAGTAACTAACAAGTGATGAGATTGGCCTTAATATTTACCCGCTTCCCCGGTAAATTTACCCATTCCGGAATCCCACGAAATTAGCAGGAAAATACTCCCTAGTTTCACATCCGATATTCCTTAGAAAAACAGTGTTCCAAATGTGAAATTCGCCTGAATTTTGCATTTATCAGTATGTGCTATATCAAATTTCCAATTAATTTCCCTTTGTTAATCCTATGTATTGACCGGCATTCTCCCTTGAGGACAGAATCTCTTATCAGCTTTTCAGGGGAAAACCATTGAGTCGGCTAGCGACACAGTGAATTTTCCTGAAGTACCTAGAGAAGTATCTAGAACCTAGAAGAGCTCCATTAGCATTCGAGGCAGCACGTAATAAGGAAAGTGTCATGAGCAACGTGGTCAATATGAAGGAATATCGGACAAAATTAGCCAGCGAATCTAGTGATGCGATACGCGATGGGTTGATACCTATCGAATTCGCTATGGGAATAAGCAATAGAGAAGAGTGTCTAAACAAGATTTCTACATACGGGGTGAGCTCTATTCACGTCCGTAGTGTGAACGATGAGTCAGGCGCACTTCTGTACTTGATGGGTGTGGGCGATGCTATCCTGCTAAATAAGAAAATATTGGCGAATGAAGAAATCCTAGAAGAAGAAGTTGAGCGCCGTATTGACCTTATTCAAATGATGGAAAATATGAATTTTGTTGGAATGGATAGCCTCTGGGAGTCTTTCAGTAACCAGAACGAGAGCATTCTCTAGCCAGCKSKTTRCYCTTCANTCCATCATGTACGGCAGYTTYTGGATRCRGAYKTTCGATTCAGCGTTATCAGAGAGTGTCATGGGCTCTGYTGAATCAACCATCTGCACTGGTAAGACAGCTAACARCAGAGMTTCGCYTCCCYTMGCATTACTGAAARCTAAGATATCTTCCYCGGAGYCTTCAYYGGCYCGYACKGCAACCTTGCTAGATTCACTTATCGAGTGGYTACAGCTGGCTAATTGTAGGCGGCGCTTCGCCGTTCCKCGATAGAACATGCGKGCCACGATCTCCTGGCCGGTGTAACAGCCCTTCTTGAAGTCGATTAAGCCCGATAGGTCATARTTAAGTARTTGRGGTGTGAATTCTTCGCTTAGTGTCGGCGTTACGTGGACGATTCCCGCTTCAATGTCTGCTCTGAGCCAAGGTTCGAKGTCAGYGCYTTTTTCCRYTTTTAGCGCAGYTAGCAATTGCTCKGCTGCCGCTTCAGTGTGCATCCATATTTCGATGCGCTCACTAAGACCGGCAAYCCGAACAACGGAACTAGTCTCAGACGAACTCACACMGTTGGTRTTTTCAGGCAGRTYCARGCCGAGGATGGAGAGWGCCTCTTCYATCCCTTGGCCGATAATGCCAAGAGCGAYGGGTGYGGAATYGTTGTTAYYTTCCAGCTTAGAGAGCTCGACCTTTGAAAAAACAGCGTATTTTCTYAAGGTCTCGAGTATTTTTTCCGCCATGCCMGCCGCGCATTGCATGAYTATGYYYTCACCAACTTCRACGAGTCGAAAGTCTGCKATGACACGGCCTTTGAGGTTACACAGTACGCCGGTTARGCTGCGGTCAGCGGAGAGTAGCTCGGTGTTACAGCTGAGCTGGCCCTGCAAGAAACTAATTCTGTCTGCGCCACTGATGCGGATGAATTCGTGGGTGTTAAGTGAATAAATACTGTTTTGCATGGTAAGGATGATACTCGATTGCAGTGTTTCATAAAGCGGCTGTCGCAAGTGTGAGCGAATTTCCGCATAATTGATCACAGCCGAATGACTCGGCGACTTACTCAATTAGATGGCGACTAAATGCAAGAATTCAATAAGCACGAAATATTTTGGCACAGTCGTCGTGGCATGCTGGAGTTGGATTTACTACTTGTTCCCTTCGCGACGGAAGTCTTCGAGTCGCTCTCCCGCCCAGATCAAATGTTATATGTCGAGCTGCTTGAAGAGGAAGATCAGGATCTGTTTACTTGGCTGATGCAGCGCAGTGCACCTGACGATCCACGCTTCGTACCTATTATTCGCCAGATACTGGCGCACAATAACCGCTAGTACTAGGCTTAAGCAGGGGAAAGGGACCCTATGGCAGGAGCATTAGCCTTCAAAGCAGTTGTCGACTAAATAGCGAAAATAAGCAAAATAACCATGATCAAATGTAATCTGCGTTGGTCGCTCTTCGAGCTCGGCTTTGTGAGTGCCTGTCATCTCATAGCGGCAATATCTGTGTTGCTTGCCGAGTTGTTGATCKGCTTAGAATTTGCAATCGTAATTGCGGTGCTGGTGAGTTACCTGGTCTATCTTCGAGATCAATTCCAAATGTTCRCTGTGACCAGGCGGGGCACCTGGCAGCGGYTAAAACCCGAACTCATTATTGGCCAGCAATCCGCTAGCTTGAGCCGCTTTGGGAAGCTAAGGGAAATGCAGCTACCAAGAGTGGTCTATTTTAGTGAGTTTCTGCTGGTGCTAAGTTTCCGTCCTGAGCCTGAGAAGGGCTCAACCAGAGCCGTTCATCTGGTGTTGTGGCCGGATAGCTTGGAGCGTAGTGAAGCGAGGCGTTTGCGGCGCTATCTGCGTTTCGATCTGCCTAGTGGCTTAGCTGCGAACTAAGCAAACAGTTAAGYARAYARWTARGYAGRYAKRTASATAGNATMGAAGCTTAGTCGAARGTGGATGGATCTAGAATCGTGTCAGTGGGGTTCGCCTGCGGCTGCGGATAGTCTAGCGTGAAATGCAGGCCTCGGCTTTCTTTGCGCCGAATGGCGCAGGCAATGATCAATTTGGATACGAGTGCTAGATTCCGCAGTTCCAGCATATCTTTTGTGACGCGGTGTTTGATGTAGTARCCCTGGACCTCTTCTCGCAAGTTATTAATACGCCGYTCTGCTCTGTGCAGGCGCTCATCGTTTCTCACGATGCCGACAAAATCCCACATRCAGCGACGTAGCTCATCCCAGTTGTGAGATACGAGCACCTCATCATCAGATTTTCTAACTCGGCTCTCGTCCCAGGCATCGATCTCTGTGCYATGGAACGTGGACGCAATTTTACTCTGAATGTCTTTTGCGGCACCGAACGCCACAACAAAGCACTCGAGCAGGGAATTGCTGGCCATGCGATTGGCGCCGTGCAGGCCAGTAAAGCTGGTCTCGCCTATCGCGTATAAATGCTCGATGTCGGTTGCGCCGTCCTTGTTCACCATGATGCCCCCGCAGGTGTAATGCGCGGCAGGCACGACGGGGATTCTATCGGTTGTTATATCGATGCCGAATTCTAGGCAGCGCGTATAAATAGTAGGGAAGTGCTCGGTTATGAACGAAGCGCGTTTGTGTGTGATGTTCAAATAGACACAGTCGCAGCCGAGTCGCTTCATCTCATGATCGATGGCGCGGGCAACGATGTCTCGTGGTGCTAACTCTTCACGGCTATCGAAGCTGGACATGAACCGGCTGCCATCAGGTAGTTCTAAGGTGGCCCCTTCGCCGCGCAGCGCCTCAGTAATGAGAAATGACTTGGCATGAGGGTGAAATAGGCAGGTTGGGTGGAATTGATTGAATTCCATATTRGCCACGCGGCAGCCTGCGCGCCAAGCCATGGCGATGCCATCGCCACTCGCTCCATCAGGRTTTGTGGTGTACAGRTAAGCCTTGCTGGCTCCACCGGTTGCTAGAGCGACAAAYTTGCTCTTGATGAGGTCTACGCTGCCCGATTCYARGTTTAATACRTAGGCRCCTACGCAGACGCTCSCAGACCCGTCTTTTCGCTTTTGTGTCACMAGATCTACAGCAGTACAATCGGCCAGTAGCTCGATGTTTGGGTGCGCTTGAGCGCGCCKGGACAGCGTCTCGAACACCGCCTTTCCGGTTGCATCGGTAGCATGGATAATGCGGCGYTTGCTGTGCCCGCCTTCTTGCGTTARATGCAAGGAACTCAGCTCTGCTGASATCGATTTGTTCTCGCCAGRCTCGGCGCTTCTCTTCGTGGTAAAGGGGACGCCTTGCTCSACCAACCACTTTACYGATTCAGCRCTCTCGGTGACGATATGCYGAACTATGTCTTCATGGCACAGGCCTACACCGGCCGCAAGCGTGTCCGCAACATGTGACTCAATGCTATCGGTTTCATCTAATACGGCGGCGATGCCGCCCTGTGCATAGAATGTGGCTCCCTGATTGAGGTCGCCCTTGCTAAGTACGGCTACGCGAGCAAAGTCTGCCGTTTTCAGGGCAAGCGTGAGGCCGGCCGCACCGCTGCCAATGATCAAGATATCGAATTGAAGTTGGTTTTGAGTTGTTGAGGAGTTCATAAAATCATTTCAACTAATTGAATTAATTGATTTTTATTGTCATTGATGAGTTGAAAAAAATTGCGCCTGCTAAGATTATTGCCGGCAAGATGTTTCGCTTACAGCCGATCGAGCGAGGATTCTTGCACATTTACACTGAAAATCTCTAGCCTAATAATGGTTAGGACTCATCTGTATTGCATAAAGCTGTCATAATTTGCTTCTTTTCAAGAACTTTTGCAGATAGACGTTGTCTATCGATGTGAATGAATGCATTTGTTCCTTGTAGTGTCGACGTAGAACGCCAGCAATAACGGAGTTGGAACAGATGTCAGAGGATACGGATCAACAATTAGTTGACCGGGTGTTAAGCGGCAATAAAAACGCATTTAACCTATTGGTTTTGCGTTATCAGCACAGAGTATCGGCCCTAGTAGGGCGTTTCATCCACGATTCGCATGAGGCTGAAGATGTTTGCCAAGAAGCCTTTATTAAAGCGTATAGAGCACTGCCTCTATTTCGTGGCGATAGCGCTTTCTACACGTGGTTGTACCGTATAGCGGTAAATACGGCGAAGAATTACCTGGTCTCACGGAAGCGAAGACCACCAGCTAGTGACGTAGAAGTAGAAGATGCGGAGCAGAGTGAAGTAGGCAGCGTATTGCGGGAGATTGAGAATCCTGAGAGTAAGCTGGCCACCGCCAAATTAAAATTGGCGATAGATCAGGCGATAGAAGATTTACCGGAAGATTTGCGCACGGCGTTTACGCTCCGCGAGTTTTCAGGGCTGAGCTACGAAGACATTACCGAAGTCATGGATTGTCCAGTGGGTACAGTTAGATCGCGTATTTTTAGAGCCAGAGAAGCGATTGATAAAAAGATTAAGGATTTACTCGAATAGAGCGACAGGTAAAGGCACTAATCCGGCACAGTATTTGGATTAAAATTTAATTAGGCAAGATCGAAGAATTACAGGGGTGCTCAATGAGCCAGATCGACTCAGAGAATAGTCGCGAGACAATATCTGCATTACTCGATAACGAGGCAGATGACTTGGAATTGCGTCGCTTTCTAAAATCTTGTGAACAGGACCCGACTTTGCTGGAGACTTGGGAACGTTACTCTCTGGTTCAGTCTGCGCTCCATGAATCTATAAAGCCCGTGAGTGCGAGCCTAAGCCAGCGCATCGCTGCACAGATCGAGCAAGAAGCCCCGTTATCGGCAGTCCCTGTAGCGCCAGCTCAGTTTTCTTGGAGAGATGGCRTTGCCAAGTTKGCAATCGCCGCCTCCGTGGCCGYCGTATTCCTAGTTGCCGTGCAGGTAAAYYTGGATAGCGGCACTTCTRCTGTTCCTGCTATCGCCAATCAATCTGCTGAAAATAGTGAATCGCCAGCCACTCTATCGCTAGCAACAACGACGCTGCTGACCGACGCTAGCGCCGATGGAGCGGTCTTGGTCGATGGTGGTATCGTGCGTCAATACATTGAGAGCCTGASKATCGACGATGAGGAGCCRGTGCGTATTGAGCATATTCAGGATTCACCGCTGTACCGTCTAGTCAACGATTTGCAGGCAAAGCCCTAAAACCCTCTTCCTAAAGCCCCTCTAGCTCCGAGCTTGCCGCTTGTATGCTTGCCTTGCCGTTGTGTTAAAGTATTGCCTCGATTCAGGCTCACCTTTGGTCGAGTTCGGCTCAAAGAGTCAGCCTGTGCAGTATTTCATAGACGCGGAAATTCTTTATGCGAACTCTTAGTGAGGCCAGCCTCAAATTGTCATCGATCGGTTTTGCGGTTGCCTTATTCCTATCGGCGAGCAACAGCAGCTATGCTCAAGCAGCCCTGCCAAATTTTGCCGATCTTGTTGAAAATAAYGCGCCGTCRATYGTTGARATTTCAACCATCAGRCGTGTCTCCARCCGCAGTGYCATTGGCGACGATGAGATCGAAGAATTATTGCGACGACTAAATCCAGGTCAGGAGCCAGACCTCGACATCGAAGGGTTGCCAGAGCAGCGGCAGCGCGGTGCCGTAGGGTCGGGCTTTGTGATTTCCAGTGACGGCTACATCATGACAAACAATCATGTTGTCGCTGACGCCGATGAAATACAGATCACTCTTAATGATAGAAGAGTCTATGACGCYAGGGTCATAGGACTCGATGAACCCTCCGATCTCGCCTTATTGAAGGTGGACGCGACAGATTTGCCYTTTGTTSAGTTCGGTAACTCCGATAGCCTCCGTGTAGGCGACTGGGTGCTAGCCATCGGCTCGCCATTTGGCTTGGAGTTTTCGGCGGCCGCCGGCATCGTGAGCGCGAAAGGGCGCTCAATGCCTGGAAGATCTACCTACAACTACATGTCCTTCATCCAGACGGATGTTGCAATTAATCAGGGTAAYTCGGGTGGTCCTCTTTTCAATTTAGACGGTGATGTCATCGGTATCAATTCGCAGATTCTAAGCAGTACCGGTGGCTCTAACGGTATTTCTTTTTCTATTCCCAGTAATGTGGCGGTGAATGTCATGGAGCAACTGCGTGACACCGGTACCGTCGAGCGTGGGCTGTTGGGTGTGCGCATGCGTGAGGTCGATTACGCACTAGCTGAAATCTTCAACATGGAACGACCGCGAGGCGCCTTCGTCGATGATGTGCAGATCGACAGCCCGGCAGAGGCAGGCGGTGTACTTATTGAGGATATTATTCTCAAATTCAACGGGCATGACATTGACTATTTCAGCGATTTGCCATTCTACGTAGGCCAGTACCGTCCAGGTACCGCGGCGAAGATACTTGTCTATCGCGACGGCGAGCTCAGAGACCTGACGGTAATTTTGGGTAGTTCGCCGACCAATAGCGTTCCAGTCATCGAGCCGGAAATTATTCATGAACGCGCTAATCCACTCGGTTTTCGTGTCAGCGAGCTGAGCGGTGAACTGCGTAGAGTTACCGGCTTGAGCGGTGTGCAGATTGCAGAATTGAATTCAGGCCCTGGCCGTGAGGCAGGCTTGCTGGTTGGCGATGTTATCGTGTCACTCAATCGGCAGGAGATCGATTCGGCTGATAAATTTGCGAGTGTTGCCAGCAATTTGCCTGATTCGGGGTTCGTTCCTATTCGAATAGTGCGCGAGGGGCAGGGCACGACTCTGGCGTTGGAGCTCGAGCGCTAAGGCTATGGGCTTCTGAGGCTGTGTAAGCTCACAGCTTGCAGGCCTGATTCTGCGCGGCTTAACTCGCTAATTCTCCTGACACTTGGTTTCATTTGCTGTAGACTTGCCCGCTTGATTTCACCCTGTCTAATTCCTCCTACTGTGACCTATTTGCTTCGTGACTGACTTAAGCCATATCCGAAATTTTTCAATTATCGCCCATATCGACCACGGYAAATCTACGCTTGCCGATCGTTTTATCCAGACCTGCGGAGGACTGAGCGCTCGYGAGATGGATGTGCAGATCCTCGATACCTTGGAYATTGAGCGCGAGCGCGGCATTACTATTAAAGCGCAGAGTGTGACGYTGCAYTACGATGCRCTGGATGGCAAACGCTATCAGCTGAATTTYATCGACACCCCCGGYCACGTAGATTTCACCTACGAAGTATCACGYTCGCTTGCCGCTTGCGAGGGCGCGCTACTCGTCGTGGATGCTGGGCAGGGTGTAGAAGCGCAGTCCGTTGCGACTTGTTATACGGCAATAGAGCAGGGCCTCGAAGTTATTCCTGTATTGAACAAGATGGATCTACCTCARGCAGAGCCCGAACGTGTACGCGTAGAGATAGAAGAGATAATTGGTATAGATGCCTCGGARGCTGTCTGCGCGAGTGCGAAGTCAGGYCTGGGTGTCAYYGATATCCTCGAACAAATTATTAGCAAGATTCCRCCACCGGTGGGCGACAGAGACGCCGATTTGCAGGCGCTAATCATCGACTCTTGGTTCGACAATTATTTAGGCGTGGTTTCTCTAGTAAGGGTCATGGCAGGCACCCTTAACAAGGGTGATAAGATCATCGCGAAGTCCTTGGGTAAGTCTCATGTGGTGGACAGCGTGGGTGTGTTTACACCTAAGCGTACCGAGACGAGTTCTTTGGCGGCAGGTGAAGTTGGGTTTATCGTAGCCGGCATTAAGGAAATTCTGGGKGCRCCGGTCGGTGACACCATTACGCTCGCAAAAACTCCCGATGTAGATGCGCTAGARGGRTTTCGAAAAATACAGCCACAGGTYTATGCCGGACTCTTCCCAGTATCCTCAGACGATTTTGAAAAYTTTCGYGATGCRCTATCSAARCTGACATTGAAYGACGCTTCTCTRCAKTATGARCCCGAAAATTCCGATGCCCTAGGCTTCGGTTTTCGCTGTGGGTTTCTGGGAATGCTGCACATGGAAATTATCCAAGAGCGACTAGAGCGCGAGTATGACCTCTCGCTCATTACTACGGCGCCCACCGTTGTCTATGAAGTGTTGTTAGAGAACGGCGATGAAGTCAAGGTGGATAGCCCCTCGCGCCTGCCCCCAATAACCTCTATTGCAGAGATGCGTGAGCCTATAGTGAAGGCGAATATTCTCGTTCCACAGGAACATCTAGGCAATGTGATAACCCTCTGCGTCCAGAGGCGGGGTATACAAAAAGATATGCAGTTCATTGGCAAGCAAGTCTCACTGACTTACGAATTGCCCATGAGCGAAGTTGTGCTCGATTTCTTCGATAAACTAAAATCGACGAGCCGTGGTTACGCCTCTCTCGATTATCAGTTCGARCGYTTTCAAGAAGCGAAGCTGGTGCGTTTRGATATTYTAATTAACGGCGATAAGGTAGATGCSCTCGCAATTATTGTTCACCGCGACCATGCGCAGTCGAAGGCCCGTTCGCTRGTGGAGAAGATGAAGGARTTAATTCCGCGYCAGATGTACGATGTGGCTATTCAAGCGGCAATAGGCGGGCAAATTGTTTCTCGACAGACAGTGAAGGCGCTACGCAAAAACGTTACAGCGAAATGCTATGGCGGTGATATTTCCCGTAAGAAGAAGCTCTTGGAAAAACAGAAAGCGGGCAAAAAACGCATGAAGAAAGTAGGCAACGTGGAAGTGCCGCAGGAAGCATTTTTGGCGGTGCTGAAAGTCGATAGTTAATCGTAACTACTTTTAGCCGAAGCAATTCATTCAGTATAAATAAACGATAGATTAGAACGAAATGGATATAGATTTCTCACTAGTATTGGTATGCCTAGTTGGCGCCTGCGGAGCACTGTGGTTGCTCGACAGTCTATGGATCAAGAAATACCGTCTACGGGCCGTCGCAGATTATAAGGCAACTCAGGCGAAGGGAATGACGGATGATAAGGTAGCACAACACGTTGCCGTTTTATCCCAAGAGCCAATGATCATAGAGTACGCGAAGTCCTTTTTTCCCGTGTTGCTGATTGTCTTGATGCTCCGTTCGTTCCTCGTAGAGCCATTTCAGATACCAACAGGCTCGATGATTCCGACACTAGAAGTGGGTGATTTTATTCTGGTGAATAAATTCGCCTACGGTGTACGGCTACCCGTGATCGGGACTAAGATCTTCGATGTTGCCGAGCCGGAGCGCGGGGATGTCATGGTTTTTATTCCTCCGCATGTGGATAGTTATTATATTAAGCGAGTAATCGGGCTTCCGGGCGATACAATACGGTATGAAGACAAACGTCTGTTCATCAACGGTGAGCTGATCAGCGAAGATTTTGTCGAAGAAATAGATATCGATACGAATTTGGGGCCGTTAGCCGGCACTTTGCATACCGAGATAATCAATGGTGTCGAGCACGCTACTCAGCATATAACGGCGGTCAATAGGCAGCGTTCGCGCACGACTTGGGTAATTCCTAACGGGAATTACTTTATGATGGGTGATAATCGAGACAATAGTGCCGATAGTCGAGAGTGGGGCACGGTGCCAGAGAAAGACATCGTCGGAAGAGCGATAGCCGTTTGGATGCACAAGGACCCTGGGTTAAATCTGCCAACATTTTCCAGAAATCAGCGAATTAAGTAAGAGTTTTGTGATAGCTGTAGCGGATTTGATCTATTAAACTCCTTAAGCTTGGCAGTCAGGCAATTTGCCACCACACTACTAGTTAGTCTTTCAGTATTAACCAGTATAACTTTCCCGCGGGTGAGGCCATGAAACAGGTAAGATCAAAAAGCTTAAGAGAACAGGCTGGTGTTTCTAAATTTGGCATGCTCATGATGTTCATATTGATAATGTCATTTCTAACGTTTGGTTTGAAAGTAGTCCCTTTGTATGTCGATCATAATCTGGTTACGGGTGTTTGCGAGGTACTAATTGAAAGCGGCGAGGCAGCAAACATGACCACTACCGATATTCGTCAGCGCGTCTCCAATACTTTACGCATTAACAATGTAACCGATTTCGACTTGAGTGCTATTACGGTGCGCCGGGAGAACGACCAAGCTATTATTACTATAGCCTATGAGCGTCGTGTTGAACTGGTAGCGAATCTCGATGTTGTAGCAAAATTCAATACTGTTTTGCAATAGATGGCCAATAAACTAGAAAATCTTCAGCAGTCCTTAGCCTACCAATTTTCCAATCCGGAGCTGGCGCAGCTAGCGTTAACTCACCGCAGTGC
>JAESUV010000063.1:10193-11238 GCA_016762975.1 Gammaproteobacteria bacterium | reverse complement strand
AGCCAACACCCCATAGAACAAAAGGACTGACAACAACAAGATGCCAGGTACGGAGAGACGGTTGTCGCGAAACATCTTGCCTATGATTAAGCAGAGCGCTAACACGACGGCTGGGGTCACTAACTGGATAAATTGAGGGTCTGTAAGCGCAGCTAGCGAGGCTTCGCGACCACTGGCTACAGTGAGACCACCTTGAATGAAGATGTAGCCGATGCCAGCAAAGAATCCTCCGGTAACCGGATAGGGAATATAGCGAACGAGGTTCCCAAGTTTCAAGCGACCTAATAACAACAGAAATAGGCCTGCAAAAGTCGTTGTCACCATGATGGCGACAATGATTGTGGCCTCAGCACCGACCGAATATTCGGAACCAAAGCTGACATAAATACTGCTCACAATTACTGCAAATACCGGTATGAGGCCATTGCGAGGGGAGCAAACGACGGCTTTATAGCCACTAAACAGAGTGCCGCCTAGCCCAGTCACCAGCGTACCGATCAGCAATATAGCGATACCCGGCACCATTAGCCGCGGATCAGTCTGAGCAAATAGCAATGCCGCAACAGACACGGCCACCGAGATGTTGACCAATGCAATTAAAGCGCCCGAGATAATATTGGCTATATAACTAGACTGCATCTGCWTATTTTATTATTTTGACGAARGTTTGAGGATACTACCGGCTAGCGCTTGATACCAGYMTGATCCCCCCTATACRGCCCTCTAAGACGRCGTTAAGTACCCATGTTTTYCCCATTTGTCATCAAAAAGRGAGYTCGCGCGTTAGTARTGGAGTAAATTGAACAAACTCACCGGCCAGTTGTCGGRATTAGGGTGGTCTTCTCATTCTGAGACAGYCTTCAAAGAATGTGARGCTCACRGGAATAAACTAGGACTAYCGCCTGTCTTTGACAGTATCGCTACATTATAATTYTTAAATTCGGRGYTNCTAANTTCGAAYTYWWGRRAYCCRGCAGTGCTAGTGCTTACGGGTCCTCACTAGGGRTGTTCGCTGTGACTACTCACTCNAATCRCTRWYWYTKTT
>JAESUV010000063.1:0-10188 GCA_016762975.1 Gammaproteobacteria bacterium | reverse complement strand
AACTCAGCTTCTACAGWCAGGAAYCTCATGAACRCATTCYTCAGYATTCYCGCGAGACGTCTCRTAACCGCTATTRCCTGCTCCYTATTTTTGTTCACTTCTCATATTGCATCTGCGACCACGATTCTCGGAATGGATATCGACAAGGTTGCAGCCGACGCGGAATTCGTTTTCGAAGGCTCCGTAATACACAGCGAGACTCGTCAGGATAGCGACAGCGGCATCATCAGTACCTACGTCACCTTCCAAATCAACGACATCATTAAGGGTGACTACTCCGGTGATTCAGTGGAGCTTAAATTCATGGGCGGCGTATTCAATGGCCAGATCGTACAAGTCAGCGGTATGCGCATTCCAGAAATGACTGAACAGGGAATCTACTTTGTCGAATCCATGTCACGAGATTTAATTAATCCCCTCATCGGTTGGTCACAGGGTCATTTTATTATTAATGACGACAATGGCACACGCAGAGTCAGCACCGCTGGCAACCAACCAGTGCTTGAAGTGCAGGCTGTATCATCCATTCCGAGCAGCATTAAGAAGCCGCTATCTGTTGCAGAAGGCAACACCGATGTTGCTGCCGGTGTTATGACCGAAACGAGTCCAATCATGATCCACCGTGCACTGACAGTTGAGGAATTCAAGTCACGGATTTCTGACCTATTAGACAACTAGAGGGCCTGCTCTTGAGAATCGCCGCCCTATTACTAATCACCCTCCTTAGTTCGAATTCTAGCCACGCGTTCGAGACCGCGGGAAATTTCTGGGAAGATTGGCGGGCCGTCTTTCATGTTGGCATTAGTGGAAGCTCCCCCACAGGCGGCACTTGGAACGATGCTTTTAAAAGATCGATGGCTGCTTGGAGTGACGTCAGTTTCTTTGAATTCGTTGTGGTCGAAGACTACATCGATCCCTGCATCAGTCGCGGAGAAGGGCTATTCGGCGACGACTCGACTGGTGTCGATTTTAGCGCTACGGTATGTGGCAGCGAATTCGGTGAAAACACATTGGCAATTACACTCACCGCAGGTCAATGCCTGAACCCGCAATGTACCGGCGGCTTCAGCATCACCGATGCCGATATCATTTTTAATAGTGGCGAGACCTGGGATGTCTATAGCGGGCCGTTGCGCTTCGATGGAACTAGCGAATTTGAACGCGTGGCTCTGCATGAGCTAGGTCATGCATTGGGGCTCAACCACTCGAACGCGAATTCTGCGATCATGCGCGCATTCGTATCCGATACAAATTCATTGCAGAGCGATGACATCGCTGGCATTGCCTCTATCTACGGCGGAACTGAAGTCGCGCAAGAGACAACGGTTGCCAACATCTATGGCGTCACCCTGGCGGCTCCCGACAACGCGATCATCTCAGGACCTAACAACAGCAACAACCTCAGCGGCGCATTAAGCAGCAGCGACAATCAACTAGATGNCAAGTCACTCGATCTGTACCAATACATCTTCGAGAATGATTCTTTAATAGACATCCAACTTAATTCGCAGGCATTCGATCCTTTTCTCTATCTCGTTCGAGTCTCTGCCACGCAGGCCTCAATACCTGACTCTACCTTTGTAGATGACAACTCGGGGTCGGGCAACAACGCGCGAATTAACGAGAATATTCAAGCGGGAACGTACTGGTTGGGCGTGAGTAGTGCGAGCACCAATGGGCAGGGCAGCTACGAGGTAGCTATCATCTCGAGTACGAGAAATCCTCCCTCATCCTTCGAGACATTCACTTCGGTATATGGCGTAGATGTACTGGTAAACCCCAATTCGAAAATAGACGGCAGCCTCAGCTCGACTGATTTCAAATTTAATGACAAATTCTTGGATCTTGTACAGATTGAAGTACTAACAACGTCTACCGTGAAGGTCGAGCTCAGTTCTTCTGCATTCGATACCAGTTTATTGCTAGTTGATATTATTAATAACGAGGTTGGTTCTCTAGTGCTGCAGAATGACGATGCTGGCAGTGGCACGAATTCTCGACTCGAGACCACGCTTTCTCCTGGCATCTATTGGTTGGGTATAACCAGTTTCAATACAAATGAATCCGGCGACTACGACATCGCGATCACTCTGGTTATTCCCTAGACATATCTCCAACTACTTATCTAGATAGCTTTATCTAGATAGCTCAATCCACCGCCATACGCACCATCGCAAGGCGCTTGGGCACCTGGCCCACGGGGATCTTCGTGATGATCTCCATTTTAATAGCATCCACCACGTAGGTAGCATTGTCACCTGCGGCTCCGATATACGCACGTTTGCCATCGGGCGTGAATGTAATCCATTCAGGATGCTGACCTACGAATACACGTCCGATCTCTTTTAGGTCTGGGAGGGAATGGATATAGACATGGCTATAGACTTTACTCGTCGACCAGAGCGTCTTCCCGTCTGGCGATACTGCCAAGCCATGGGCGGGGGCACCCTGCAATCCATCCAAATGAGCCTCCTCTCCTGGGACCGCAGGATGTTCGACGCGCGCTATCTCTTTTCTACTCTCGAAATCGACGACGGCGAAACCGTGAAACCCCGAGAGTTGCACAAAGATATTCTTAGTTGAACCATCGGCATTCGTATCAAACGTCATCGGCCGAATGCCCGAGCTCATCTCTAAATCCCATACCAGCTCATCCGTGCGCGTATCGATGACACTGATGAAACTGGTATGCACCGATCCGGCGACGGCGTAGCGACTATCGGGCGTCACATAGACATTGTGAATTGCCCCCTTCGTCGACACTGTCTTTATATTTTTCATGCTGGCCACATCGATTATATCCACCGAACCCGGCATTTCCATGATCGCTACATAGACTTTACTACCGTCGCTGGTTACACCCAAATTATTCGGTCTGCCGCTAAGCGGTATGCGCCTCTTAACGCGCAGAGTCCTAGCATCAACTATATCCAGAGAGTGCATGACCTCATTGGTGATATAGATCTGCGAGCCATCGGGCGCGCCGACCACGCCGTGAGGTATTTCTATATCAGATATGTGGCCAACCACTTGATTAGTTGCCGGATCGATAATCGTTGAATCATCTCCAGCCGCATTCGTTTGAATAATCCGAATTGCGATACTGGAGGGCTCTCTCCTTGCTGTAGCACCAGCTACCCAGTCGGCCATGATTCGCCACTCAGGATCGAACTGACTATGAAAATGTTTACCACCGCCATGAAAGGGGTCGCCACCCGCATCAGCGGAGAGCGGATGAGTTAAGAATCGGCTTCGTAGTGGGTCTTCGCCAGCTAGCACAAAGGTGCTCGCCGAATCGAAATTTAATTTTGACTGTTCATCGCTCCAATAGAGTTGATTCTCTTCCAGCGGCTGCAGCCTGAAATTACTACTGCGCGTATGACACTGAATACAGCGAACATTGCCTTCACGCTTGGAGAGGAAGATCGGCTGTACTTCATTCTTAAAATAGTCGAAGTCTAACTGCACTTCCTGCGCGGAGAGAAAGCCGGAAAAGAACACGGTGAATAGGCTGCAAAACAGAACTCTCGTTCTCAATCTAATGTTGGGCTTCATAGCGTGGCCTCGGTATTTTAATTTTAGAAAATTAACACTTACCTTCTATTGACCCTATCTACTCTAGCAGCTGCACTGCTCCTACGCTAGGCAACAGCTTAAGGACAATCTATTACCAAGGTAGCCCCTGCCCATGGAGCCTAAATCTCGCTCCAGCGTCTCAGTAGATTCGTCTGAGATCGCTGAATAAATTGCAGCGCTTCCGAATCCGGCGACTCCTTGAGGATTCGGTCATAGGCAACACCTAGGTCGTGAAGAATCTCTCGCTTGCTCGCATCAGCCACCATGCTCTGAATCCAAAACACTACCGCCAATCTCTCCCCGCTCGTTACTTCCAATACTTGATGCCTACTGGTAGATGGGTAGATAAAAGCATCACCCCGCTCGAGTTTCACACGGGCATCACCAGACGCTGTGCGCACGACCAGCTCACCACCCTGATAATCTGCACTATTACTTAGAAAAATAGTGCACGAAATGTCTGTGCGCATCGGTGTTCCCATCGCCGTCATAATCGGGTTGTCTATGTGCCAACCATAGGACATCCCTGTTTCATACTTATTTAGTAGCGGCTGCGTCATACGGCGAGGTAGGGTTGCCGCACGAAGCATAGAATTCGAATTCAACGTGGCTGATATCATCTGCAAGAACTGATCGCGCTGCGGATGCTGAGAGAGGTCGATCTGTAGATTCTTCTTCACGGATTTAGTAGGGCCTCCAGTCGTAGTCGTTCCATCGACAAATTGACTGCTCGCTACCAGCTCATCTACTAACTTGAGATTTTGATCATTGAGAAATTTTGGGACACGTAAATACATTACCCTCTCCTATTTCGGATGCGACTATGAAGACTCTCCATCGGCCAATGTAGCCCGCCTCCTTTTCAGTTCAGTTTGTACTTTCGCCAACTGATTGCCCGCTGTCAAGAACACATATTCTAGAGCAAGCAATAAAAAAGCCGGGTGATGAAACTAACATCACTCCAGCCTTTTCAATTCTATTCGCCTTGCTTAGATCGATATCTAGTCAGGCATTCTCGCAGCACGAATCTCGATCTCGATTAGCCAGCCATCGACAACCAAACCTGCAATCTCTACGAAAGAACGGACCGGCTTCATAGCATTCTTATCGCTACCAAAGAACTGTTGATAACCTGAGTTAAAGCCTGCGAAGTCCAATTCTCCATCGTCACCGGATACGGCGAATGCGCGCACCTGGACGATATCTTCCAGAGACCAGCCTTGCGACTCTAGCGTCTCTTGGAAACGGCTGAATGTGTCGATTGTTTGCTGCTCCATATCTCCCCATGTGCCGTTGTCTTTTTGACGCGCACCGGAACCACTGAGATATAAGGTCTCGGCACCAGCTGGAATCATAATATTATTGTAGAAGTTTCTGCCCTCACCAGTTCGCACAATTTCTGCGGCGCTGGAAACGGCAGCAATACCCATGACAACGGCGAGTGATGCGGCGACGGATATCGCAGTGAGTGGCTTCTTAAATTTAATCATGATTTCCTATTCCTCTTTTCTTGTTAAAACTAAAGCTTATGGTTGTTGCAACTCCACCTGAGGCAGTGTTGCCTCCCTGGCAGCGTTCTTGTCGCCAAGCAAACGGGTAGTGATCATTCCTGTTGTTATCGCTCCATTCACATTCAGCGCGGTACGCGCCATATCTATCAAAGGCTCGATAGAAATTAACAATGCGACGATCGTCACTGGAAATCCCATCGCGGAAAAGACTACCAATGCAGCGTTGGTCGCACCACCGCCGACACCGGCGATACCGAATGAACCGATCGCGATTATTAATAGCAGGCTAACTATGAAATTGAGATCGATGTCTACACCCATCGTAGGCGCGACCATCACCGCCAGCATTGCTGGATAGATTCCCGCGCAGCCGTTTTGACCTATCGTCGAACCAAACGAAGCGGCGATATTGGCAATTGGTGCGGGCACTTTGAGTTCTTCTATTTGGACACGAATCGTCATAGGAATGGTTGCAGCAGAACTGCGCGTGACGAATGCAAACGTGAGAACCGGCCACACTTTTTGGAAATACGTTTTAATGTTGGCGCCTAATCCAATAATAATCACAGCGTGTACCGTGAACATGAGGGCGATAGCAATATAAGACGCAATTACAAAGCTGATCAAGTTCATGATGGCGTTACCATCGGATGTCGCTATCACACGAGTCATCAAGGCCAGAACACCGTAAGGAGTCAGCGCAATAATAAGCTTAACGAGGCGCATGATTATCGCCTGCAATGTGTCAACTGCGCCACGGATGCGCGAGCCCTGCTCGGCGTTATCTTCCGCCACCAACAACGCGGCGATACCAAAAATAAGGCCGAAGACCACAACACCAATGATAGACATGCTGCGCTGTCCAGCTAGGTCCGAAAAGATGTTGGTGGGAACGAAACTAACAAGGGTTTCGGCAAAGCTCAGGTCGGCAATACTACCCTGTCTTACTTGCAATACTTCTGCCCGCGCCATCTCTCTAGCACCGCCGACTAGATCGTCCGCATTCAATTGAAACACTGTGGCCATCATGATGCCGATAAGCGCGGCGATTACCGTGGTTACCATCAACGTTCCGACCACCGTGCCGCCAATCTTACCTAGGGATTTGATCTCATCCACCTTTAGGACGGCGGCAATCATGGTGATTAGAATAAGCGGCATGATCATCATGCGCAGCAAGCCGACGTAGCTGTTCGCGACTACATTTGTCCATTCCAGTGTGGCATCCATGACCGCAGGATTCGCGCCGAACGCTAGCTGTAGATAGAGTCCGAACACACTGCCCCCAACCAGGCCAAGAAGCACGCGCCGAGAAAGCGTAAATGCTTCGTTCTTAGCGAGCTGATAGAGCAGGCTCACTAAGGCCGTGAAGAGGATCAAGTTTACTATCGCGAGAATGGGCATTTGCGCAGCTCCTATGGGTGGCAGTATCTAGTCTAACGGGAAAGCTTGTTGATGTAACTCCCTACATTGGCACAATGTATTCTCATTCCGTCAAATCAGAGTAAGCCCTAGAGGCTCAGGGAAGAGGATCGCCTCAGCCCTTTATTTTCATGGCCTCCCACGCGATCATGTTAATATGGAATACCCCTCAATAGTAAAATTCGGAGGCCACCTTGGCTTTATCTGACCACTACCCTGACCTGATCTGCAATCTCCCCAAGTACAGCGGCCGGTTCGATGCGAGAAAATTGTCTGCCAATAATTGTGACGTATTGTTTGCTACCTACCCTGCCGGCACCGTCATCGAACCGCATCGGCACGACACCGACAATGTTGGCGTGATTACCAAAGGAGAATTGCTTCTAACTATGGACGGCGCAACGACAATCATCTCAACTGGTCACTGGTACCACGTTCCAGCCAACAAAGAGCACAGTGCCGAGTTTCTAGAAGACAGCTGTGAGATTGAATTCTGGTTTACTGAATAAATAATGCACTCAGTGTTAATACCGTGATCAACCCCAATCAGTAGATACTGATATCAGGAATGAAGTAGTGCTGCGAACGCAGAATTAGAAGTCGAATATTGAAATTAAGTACCTAGGTGGGCGAGCCTATTTGAAATAACTCGCGAACTCCTTGACCGCAATGCCCCCCCTTTTCACCAAAAAAAACTGCACACTAAAATTTAGTAACGAGCAGCGTTCTAGCCGTTGGCTTTATACCCCGCTCAACAAGAAACATGATACACATCAAGAAACCCCTCTTAACAGCCCGTTTTGACCTCTATCTGCGACAACGTGTCGCAGCTGCTTGACTGCTTGTAGATCTCCATAACGGTATCCTACAAAGAATAACTATTAGGTTTAGGAGACGTATCATGAAAGCAGTAATTCCAATTTTGGGTCTGGCATTTTTTCCCCTCATTGCACCCAATATATCGTTTGCTCAAGCACCACAGAACATACGAGAAATCGTCGTGATTGGGGTGCAAGACACTCACACCATCGTCACCGATGATACGCTGGTGGCTCCGGCGGACACAGCACAAATGCTGCGCATGATGCCTGGCGCGAATATCAATAAGAATGGCGAACTAACCGGTATTGCCCAGTATCGCGGCATGTTCGGTGACCGCATTCAAGTTTCTGTGGACGGCGCACAAATAAGCGGTGCTGGCCCTAATTCTATGGACGCTCCATTGTCCTATGCACCTGTTGCCTTACTGGAGTCTCTAACAATCAATAGAGGTATAACTCCCGTAAGCGCGGGCCAGGAAACTATCGGTGGTTTCGTGAAAGCAAAAACCTATAGCGGCGAATTCACCAATTCCAATGACTTCTCTTTCAATGGCCGCGCTTATTTCGGCGCGCAGTCGGTGAATGAAGGCACCGTCGCTAGCGGCTTCTTTTCCCTAGCCAACCGCAACCATATCTTCCGCAGCTTCGTGATGAACGAGAGCGCCGATGATCTCGATTTCCCGGGCGGCACTATCGCACCAACGGAGTATGAGAGAGAAAGATTCGATCTAGGTTACGGTTACAAAAAAGGCGATCATGAATTCAGCGTCGATTTTGCCCGCAACAATACCGGTGATGCAGGCACCCCAGCCTTGCCGATGGATATCCTATCGATAGACAGCGACTTATTCCGTTCCCGCTATAACTGGACCAGCGGAGATTACAGCGTCACCGCCGAACTATTTGGTAGCGATAATTCACACGATATGACCAACTTCCGCCTACGCAGACCTCCACAAAACACTACCACGATGGCGGCGGACCCCATGCGTTTTCGCCAGACCTATGCCGTAAGCGACAACGTTGGTTTTTCCCTTAAGCTGGAGCAGTTCGTTGACAATGGTTCTTGGCAGTATGGGCTCGATGGATATTTCACCGAACACGATGCCGAAATCACCAATCCAAATGCGGCAGCGTTCTATATCGACAACTTCAATGGTTCTACCAGAGATATTATAGGTGTATTCGCCGAACGCAGCCTATCGCTAAGCGACAGTCTGGGCCTCGATGCGGGCATTCGCTTCAATCGCGTCAGTACCGATACCGGAAATATATCCGCAAACCTCAACCCCATGAACATGATGACGGGTATGCCCGTCATCATGAACAATTTGGCAGCCACGCTCGCGAACCAATTCAATAGCCAGGATTTGTCGCAGCAAGACAATAACGTCGACTGGTTTGCCCGCTTCAGCTTTGAAACAGACAACGACTTCACTTGGTATATGGGTGCGGCACGCAAGACCCGGTCGGCCTCTTATCAGGAACGGTATCTATGGATTCCAATGGAATCGTCCGGCGGCTTAGCAGATGGCAAGACCTACATCGGAACTCCAGACTTAGACGCCGAAGTAGCCCATGAATTAGAACTAGGTTTCGATTGGGAAAACGGCGACTACAACATCTACCCGAGGTTCTTCTACAAGGAGGTCTCCGATTACATTCAGGGCACGCCAACCACAAACATGACAGCCAATCAGTTTTCCATGATGATGGCGAATATGGGTATAGGGCTGCCAAATCCACTGCAGTTTACTAATACAGACGCTAGTTTCTATGGCATGGATGTCGAGTCAGATTTCGCGTTAAGCGATCGGCTTACACTGAGAGTAGTAGCCAGTATGGTGCGTGGCAAGCGGGATGACATCAACGATGATCTATATCGCATCTCACCGGACAATATTATCCTCGCTCTAGATTACAGAGGAAACAACTGGATGGCCTCACTAGAAAGTCTTAACTATGCAGATCAGGACCGCATTTCTGCCACAAATGTGGAGCTAGAAACTGATGGCTACTCGATTGTGAATTTATCAGCTCTCATCAACGTTACTGATACTGCAGAGCTGCGTATCGGTGTTGAAAATTTGCTCGACGAGGAATACCTGGACCACCTAGCCGCCTATAACCGCGCCTACAATCCTGACATAGCTGCGCGCTCACGCATGCCGGGAATAGGTCGCAACTTTTATGGCCGAATGATGTGGTACTTCTAAACTTCGTGATCTCTGCTTGAAATGTACTTGAGCAGTGGTAACTAGAATTGGGCAAGGACGCTCTTTCTCGGTGCCGCCTGCTAATTGGTATTGCTAAACCCGCATAGCAGGAAAAGTAGTGAAGAGAAGANAANANNNCTACACCTTTACAGATAAAGCCTACGCCGGAGATGTTGCGCCCAACCYAGGCTCAATAGGCAGATGACCGACTTTCACCCACAGCAGAGTCTCTTCTTCAACGTAGGGCGAGTGCACGCTCATGTGCGGGCTGCGTATCCAGGTACCAGCAGGGTAACGCCCATGCTCATCGATGAACTCGCCGCTTACAACATAGATTTCCTCACCGCCCATATGCACATGCCGATGGAATTGTTCTCCCTTCGGCCAATGCACGAGCGCGACTGATTCGGTTTCGAACTGATGCAGAGACAGCACTTTTAGATCCCCCTGTCCGGGCAGCCAGTTCGCCTTGTTCGTATCAATACATACATGGCTATCGTCACCACTCGAGAACTGATGTAGCTTTACTAGGATCTCACACCCTTTGTCGCTAAAAGGAGAATGACTAAAGCCCTCAGGATTTCTGATGTAGGTTCCCGCTCCGTAGTCGCCGGTCTCGTCAGAAAAAGTGCCAGATAGCAC
>JAESUV010000157.1 GCA_016762975.1 Gammaproteobacteria bacterium | reverse complement strand
CAACTTGATCGAGCGTGCCGCAGGGCCTTCGCCGATCATGATATCTAACTGATAGTCTTCCATCGCTGGATAGAGTATCTCTTCGATCACCGGGCTCAATCGATGAATCTCATCGATAAATAACACATCACCTTCATCCAGGTTCGTTAGCATTGCTGCGAGATCACCCGCCTTTTCCAGCACGGGACCCGAGGTCGCCTTTATTGAAACCTGAAGCTCATTCGCGATGATGTTCGCGAGCGTAGTCTTTCCCAGACCCGGAGGACCGAATATTAACGTGTGATCAAGTGGCTCTGCTCGGCCCCGCGCTGCGCTGATAAAGATATCCATCTGCTCTTTAACTTTGCTCTGCCCGACATAATCCTTGAGGACTAGAGGGCGTATTGCACGGTCTCCTGAATCTTCTATCAAGGCCGCCTGAGGCGAGATGAGTCTGTCTTCTTCCATACTAGTTCTGATTCCGTTCCGATCAATTGGTACACATTTACTTAAACGTCTTAAGCCATACTCTTCAACGAGTACCGAATAAGTTCTTCCGAATTTTCAATCTCTGGATTTGCCTTTAGCACCTGAGCGATAGCATGTGCTGCCTGCTGAGGTTTATATCCTAGAGAGATAAGCGCCGTTTCTGCGTCATTCGTAATTGAAAGGGAAGCAGATGCTACGACGCCACCACTGTCCGTATCCGCTGCTCCGTCCCAGTCTTTTAAGCGATCACGCATCTCTATCAGCAATCGCTCTGCGGTCTTCTTGCCGATGCCAGGCATCTTTATCATTGCATTGATATCGTTGCTGCGTACCGCTCTCACGAATTCGTTGGCCTCCATGCTAGAGAGAATTCCCAGAGCCATCTTCGGACCCACGCCATTGATCTTAATTAACGAGCGAAACATTGTCTTGTCTTGCTCTTCAAAAAAACCATAGAGCAGTTGTGCGTCTTCACGCACGACAAAGTGTGTGTGCAGAGTTAATTCTTTTCCAAGCTCGGGCAGTTGGTAGAGCGTGCTCATTGGCACCTGCACTTCGTAGCAAATACCAGCCACATCGATCTGGATTTCCGGGGGTTTCTTGTCGACTAGTACGCCGCGTATTCTTCCTATCACCTGAATCTCTTCCTACTAAATGATTTTGCACCAGCCATGCGAATCAGACTGGCTTCGGTATTGGCATGACAGATGGCCACTGCAAGTGCATCCGCCGCATCTTCAGCTATGTTATCACTTATCGCTAGAAGCGCTTTAACCATATGCTGAACCTGCAGCTTGTCGGCGGCACCGGAACCAACCACAGCCTGCTTCACTTTACGTGCCGAGTATTCCGCCACAGGAAGGTCATGCGAGAGGCAAGCGACCATAGCACTACCCCTAGCCTGACCGAGTTTCAATGCAGAAGCTGCATTCTTGCCCATAAAGACATCTTCAACCGCTGCCTGCTCGGGAGAGTACTCCTCTATCACCTGACAGACTTCTGTGAATATTATTTTAAGACGTTCAGGCAGAGACGCGCCGCTCGTTTTGACACAGCCACAGTGAATGTATTCCAGCTTGTTACCGACAGAGTTAATCAGACCATAGCCGGTGATACGGGAACCGGGATCGATGCCGAGAATAATGGCCATTAAAGTTCCTCAGTCTGAGTAGCCGAGAACAGACAACACTCGATGACTGCTTCGAAGTTTACGGCGGCGGGCTTGGTTTGGTTTTTGCTCTTAACTCTACTTTTAACTCTTAGTTTTAACTACAGTTGTGCAGCGACTTCATCCGAGATATTGGCATTATGGTAGACATTTTGAACATCATCCAACTCTTCCATAAGGTCAATTAGCTTTACTAATGTCTCGGCAGAGCTCAGATCCAGGTCAGCTTCCGTTGACGCTAACATGGTCATCTCGGCAGAAGCTGCAACGAGACCAGCTCCGTTCAGGGCATCTTGCACGCTGCCGAAGGTTTCCAGCGTCGTCATCGCATCAATACTGCCATCTTCGTTAGTCACGATGTCATGTGCACCTGCGTCCAGCGCAATTTCCATGATTTTCTCTTCATCGCTGCCTGCCGGAAAGCTGATAATGCCGGTGCGTTCGAATATATAAGCAACGGAGCCATTGGTTCCAAGGGTTCCACCGAACTTGGTAAAGGCATGACGCACCTCAGCAACGGTCCGGTTCTTGTTGTCGGTCAAAGTTTCGACGAGCACGGCAGTTCCGCCCGGGCCATAACCTTCGTAGCTCAGCGCTTCTAACGTATCGCTCTCGGCCGTACCGGCACCGCGCGCAACCGCTCTATCGAGAGTGTCACGAGTCATGTTCGCGGCGAGCGCCTTGTCGACTATAACGCGTAGACTTGGATTATCTGCCACGTCACCACCGCCTGCTTTTGCCGCAACAGTTAGCTCGCGAATTATCTTCGTGAAAATCTTACCGCGCTTCGCATCCTGTCCTGCTTTTCGATGCTTGATGTTGGCCCACTTACTATGACCTGCCATAACAACCTAACTCCCGATCTTATGATTCTTCTGTTTAGTCGATACTGAAAAAGTCATCCCTGACTTTTTCAGTACATCGTGCGCCAAAAACTGGCGTAAAAATATCATTTTACTTGTTTTTGGCGCACTCGCATTGCCCTTAACGGGCAATGGTTGCACATCCCTGTGCAACTATTAATCGATACTGAAAAATCATCCCTGATTTTTCAGTATGTCGTGCGCCAAAAACTAGCGTGAAAGTGTCATTTCACTTGCTTTTGGCGCACTCGCATTGCCCTTAACGGGCAATGGTTGCACATCCCTGTGCAACGCCATCGACCAGAAAAATGCTTGGAGCGACAGTTTTCTTGTCGAAACTTTAGTGACAGTTAAAGCTAAGTGATTGAAATCCATATCGAGATGCATTTTTCAGGTTCAACTATTTATAGTTATTTCTTCATTAACTCTTAAGACTGTTTCGGCGCAGCTTGCTCGCGCAATCTAATATTAAGCTCTTTGAGCTGCTTCGCTGAGACAACTCCTGGCGCATCTGTAAGTGGACAAGCTGCCGACTGTGTCTTCGGAAACGCGATTACGTCGCGGATCGAGGTCGCTCCAGTCATCAACATAATAAGCCTATCCAGACCAAAGGCGATACCGCCGTGAGGAGGACAGCCGTAACTCAATGCTTCGAGTAAGAAGCCGAATTTCTCCTGCGCCTCTTCCTCGCCAATGCCTAGCACCTCGAACACCGATTTCTGCATCTTCGGTTTATTGATACGAATCGAGCCGCCACCGAGTTCGGTGCCATTCAATACCATGTCATAGGCTCTAGAGAGTGCCGCCAAAGGTTCCGCTACTAGCTGTTCCGCATCGCAAGAAGGTGCTGTAAACGGATGATGCAGTGAGGTCAGGCTGCCATCGCTCGCCGTTTCAAACATGGGAAAATCGACAACCCATAACGGCGCCCAGCCAGCCTTAATCTGCCCAAGGTCTTCTGCCACTTTAACTCGTAGTGCACCCAATGCCTCGTTGACCACTTTAGTCTTGTCCGCACCAAAGAAGATGATATCTCCAGTCTGTGCTTTCAGCTTCTTCATCAATGCGTGTACGACATCATCCGGCATGAATTTTAAGATCGGCGACTGCAGACCTTCTATGCCTGCGTCTATGTCATTTACCTTAACCCAGGCCAGTCCCTTCGCGCCGTAGATCCCAACATACTTCGTATACGCGTCTATCACCTTGCGGCTAATGCTCGCGCCGGACGGAACACGTAACGCTGCAACACGACTCTGCGCATCATTCGCCGGGCCGCTAAATACTTTAAAGTCCACATCTTTCATTAGATCCGCGATATCTACGAGCTCCAAGTCGATCCGTAGATCTGGCTTGTCGGAACCAAAGCGGTGCATAGCCTCCGCATGAGACATACGAGGAAAAGTGCCTAGATCCACATCTAAATGCTTCTTAAACACATCACTGATCAACTGTTCCATAACAGACATAATCTGCTCTTCATCCATGAACGAAGTCTCGACATCGATCTGGGTGAATTCAGGCTGACGGTCGGCACGTAGGTCTTCGTCTCTAAAACATTTTGCAATTTGGTAGTAACGGTCCATGCCCGCCGCCATTAGAATTTGCTTAAACAACTGCGGCGACTGYGGCAAKGCAAAAAACTTATTCGGGTGGGTTCTGCTGGGCACGAGATAGTCGCGCGCRCCCTCCGGAGTTGCCTTGGTGAGTAGTGGWGTCTCAACRTCAATGAARCCATTCTCATCTAAGAAATTACGCACGGTATTGGTTACTTTYGAGCGAAAYCGCAGTCTTTCCGTCATTTCTGGGCGACGTAGATCGAGGTAGCGATAGCGCAACCGGATGTCTTCACCTACCTCAGARTGGTCGTCCARATGTATGGGCGGCGTYTCTGCTGCATTGAGTATTTCTARCYGCTTRCCCAACACCTCTATCTTGCCCGTTCCCATATCGTTGTTAACTGTGCCTTCCGGACGTAGGCGGACGATGCCMGTTACTCTGACCACRAAYTCATTGCGYACTCCYTCGGCAATGGCGARGCTTTCTACGGTATCTGGATCATAGACAACTTGAGCGATTCCTTCTCTATCCCTAATGTCGAGGAAGATGACCCCGCCGTGATCTCGGCGGCGGTGAACCCACCCGCAAAGTTGGACTTCCTGATCCACAAATGATTCGTTTAGTTCACCGCAATAGTTACTGCGCATAGCGTATTCCTGTTTCAATGCTTACTTTTTATTGAACCGCTTCTGGAGCGGCTTGTTTAGTAGTTACCAGTCTTATAGCGACCGGCCTAGTAGCGACTAGCATCCGATCCACTAACTAACTAGGAGAGGCTTTTGAAGGCGCCTTTTTGTTGTCGGTTGTCTTATTTTTCGTAGTTTCCTTTCCAGCGGACGCCTTCCCGTCTCCCTTACTTGGGGGTGAATCGGATTTTCCGCCATCAGTTTTATCAGAGCTGCCGTTACTTGGCGCTGCAGACTCGGATTCGGCAAGCTGCTTCTTGTTGCCCGTTTTGAAGTCAGTCTCGTACCAACCACCACCCTTTAAGCGAAAGCTCACCGCCGAAATCAGCTTAACCAAGCTTGGCTTCCCGCAGGCAGGGCAATCCAGCAATGCATTGTCACTCATCTTCTGCAGAGCCTCCAACTTGTGCTCGCATTTCGTGCATTGGTATTCGTAAATCGGCATCGAACTTATTCCTTGGGCTTAATTTTCACCGCTGAGATCGTGTATCGAGCCCAGACCCATGATTTAGCTTGGGCCAGAGCAGCTAAAAGCCGGCGATTATACCTTATATGGTTTTTCTCTCGCACCTATCTTTGCGTTCCTTTGCGTTCCTTCGCGTTCTCTTTGCGATCTGATCAACGCCTTGCAGTCTCTTTCCTCTTCCATGGCGCCCTCCTCACCCCCGGGAAGAAGCTATCCGCAGTACCTTTGCCCTCATTTCCGAGGAGAAATAGCCACTGTCAGTGACCTCGCCTGCTACGAACTCCTTAATCGCAGAGCTAATATTGATGCAGCAGATTATCTTTATCGCGCCTATTGGCGCGGCGGGCAATTTCTAATCAGAATATTGATTTAGGAGAGTTCTCTACTAAATTACTTCGAGGCGTGCGAAACACCGTAGCAGCCTCAAATCTAGCCCGTATCAATCGCTAGTTTTACAAGTATCAAGGCTAGATAAAAAACGTCTAAGGAAGATTTTTTTAAGCATTGGTCCGACATGGGATGCTACTTTTTTACGCTTAGGATTCTCAGAAAACCTTCAATCAAAAAGCCTGATCTAGAACCAAGTTAGCACTAAAGTAGTTTGACATGGCAAGGCTTTTATGTGGCGAGTATCTTTGATTTTATGCTGCTTTTTAGAAGCTGATCTGTGAATTTGACGCTTTAATTACCGGACTATTGATAAAGACGAGACTTGTGCCGGAAAGTTGCCATATTTACTTGCTAGCGCAATGTGAATGATTTATAAATACACCCCCTGAGAGACGACTGAGTTTTAATTCTGGGGCAGAAACCAAAATTAAGCGTTAAAACGAAATACCACTACTCGGAACAAGATTTAAAAAAGCACTAATCTTAGAGCGAATTCTACTTAACTTATAATTTAAACTGAAAGAGAGCGGGCATGGCTGTTAAAAAAGCACCAAAGAAAGCTGCATCAAAAACAAAAACAAGCGCTGTAAAAACACGCAAAACTCCAGCTATTCAGAAGAAGTATACAAAGACTGAAATTCTAAATGCGATTTCAGAGAACACGTCATTAAGTAAAAAAGAAGTTGCTGCGGTTCTAGAAGAACTAGGCGTTCTAATTGAACGTCACGTGAAGAAGCGCGCGGTTGGCGAATTCACTCTACCAGGTTTGCTGAAGATCAAATCTGTAGCGCGTCCAGCACGCCCTGCTCGCAAGAATGTACCTAATCCTTTTCGCCCTGGCGAGATGATGGACATTCCACGCAAGCCTGCGAGCATTCGCGTTAAAGTACTGCCTCTCAAGAAGCTCAAGGAATTTGCCCTATAACTTTTGCCCTCTAACTAAGGTAGCAAAGAGACTTCTAGATCCTGGCGTCGATAGAGCCTAGCCCTGCTAGCTATTTCTAAGCCAGAGATTCTAAGAGAACTATGAGAAAGGCAGCCTAAGGCTGCCTTTCTTACATTTTGCAGACCGTGATTTTGCAAAGTGTCATTGCCCAAAGCAGTCAATTGCCTAAGATATTCGTCATATCACCCCAAATTGGATCAGCCATGCGAGCGAGTAAATACCTAATAGCGACAGTTAAGGAAACCCCTTCCGATGCTGAGATAGTTAGCCATCAACTGATGTTACGAGCTGGTCTAATCCGTAAGCTCGCCAGCGGACTGTACACCTGGCTCCCGCTAGGGCTGCGTGTACTTCAAAAGGTCAGCCAGATTATCCGCGAAGAGATGAATAAAGCCGATGCAATGGAAGTCTCTATGCCGGTAGTTCAACCTTCGGAACTCTGGAAGGAATCTGGCCGCTGGGAACAAATGGGCCCTGAACTGGTGCGCTTTAAAGATCGCCACGATCGTGATTTCTGTCTGGGCCCGACCCACGAGGAAGTCATTACCGACCTCGTTCGCAATGAGTACAGCAGCTATCGCCAACTGCCGGCTAATATCTATCAGATTCAGACGAAGTTCCGAGATGAGCGACGCCCGCGTTTTGGCGTTATGCGCTCACGGGAATTCATTATGAAAGATGCCTATTCCTTTCATGCGAGCCAGGATTGCTTGGATGAGACCTATGCCATCATGCACCAAACTTACTGCAATATTTTCGACCGCCTCGGGTTGAACTACCGCCCGGTAATTGCCGATTCCGGCAATATTGGCGGCAGCACATCCCATGAATTCCACGTACTCGCAGATAGCGGTGAAGACGAAATCGTTTTTAGCAGTGAGTCCGATTACGCAGCCAACATTGAACTCGCCGTGGGTACACCCGCGCCGGTTGATGACGAAGATAACGGCGAGCTAAAATCTCGCGAGTTAGTAGACACGGGCGAAGCCAGCACCATCGAAGAAGTAGCCGTTAAACTTAAAATCTCGCCACAACGCATACTGAAGACTCTATTTGTACATGCTGCCAACGACGAGGGAGAGCGCACTGACAATCTCGTCGCGCTCTTGCTGCGTGGCGATCAGCAACTGAATGAAACCAAACTCTCGAAAATCAGCGGGCTCGCCTCACCTCTCGAATTTGCAGATGATGAACTGATCCAGAAAAAAGTGGGATGTCTCCCAGGCTCACTAGGACCTGTTGGCCTTGCCGACCTAGGCATACGCTGTATCGCCGACAACAGCACCAGTGAGATGCACAACTTCGTCTGCGGCGCCAACAAACCGGGCTATCACTTCGTCGATGCAAACTGGGATGACGACTGCAGCCCCGATGCCATCATGGACATACGCAAGGTTCGAGAAGGCGATATCAGTCCTGACGGCAAAGGGATACTGTCGATCAAACGCGGCATCGAGGTCGGCCATATCTTTCAGCTGGGGACTAAATACAGTGCCCCCCTAAACGCAAAGGTACTCGACAAGAACGGCAAGTCTGTAGTCATGTCTATGGGTTGCTATGGCATCGGCGTAACCCGGGTCGTCGCTGCCTGTATCGAACAAAACCATGACGCGCACGGGATCATCTGGCCAGACGCGATTGCGCCCTTTCATTTGGTAATCGTATTGATCGATGCGCACAAGTCAGAGCAGATAGTCGAATTTGGAAATAACTTGTATGCACAGGCTCAGGAGCTTGGCGCCGAGGTATTGCTGGACGACCGCGACAAGAAGACCAGCCCTGGCGTGAAGTTTGCCGACTCTGAACTCATGGGCATACCCCATCGGCTCGTCATCTCGCCACGCTCGCTAGCGGATGGTGTGATCGAGTACAAGAATCGCGTCGCTACAGAGAAACAACTAATAGAGACAGATGCTATCGCGTCTTTCCTGGAGAAGTTGTTCAGCTAACGGCATAGCCCTATTCACTGCTGCATGTTTACGCACCCTTTTCCATCGCTATTCACTGTTGGGGTCACAAAGAAATGCAGGCGACTCACGTATACTAGCCAGCATTAATCTGCGAACTACAGCCTATGAGCCTCTCAATCACAAGCCTGCAAAACCTCCTCAATCGAGCCAAAGGAAGCATCGATGGCTATCTCTGGCAGCAGGACAGCACACACTTACCACTGTGGAAGCGGACGGCGCTAAGAAGTAGTCAGATATTCGTAGCGATTGTCCGCGACCTACTGCAGGGCCAACTCTCACTGCGCGCAATGAGTTTGGTATTCACCACGGTAATAGGCTTCTTTCCTCTACTCGCTCTCACCTTCGCAGTGCTTAAAGGCTTAGGCGTGCACAATGCCTTAGAGCCCACGCTACTAACTTTGCTGCAACCCCTTGGGGATGACGCAAATACCTACACGGCCGACATCTTGGGCTATGTRGACGCTATTCAGGTCGAACTGATTGGCATTACCAGCGTAGGCCTRCTGCTCTACTTCGTCTTRGACATGATGCGTAAGATTGAAGGYTCTTTTAATTACATCTGGTCAGTYMGSCAGGGGCGGTCGTGGTCAAGCCGCGTTAGCGAATAYCTTTTCGCGGTGATCGTTAGYCCACTGCTGCTATTYCTGTCGATTACTATCACTTCATCGGTYAACACGASYTTTTTTAACARCCTRTTAGARAATCTCAGCTACGGCATTTTTATTATCGAATTTATRGCRTTTAKTGCGCCGATATTTTTAATGTCACTCGCCTTTGCATTTGCYTATAGCTTCCTGCCRAACACGCGCGTGCAATTTRGCTCTGCRTTTATWGGCGGGCTCGTTACAACGATCATCTGGAAGTTAATGGGCTCGGTCTTTCAGGACTTCTTCATTGCCTCTGCAAGAGAGTCTATTTATCTCGCATTCGCTTCTGTCGTTGCCGTCATGTTCTTTGTCTATATAGGCTGGCTCGTTGCCCTAATAGGCAGCAGTATCGCTTACTATCACCAATATCCCTCGAAGACACGAATAGTACGCGGCGAGAGTAATCTCAGCATTGCACAGCAAGAAGAACTAGGGCTGTCAGTCGCCTCCGTGATTATCGATCGATTCAATTCAGGCCTTGTACCCTTGAGTGAGACCGAACTTGCGGAAACCCTCAGCGGTCACCCCATAGTGATAGAGGATTCATTGCTAGCACTGGAAGAAATAGGGCTTATTCGTCGTACAGCAGATGAACCGACCTGCTACTTGCCAACAAAGTCCGTGACAAGCTGCACCTTATTTGATGTGTGGAAGGCGCTGCGCAGCTACAATGCCGATACGCTGAAGTCAGCTTCAACTGCAAACGATCAACTCAAGGTAAAAGATTTTTACGCGCGTCTCGATGAAACAATCCAGCAAGAGCTAGGAAAACTAACTTTTTCGGATACCTCAGAGCAACACCCAAATCCTCGAGAAAAAATTAAATGAACAAAATCACCATCTATCACAACCCAGACTGCTCAAAATCTCGGGCAGCTTTGGCTCTGCTTGAAGAGAACGATGTCAGCCCTGAAATTATCTACTATTTAGAAACGCCGCCTAGCATCGAGGATCTAAAATCGTTGCTTGGCAAGCTCGGTCTGCAGCTGCATGACATCATAAGGCGAAGCGAAGATGACTACGATGAACTCGGCTTCGATGATGACACCCTCAGCGAAGAAATTGTCCTAGATCTATTGCAGAAACATCCACACCTTTTACAGCGACCCATTGTAATCAAAGGTGACAAAGCCATCATCGCTAGGCCGCCCGAAGCTGTCCTCAGCATGCTTGAAAAGGAAAAGGGAGAGTAAGGAATGGATTCATCTTACGTATTAGTTTTGTACTACAGCCGCTACGGTGCTACTCAGAAAATGGCACAACTGCTTGCTCGCGGTGTCGAGCAGGTGTCTGGCATGGAAGCAAAGATTCGCACCGTGCCCTCTGTTTCAGCCAATTCTGAAGCTACCGAGCCTGAGGTACCCAGCGAGGGAGCCATCTACTGTAGCGAAAAAGACCTGAAAAACTGCAGCGGCTTGATCATCGGCAGTCCCACTCGCTTTGGCAATATGGCGGCTGCGCTTAAGTATTTTCTGGATGGCACAGGCGCAATCTGGGCATCTGGATCATTGATAGACAAGCCGGTCGCCACGTTTACTTCGACCTCATCCTTGCATGGTGGACAGGAGACCACACTCTTGACCACGGCGATCCCATTGATCCATCACGGCATGGTGTTCTGCGGAATTCCCTATTCCGAAGCGACGCTCAATACTACAACTACGGGCGGCACTCCCTACGGCGCGAGCCATCTCGCTGGTGCAAAGGGCAATAACCCGATTAGCGATGACGAGGCAACGCTCTGCTTGGCATTGGGTAAACGCGTCGCCACCATCGCACAAAAATTGATAAGCTAAACTATCAACTCTGAAAATGCATCTCGGTATGGGTTTCAATCAGTTGGTATCATACTTAACTAAAATTTCGATCAGGAATTACAGCTTCACACATTTTCTTCGTCGACTAAGTTGCACAGGGATGTGCAACCATTGCCCGTTAAGGGCAATGCGAGAGCGCCAAAAGCAAGTAAAATGACACTTTTACGCCAGTTTTTGGCGCACGACAAACTGAAAAAATCAGGGATGAATTTTTCAGTTATAAAAAGGCACTGATATATGACATCACCCAACACCTTACCTGCGTCCATCGAGCTTCTACGGAAGTCGGT
>JAESUV010000156.1 GCA_016762975.1 Gammaproteobacteria bacterium | reverse complement strand
TGCTCTTGCATTTATGGAAAGGGAGGGTACAAGAATAAACTAGGGGTAATAGCAATACAATTGTAATGTGTGCCAGTGTTATACAGGCATGAAGGAGGCCCTTATGGAGTGTAAAACGGCGAATATCTTCGTAGAAGATCAGAGCAAGGTACTGATGTTCGACGACGACGGTGGTAACTGGGTTTAACTAGTTCAGGAATAGCATCAAATAGTGCTGCACCTAAAAGGCTAGGCTCGATTTGAAAGTGCTAGCAATCCCCCTGCACCAACAAATAAGGTGGCACTTACAGCGTTGCTAATCCTATCGATATCTTTAGAGACTAATAGACATTTCAGTTTAGCTGACAAAAGCACATAGCAACTATCCATGATCACAGCGAGCAGCAAGAAACAGGCAGATAGAATAGCTATCTGCGGCAGATAAGCGCTGCCAGGGTTTGCGAATTGCGGAAGAAAAGCGCTGAAGAATAAGATCGTTTTTGGGTTGGTGAGCGCTACCCAGAATCCGCGCTGCATCGAGGCAGCGGCACTGGGCCGTGCGGATTTCTTGTGTGTGTAGAAAGCATAGAATGAATTAGCGCCAAGAAAAACTAGATAGGCGACACCACACCATTTTAGCCAGAAAAGCCCCTGACTAAGTGTAGCGAGCAGTAGCGTGGTTCCCAGCGCCGCAATAGCAAGCTGGATAATCATGGCGAAAGTTGTGCCTACTATTGTTTGCAGCCCGCGCCGTTTTCCTGACACAAGTGTAGTGGAAACTATCACGAGTATGTTCGGGCCGGGTACAGCGATGACTACGGCGGACACAATGAGAAAAGAAATAATTTGTCCCAATCCCAATTCAATACTCCTTTGTTAATTTCTTAACTAATCCCTGCTGGATACTCGAATGCCGAAGGGGTCTATCTCAATGAGTACGTTAGCTGTGTCAGTAATATCGCGCGCTGCGGCTTTCGAATCGTCATGATAAGCATAGACCACCACCTTCAGTGCATCGGCGCGGCGTGCTGGTAGGCTGGCCATTTCCGAGTCAAATCCCTGAGGTATAAAAATGTTTACTAGTTCCATCTTATCGCCGGCATCACTGGTGAACTGTCGCTTATTCGCATACCAAGCTGATTTCGTAGCCGGTAAATTGCTGGCCGTTTCAGCATCATAAATAAAAATCACGTCTACTTCAGTAATGATGATCGCATTCGGATCTAGTTTCGATGAGATAAAAACAGAATTCACTTCAGAGGCGGCGTTGCTCGACATTAAGAAGAGCGAGCAAAAAACTGTAGAAGTAAATAGAGATGGCTTTTTAAACATGAGTGATTCGATTCGGCCGGCTATCTTCTGCCAATTAGCGTAAACGAGAACTCACTAATTAGAAGTGAATAAGAAACCAGAGTTGGATGAATCTAACTCTGGTTTCTTTAGAATCTACAAAGCCTGGACACGAGAGCAGACATTGAGTAATTGATTCGTTTCTATTCTTCCGTGGCGACGGTTCCAGTGTCAGACTTCGGTGAGCCGTCTCCATTCAAGCCCATGGATTCATAGCGTCTCCATCCGGCGAGAATGCCCTGTAATCCATGATTGCCTTCGTGGCAGGCATATTCATACACTGGGTCGGCGGCGCGGCGCATCGGTATCTTAGCGGACCAGCTTTCATCCCAAGACATGGGGTCTTCTACGGTAAAATCGTACTCAAGAGTATCCTCATCTATCCAGCGGAAGCGTTCGGAAATCACCGCYTGATCGGACATGCCRCGTAGGTTGTAGCTGTGATAGAAGTRTTGAGTATCAATAACCAGCTCGTCGCCATCCCAGTGTGCAATCGAATCGCCTTCCCATTTCAGCTGCTTGGTGCTGTGTTCGYTGYCCARSGGAATGATGCGYGCRGTGTGYAYCATCTCATTYAGRATCATGATSSTGTCTTTCGTCTGCACGATCTGCATATTGTTGTTRTAGGAACCAGGRATCATYGGYGGCCCRCCGAYRAAACCGACSAGGCARCGGTCRAYWGTGGTTCTGCCCTCTGGGCCCGCACTYTCRAATACCATYTGYCCATAGRCGGCGCGTCGCTCCTKACCGAYMGCATTWWATTCGGGCACGCGGCCATTCGGWGGATCATAGATTAGGGAGGTACGACGGTCGGCGATGGTCTCGRCTCCGCGCTCATACCAGAATTCGTTATAGGAGATTACGCCCGGCGGATAGCCGGCGCCGCCTACGGAGTCGATGATCAGGTCGCGGTTCTGACGACGTCTTTCAAAAGCTTCCCACTCGGCAGCCTCCGTGGGGGTTAGTGTAGCCTTGTCAGCGAGTTCTCTYGGGCGATTAAGCGGGGTAAGTGTCCTGAAGGTATAAGTACCTTGAAAATCTGGTTGACCGTATTCTGTGCGTGGYATWTCTGGMGACTGCGCGAGCAGTTGTGGAGCGACYAACARGCCGATTATGGCTAAAGACAGTTTCGTGAGTGCTCTGTTGTRCATGTRAACCTCGAACAATATTCTANATTCTARTGGGATGAGGGGNTTAACTYACCGAAATTACGCGTGTTTAGGTCAATTTTCAAGGAWATTCGRGACCWACTAKCCGCTAGGGNCAGTCTACACGAATRCMYACGGCTTCTTACRATTCAGCTAAGATTCAGACTCATCGGTCTAYTGTAGGGCTCCCTGATAGATNANGGGSGSTAGAAGRATAAYYCGGAGAAAATAAATGAAATACCCYARAYTGATTGCCAGCCTGATACTGGCGCTATCGCTGACTGGCTGCATAGGGTCCGTKATTGGAGTGGCAGTAGATACAACAACGGCAGTGATCAAGGCGCCATTCCAGATCGCSGGGGCCGTARTCGGTGTGGCTGTTGACACCACAGGTACGGTAATTGCCGCGCCTTTYMGAATGGCGAATGCGGCTGTAGGGGGAGATCGCCATGATGATCATGATAGCCACCACGGCCACAACTACTCAGGACACGACAATGAACATTCTGATCAACGGGATGCTCATTCTGGGCATGCTGATGAACAGCTTCATGATGGAAATGGGCACTAGCTAGATGTGTGAATTAGTCTCTAGCGCGGTCAAATTGAATTGCTTCGGTAGGTAGTTTATTCTTGCCATCGACCCAATTCTCCCGCTAGAGCACTACCCGATGGCCACTTCCGCCAGTTCCAAGAATAGTAGCCGAAACAGCAACAACTCTGCTGATAAGCAGATGAGCTCCTCAATGGATGCGTTCAAGGTTCCGTTCGCATTATCAATCGTCCTTATTGCCCTAAGTTTTGTCCCTCGTGTTCAGGGCAATCCCACTCTAGCTTGGTCGTTCTGGGGTGCCGCTGCTGCACTGCTTATGTGGCAGGCTTACCTGCTATTCAATTCTAGAAACAAAAACGAAGAACGCACTTTCAGTATATTGCTGCGCCCGCAGCACTACATACAGGGCATGGTTCAAATTAGCCTCTATGCCTACTGGGGATATTACTGGCGACCGGTTTACGATCATGCTTGGCTGATACTGGCGCAACTCGTGTTTGCCTACACCTTCGATATGTTGCTGACTTGGTCTAGGCGTCGTGAATACAGTTTAGGCTTTGGCCCCGTTCCTATTATTCTTAGTATCAATCTGTTCCTCTGGTTTAGGGATGATTGGTTCTATATGCAGTTTGTGATGATTGCTGTTGGTTTCATGGGCAAGGAATACGTACGTTGGAATCGAGACGGGCGTAGCTCACACATATTCAATCCTTCTGCTTTTGCACTAGGCCTGTTCTCTCTCGTGCTGATCGCTACCAACACGACCGACTTGACCTGGGGGCAGGAGATAGCATCGACTCTTACTCTCGCGCCGAATATCTATACCTTTCTCTTTCTGATCGGTCTGGTCGTTATGTACTTCTTCTCCATAACACTCGTTGCTGGTATGTCAGCGATCACGTTGTTTGGATTGAGTGCCTTGTACTCTGCTGGTACGGGTGTTCCCTACTTTCTCGATTCGGAGATTCCTGCAGCCGTCTTTCTTGGACTGCACCTATTGATTACCGACCCTTCTACCTCGCCGAGAACGCCGTTAGGCAAGACGTTTTTTGGAGTGCTCTACGGATTCGGCGTGTTTGGCCTCTATACTCTTTTAGGTGCCATGGGTGAGCCAACGTTCTATGACAAACTTCTCGTGGTGCCGTTACTTAACCTGAGTGTTATCGCCATCGATAGAGCCGTGCGATCTATTCATTCCCAGACGCTATTGAATGTTTGGAAAGAGAGTTGGTTCAGTGGACGATCGAACCTTGCACACATGAGTATCTGGATAGTGGTCTTCGCTTCACTGTCTTTTCTGGGTAAAACCGACGGCAAACACCAAGGCGATAGCCTGCCGTTCTGGGAGCAGGCCTGCGCGAGTGACTTACCTAATGCCTGCAGTCGAATGCTACAACTGGAGGCGACCTATTGTGGTGACAACGCGGCCTGGGCATGTAACGAAATTGGCGCGCACTATCGCGAGGGAATAATTACCGAATCTAATCAAGAGTTATCCATGGCTTATTTCTCTCGCGGCTGCGAGTTGAAGTTTCGAGCAGCGTGTCTCAATCTTCTCGACACGGAGTTGGTGGCGCGGGAAGTGCCGCACGAATTGGATCTGCGATTGCTACTACGCGAGGGCGGACAGAATCTGATGATGCTCTCTGAGCAGGAATTATTTGATCGGGCTTGCGAACACGACTGGGCGTTTGCCTGTGCCAGTGCTGAAAGCCCTGAGAGCAATAGGGTGCAGATATGAGCAAGCCTCAAAGCGAGACTGAATTGCCTCAGGCGCCTGGTCGAGTCGTGGGCCTCACCATCATGTGCGTGGTGATCATTTGCGTCGCCGTATGGATGAGTATTCAATCACAGCAGCAGATGAATCCAGAAATAACTGAGTTGTCCTCTCCCGCGCAGGCAACGATGAGCGGTTTTCTTGACGAGGCTTGGTTCCTGCCGGATGAGCCACTGTTAGGTTTTGTCCGCATTCCCTCCGGCTCCTTCACTATGGGAAGTAACCCGGCTTTGGATCGCTTAGCTTACGAGAACGAACGCTGGTCGAGTAGTCGGCGCCAAGGAACAGTGGAAATAGACGATTTCTATATAGGAATGTTTGAGGTCACCGCCGCTCAATTCCGCGCATTCACMGCAGAATATCCAGACCTYGCYAACSAGGTGGCAGTGGACGTTAAAGGTGATATGCCGGTTACGGGCATGACTTGGCCAGAGGCGCTAGCCTACGCACGYTGGTTGCAGCAGAAGCTGGARAATTCTGCAGATACTCCGMTAGAGCTAARAAATTATTTGGCGRCGGGTGGGCAAGTGAGYATTCCTTCAGAGGCCGAATGGGAGAAGGCMGCCCGCGGCGGGGAYGGTCGAATTTTYCCTTGGGGAAACAYRCCTTCAACGGAGTTAGCAAACTACGGGTCAAGYACGRTATTAGYAGTAGGCTCYCGACCTTGTRCGGAGTGTGCCTTCGGCCTGCAAGATATGAGTGGCAATGTGTGGGAGTTAACACGCAGTCCATTGCAGGACTATCCTTATAATCCGAACGATGATGCAGAGAATCTTTCCGAGGATGCGCTCTGGGTGATGCGTGGCGGGTCATTTTCAGATGGCGTGGGCAACGTGCGTGCCGCGGTACGTGGTGGCGTCGATCCTAGTGTACGTAACAACACCATCGGTTTTCGTGTAGTCATCAGCAAGCCGTAGTCGATTGGCAATGGGCCGACAGAGTTCTGTGGCCCTATTTCTTGTCAATCAATCCCTCGGAGCACATCCAATCTAGAGCAAAGGCCGGCCGGCAATTAGTTAAGCTTCAGATCGATTGATGTCTTGTCTGCAATCCGGCTACGACTAATATTGCTTGCGTACGATGTTGAAGAAATCGATAAACTTCTGCATATTTACCGCGTCTTGGGAAATGAGCAGCGAATGATCGCCGCCAGGAATTTCGACATAGACGTGTTGCATGCCTAGCTCCTGCATCTTCGCCACCCAGGCGCGAGTGCGCTCTACAGGCACGGCTGTATCTTCATCTCCCTGCAAAACGAGGATGGGCAGGTGCTTGATCCTATTCAGAATACTGTCCATTGGCGCATTCGCTTCGGGTGCGGGCGCTGCCACTCCCAAGCCGGCGAATAGGTCAGGGTACTTGGCCGCAATGTGATAGGTGCCCGCGCCCCCCATGGAATGGCCCCATAGGTAGATTCGGTCTGAATCAATACTGAATTCGTCGCGTATAATCTGCAAGACGTTCATAACATCTTGCTCGCTACGCTCGGCATCCTGCATATCATCAAGCTCTCTTGAGCCGTACCAACCGCGGCGGATATAGCCAAGTGGTGTGACAACGATATAGCCATTCGCTTCAGCCTGATCCAATAAACCGTGATATCCCATTAACCAGTCGTGGCTCCTGCCCAAGCCATGCAGAGAAACGATCAGTGGCGCGCCTTGGCTGCTGTCATAGCTTGAGGGCACGAAGACGGCATAGGGAATCGTTTCGCCAGTGCCGGGAAATTCGTAGCTTCGGTGTTGAACGCGGGGATCATCGATATGTCGCTCATCATCGGTAGTTTGGCGATCCGCAAAGGAGAACGCGGCAGGGATGAGGGTGAGAGCTATCAGTGCTAGCTGCAGGAGTGCTTTCATTGTGGTTTTCTCCCACCCCTAGGGGCAGCGGTTTATTGAGATGGATTCAGAGAATAAACCAATTCCGCCTCGTTTATCAAAGATGAACAACGTGCATCCTGTATTTGAGGGAGAACACGGGTCGTTATGGCGCTGAGGTAGATGGAGAACACGGGTCGTTATAGCACTGAAATAGATGGAGGAAGGGCTTAAAGTGTTAGTTAACTACTTAGCCGAATACGCCGCTTTCGGCAAGCGAACGGATCAACGCGATGGCTTCACGGTCGGTCTGTACATAGGCAGTTTTCAAGTACTCTTCAACATCAACAGAGCCGTCGTCCTCTACTTCGCGCCGGTAGCAGAAGCGCACGAACAGGTATCCCTCTTCAGGCTCTTCCAGGTGAGTGACACTCTCCGCCTCTATCTGCTCATATTCTTCCATGGTCTGCGTGTGAATTCTCTCGCCGGGATAGAGTATTACCCGCTCGTGAAATGTGTTTTCCCCAGTCTCAATGATTCTCTCGAACTCATCCTCGCCATACTCTTTGTTAGTAACCTTCAAACTGCTGTTGAATGTGTCTGGACGCCTCGCACGCAGCAGTAGACCTTCCCACAGCTGGGTACGAGTGAGAATGTGTAAATCCTCTTCTGTTAGATCGTTGACTTGAATGACGTGTTCAAATTCTAGCAATACCTTCTCCGGCAATTATTGATTAGTCTATCTGTAGGTTCCACGATTCTACTTCATCTAACATTTCAAAATCGGTCCAATCGAACTTAAGAGGTGTCACCGCTATATAGCCTTGCTGATAGGCATAGGTATCTGTAGTTGGATTTTCAGAATTCACAATCAAGCGAATTCTCTCGTATTCCGTACTCTTGCCATTTTGTGCGGTTGCTTCATAGCTGCCTGTTTGCAGGTAAGAGTCGCCCATGGGTCTTACGGCTACTCCCTTCAGGGGGCCGGCTGGGACGTTGATAGAGATCATCGTGCCATCCGGCGCGCCTAGCCTGCGATACCTGTCGACTAGATCGGCAGTGAACTTTGCAGTGATGGCGGTATTCTCACTGTTCGGGTCTTCTGAGACGGCGATTGCTGGGAGTCCATGATACAAGCCCTCCATCGCCGCTCCTACTGTCCCGGATAGATGGGAAACATCTCCCACGTTTGCGCCGCGGTTTATGCCGGATACGACGATATCGAAGGGCTGATCTTTTCCAAGCTCCTTTATGCCGAAGCGGACCGCATCGGCCGGTCTGCCGTGAACGGCGTAACCAAAGAAGCGGCCATCTTTCTCAAATCTATCGACTGTTATGGAGCCAATTGAGGACTGGCTGGCGCCGGACTGATTCACGTTGGGAGCGGAGACAACTACTTCCACATCTCGAAGTTGTGAAAGAGCCGCATGCAGAGCGTGCAGCCGCGGAGATTCTATTCCATCATCGTTTGAAAGCAGGATGCGATAGGATTGTGCCGACACTAGCGCACTGAAACAGGTCAGTACAATCAATGATGCAAATTGAGAGAAGCGTATTGAACTATTTCCTAATCGATTTGGTCGCATCATCTATTCCTCGAGTATGGTCTTACTGCTGCAATAAGTTGTTATGAAGTACTGTTGCTAGCGGAATTGAATTAGGATTGGCTAACAACACAATCGTCTATAGTACAGACTGGCCTGTACAATTTATAGTCATACACTTCTTAGGATTTACCGATGCGCGTGACAGTAAAAGCACTAGTAAAAGCTCTAGCGATCTCCGTGGCATTGGCGGCAGCGGCGCCATCGTTAGGACAGAACGCTTTGACCCGTGACAGAGATATCGAAAATAATTTAATGATGGCGATGGCATGGAAACAAACCGCCGCCGAATTTCGCGCTCTCTACTACCAAGGTTTCAACATTGCTCGACTGCGCGTCGAGATTGCCCTGGCGCAGAAGCAAGAAGGTTCTTTGCCGCTCGCAATAATTAGTGATGTCGATGAAACCCTATTGCTTGCGAATGACTACTGGGGCTACCTCATCTCACAGGGCCAAGATTTTTTCGACGATGCATCCTGGGATCGTTGGGTCGAGGAGAATCGGGCAGTCGCAAGCCCAGGAGCATTAGAGTTTCTAAATTTCTGCGTGAGTAATTCAGTAGAGATTTTCTATGTGACCAACCGTGATCAGGGCGAGGCTACAGTGCAGCTGGCAATTGAAAACCTAAATACCCTAGGCTTTCCTTTCGCTGATGCGGCGCACTTGCGCGTTTTACGAGAGAGTTCCAACAAGGAGCTAGTGCAGCAGGACATCAAAGAGGACTATGAAGTGGTCGCGCTGCTAGGCGATAATCTTAATGACTTCGCACGCCGCTATTACTCTACCGATGTGGATCAGCGCATGAGTCTTATGGAGGAGGATAGAGATCGCTACGGGCGCGACTATATTCTTTTTCCAAACCCTACTGACGGGCATTGGATTCGCGCCATCTTCGGTGAGTCAGAGCCGCCAGCGTCAGATGCAAATCGTCGCATTCTCAAAGCTGCAGCGACGCGTGCTGCTTGGGCTCCGTAGGCATCGATAGGATTAGATAAAATACGCTACGCGTTGTTAATTCGACAGACACAATATCAAGCAATAGAATGCACGGCTGCTGCTCGGCAAACAATCAAACTAACAGGACAGACAATGAATTCAGATGTACTCTTTAGGCCCTTCGATCACCCGAAACTACAATTATCCAATCGCATTGTTATGGCGCCTATGACGAGACAGTTCTCTCCTAATGGTATACCCGACAGCAACGTCGAAGAATATTATAGAAAGCGGGCCGAAGGCGGCGTTGGGCTAATCATTACCGAAGGCACGACTGTCAATCATCGGGCAGCATCTTCTGCTGTGCAGATACCTTGTTTTCATGGTGAGGCCTTAGAGGGCTGGGAAAAGATCGTTAAGAGTGTACACGCCGCGGGTGGCAAGATAGCGCCGCAGTTGTGGCACGTGGGCTCGATTCGTAAACCGGGCGAGGGGCCGTATCCAGACTATCCTTCGGCGACACCTTCCGGCCTATTAGGCCCGAACAAAAAAGTACTAGAGCCACTCTCCACGGCTCAGATTAATGAGTTAGTTGCCGCCTATGCCCAAGCTGCATCTGATGCTGTGCGCATTGGCTTCGATGCCATTGAATTACACGGCGCGCATGGTTACCTGATCGACAATTTTTTCTGGGAAGGTACTAATCAAAGAGGTGACAAGTACGGAGGGTCTCTTCAAAATCGCACGCGATTCGCCGTTGAGATCATAGAGGCGGTACGTGGAGAAATTGGCGACGACTTTCCTCTGATCCTGCGCTTTTCGCAGTGGAAGCAACAGGACTTCGAATCGAAACTGGCACAGACGGCAGGAGAGTTGGAACAATTTCTGAGTCCCTTGTCCGATGCGGGCGTAGATATCTTTCACTGCAGCACAAGACGATTCTGGGAGCCAGAATTCGAAGGCTCTTCRYTRAAYYTRGCRGGTTGGGTTAAGAAGATAACGGGCAAGCCAACAATCAGTGTGGGAAGTGTCGGTCTAAGTGARGAATTYRTCGCRACTTACAGTRATGGCTCTGCCGAAGTGGCAGGGATCGATGAGCTCCTGAGTCGGATGGAAGCCGATGAGTTTGATCTGATCGCMGTGGGTCGYGCTYTAATAGCCAACCCTGATTGGGCRSAAAAAGTAAGAAACGAYGAGATGGATTCGATRGTGACATTYCGCAAAGAGCAATTAACYGAACTCGTTTAGCGGCATYGAWMTTRGCTGTGCCAAATTCTYGAGCTGAAYTTTAAACCAAGACTCAAATAAGAGATTGAAGAAATGSTGSRATTTGCCARATCMAAAAYAAMGCGCATYCTTGTTGGCGYATTCTTCGTGCTGYTGTTGGTGGYTTTGYTSGTATTTCTGCCTCCTTCGGTATCTGACTCGRYTCAGTTGTCCGATTCAACTGAGGCGATTGAGCGCGGCGAATATTTGGTGATAGCGGGTGGTTGTATTAGTTGTCACCGCGGCGAAGATGACGAGGAATCGTTTGTTGGAGGCCTCGCTCTAGTATCGGATTTTGGTACGTTCTATGCGCCAAATATCACGCCAGATAGTGAGACAGGAATTGGCGATTGGGAGGCGAAGGATTTTCTATTGGCTCTACAGCATGGCCGAACTCCTGGAGGTAGCTTTTACTATCCCGCATTCCCGTATCGCGCCTACGCAGGGTTAAGCGATGCAGATGTGCTGGATATTGGCTCCTACCTTATGAGCCTAGAGCCTATGATCAATGTGGTTCCTGCAGCAGAAACACCAGCTTGGCTAAACCGCTGGGCGATGGCAGGGTGGAACTTATTGGCAGACATGAGCGAAGCCGATATTGAAGTATTTGATGATGAGCTAGTTGCGCGCGGAGCCTACCTCGCACGCAACCTTGGGCATTGTAGCGAGTGCCATACGCCAAGAAACGCAGTAGGAATTCTCGATGCTAGCAGAGAATTTGCAGGAGCGACTCTGGGTGAGGAAGTTATTGAGGCAATAAATGCTGAAGCGCTAAGCGCGTGGACAACGAATAATTTCGATCTGTTTTTGCTGATAGGAATGAAGCCAGACGGTGACTTTGTTG
>JAESUV010000155.1 GCA_016762975.1 Gammaproteobacteria bacterium | reverse complement strand
CCCGGGGGGGGGTCTTTTTTGCACCTTTTTGACAAATGGCCCATTTTGGGCGCCTTTTCACCAGTACTGGCATCACCAATCCAGGCACATATACTTTGATTTTATTTCTTTGATAACCAAAGTTGACCGCCAACGCCATGGTTCCGGAGCTGGTAATCAGTATAAAGGTCATGATTGCGATCAAAATCAGCGGAATAGGATCACCGCCGAACGAAAGCGCAAAGATTTCACTCTGCACTGGCCATGGCTCGGTAGTAGATAACCGAACATGGAGGTAGCTCGTTAGAAAGCAAGTGAAAATAAAGGTATCACTCACCAGRAAGATCCACATCATGGCCTTACCCCAAGGCACATGGTAGGCCTGTTTATCGGCGCTCCAATCGTCGACTAGTGTCGAGCCTGATCCGCTTATAGCTGCTTCACTCATTCTTATTTCCTATTAATGTTCYAATTAAACTTTATTTTCTCTAATCCCTAATTACATAAAYAGCTANTAGGTATTGGAAAGAACTGCAAAAATAACCAACCAAACAATCAGCAAGAAGTGCCAATAAATGGTGCAAAGCTCGATGCTAAGGCGCACGTCTTCAGGYTTGCTCCCGAATAGCAATCGTATTGAACTCTTACTCCACACCCAAAGCCCACCTAATAGATGARCGATRTGCAAACCTGTCAGCAARTAGAAGAAAGARTTGGCGGGATTGGAAGCTACGTAAAAACCCGAAGCCTGCAAATTTTGCCAAGTAAGYATCTGTCCTGCTATAAACAGCAAGGCAAATACACCTCCACCTATAAAGGCGGCTATTAAGTTCTTCTGCTTACCTGCGTTAGCCGTATTTCTTGCCCACTGAAATAGAATACTACTGATGACAAGCAATCCAGTGTTCAGCCATAGCTGAGACGGTTCGGCCAGCGGAGTCCAGTCCGGTAATGACATCCGAATGACGTAGCTGACACCAAACATCGAAAAAATCACCGAGGCAATCGTTAGGAAGAATCCTAGAGCGACACGCTCCGGGGGCGACTCGAAAGCAACCTCCGGATCTGGTCCACCGATTACTCCCTTTCGTTCCCAGGGCTTTTCGGTAAGTGTCTTAAGTAGACTCATGTGTCTGCCTTGGATGCGTCATGATCGGGATCGAAATGTTGCTCATCTGCAGTCGGCTCATCACTTTCAGGTACATTTTGAGGAATGAAATCTTGGTGTGCACCTGGCACGCTGTAGTCGTAAGGCCAACGGTAGACAGTTGGTAGCTCGTCGCCCCAGTTGCCATGCTTAGGCGGAGTATCAGGTGTTTGCCATTCCAAAGAGGCGGAGCCCCAAGGGTTAGGTCCTGATTTCTTGCCGTAACGTAGGCTCCAGAAGATGTTGATGAAAAACAGTAGCTGAGATGCGCCTACAAACAGAGCGGCATAAGTAATGACTACGTTTAGGTCTTGCGCAGACGCTGGGATGAAATCAGTCGTACCCATTGCGTAATAGCGACGTGGAACACCTAGGAAACCAAGGTAGTGCATTGGTAGGTAGATCAAGTAGGTACCAAGGAACGTACACCAGAAATGAGTCTTCGCCAAACCTTCATGGAACATACGACCAGTAACCTTCGGATACCAGTGGTAGAGAGCAGCAAAGATTACCAGTACTGGTGACACACCCATTACCATGTGGAAGTGAGCTACCACAAAGTAGGTGTCGGACAGAGGCAAGTCGATAACCACGTTACCTAGGAATAGGCCCGTTAATCCACCATGGATAAAAGTGAAGATAAAACCGATGGCGAAATACATTGGCGCGTTCAGGCGGATATCGCCTTCCCAAAGCGTTAGCACCCAGTTGTACACCTTAAGTGCAGTAGGTACCGCGATGATCAATGTAGTTGTCGCAAAGAAGAAGCCGAAGTAAGGGTTCATGCCACTTACGTACATGTGGTGTGCCCATACAATAAAGCTCAGTCCGCCGATTGCAATGATCGCCCAAACCATCATGCGGTAACCGAAGATATTCTTTCGCGCATGGGTTGAGAGTACGTCCGAGACAAGACCGAATGCCGGGAGTGCCACGATGTACACTTCAGGGTGGCCGAAGAACCAGAACAAGTGCTGGAACAGGATCGGGCTACCGCCGTTGTAATCGAGTGGAGTACCTGCCTCGATGACAGCAGGCATGAAGAAGCTAGTGCCTAACAGCATATCGAAAAGCATCATGACTGCCGAAACAAGCAGCGCTGGGAATGCAAACAGTCCAAGAATTGTCGCGATAAAGATTCCCCAAACCGTAAGAGGAAGACGCATCATGGTTAGTCCGCGGCAGCGGTACTGAAGAATTGTTGTTACGTAGTTCAGTCCGCCCATCGTAAAGGCGACGATGAACACGGCCAGTGAGGTCAGCATCAAGATGATGCCCATGTCGTGACCTGGCGTTCCTGCCATAGAGACCTGAGGAGGATACAGTGTCCAACCCGCACCCGTTGGCCCGCCGTCGACAAAGAAACTCGACATAAGAATAACCACCGACAGTGCGTAAACCCAAACACTTAACATGTTCAGGAACGGAAACACCATGTCTCTGGCGCCGCACATGAGCGGTATTAGGTAGTTTCCAAACCCGCCCAGCAACAACGCTGTTAGCATGTAAACAACCATGATCATGCCGTGCATAGTTACCGACTGGTAGTAGGCACTCGGGTCGATCAGATCAAATGTCTCTGGGAAACCCAACTGCATGCGCATTAAAAGCGAAAGAATCAACGCAACAACCCCAACCGCGATGGCTATGCCACCGTATTGAATGGCAATAACCTTGTGATCTTGGCTCCAAACGTATTTCGTAACCCAACTATGGGGGTGATGCATTTCCATTTCGGAATCTTGATCAGCTAATGGTACGTAAGCCATTAAATCCTCCTAACTCTATAATCTTTGTATCAGCCAGCTATGGCCAAAATTCGTTAACAATCTTATCTAATATTTTTTTTGTTGCGCGCTATCTCAATGTATTGATGTAAGCCGCTACGTCTTCAATTTCTTCAAGGCCTGACATGGCAGTCGACATGCCAACCATCTGCTCGCCGTAGTCATCTTTTGGATGCAAACCACGGATACCGGCTCGGAAATTGCTGATTTGTGTAACGAAATACCAATCGCTCATGCCCGCAAGCTTTGGTGCATCGGTATACCAAGTGCCATCTCCGTTATCCAAGTGGCAGGCCGCACAGTTGCGGCTGTAGATGTTGGCGCCATTGGCCACATCAGCACCGGTTATGGTAGGAGTAGCAGGAGTGTCCGGCATAGACGCGATATAGGCAGCCATATTGCGAATCGCGGTTTCGTCTGCAAGCATGTTCGCCATCGGTGCCATTGTCTGACCGTTGATGTCGCCTTCACCGCCACGAACACCTTCTTTGAAATACTTCAGCTGTCGTTCGATGTACCAAGCTTGTTGTCCAGCTAGCTTCGGYCCATTTAGCGCCTGATTACCCTCGCCCTGTGCACCGTGACAAGCAGCACAAACGGCATACTGTGCTTGGCCAGCGGCTGGGTNAGCSGCGGCAACCGATTGGGTTTCCGCGAATGTAGGCTGCGCATCAAGCCAAACGTCGTAYTCGGCTTGAGTCTCAACAAYTACCGCGCCGCGCATGRCGAAATGGSCGATGCCACAAAGCTCTTCACACAKGATGTCRTAACGGCCYGCCTTRTTTGGCTCGAACCAKATGTAGGAAATCATGCCGGGAACCAARTCCATCTTCACGCGAAACTGAGGAACGGTGAAGTTATGCAATACGTCATTGGAGCGCAGYAAGGCTTTAACTGGCTTGTCTAACGGAAGRTGCATSTCAGGGCCAACAACGAYTATGTCGTCTTGTCCATTCGGGTCTTCAACATTRRYGCCGAAAGGGTTGGTCTCAGTAACGAGCTGGGTRTCTGCRTAACCCATGATGCCGTCGGCACCAGGATAGCGGAAYGCCCAYTGCCATTGCTGTCCCATGRCTTCGAACTCGGWKGCATCRTCAGGWGGAGTRACGATGCTAGCCCATACAAACAGGCCTGGTGCGAGCATCGCGACAACGCCAACAGTTGTTATGGCTGAAAGCCAAATTTCCAACTTGTGRTTTTCTGGTTCATARACGGCTTTGTGGCCRTCTTTTTGTCGGAACTTGTAGACGCAATAGGCGAGAAATAAATTACACGCGATAAATACGAATCCAGTCACCCAGAAAGTAATGTTGATAGTGAAATCAATTGATCCCCAGTCAGCTGCGATATCAGTGAACCACCAGGGGCTGGCAAAGTGGAAAATAACAGATCCAATTACCAATAAGAAAATAACGACCGCTAAAGCCATAAACCCGCCTTCCTTCTAAAAAANTTACAAACGTATCCCTAACGGTTTGGAGACAWAGCATCGCCAAGCGCTAGGGGAAATTAGTTTTGTGTATATCRCGTTCCAGAGGAACAAAATTGAAGCGTTTTGTCATTACTTTGTCGGCAGGTTTTRACAATGAGTGACCTCATTGATATTCCYGATTGGAAGTWTTGACTCGCTGCTATCCTTGTAAATTATTATTCTCTGGACRAGGCTACTCAAGYTCTCTAAAAGCCTCGAAATTAATCAAGAATTCAAAGATTTTTCGCTCACCTCACGCGCACCGGAATGCTATAGAATATTGGAATTCACTGCAAGTGATCTGGGGCCTAAAACCCCTAAAACATGCGCGAAATCAAGCATTTTTGACACTTTCCTGTCAGTGTCTTATTAGTGACGGTTTTTTGCACAAGTTTTGTTAGGAAAACGTCTAAAACAGCAAATGACTACTAGGCATTCATCTTGAGATTCGAAGTCAAACATGATTGAATGCCCGCGCTTCGAAAGCACGACCGACGGACGCGGCTTAATATTTGGTATAGTCTGTTCAAGAAACCCACCTTCCGCTTTATAAAGTTGACCTGTGAACGAAATAGCTTCAAAAATTAGCACTACCAGCTGGCGCGATTTCTACGAGATGTGCAAGCCACGAGTTGTTCTGTTGATGATCCTGACTTCCTTGGTTGGTATGTTTCTCGCTGTGCCGGGGATGGTGCCTGTCCATGTTCTCATCCTTGGTAACCTAGGCATCGCATTAGTAGCTGCCTCGGGCGCGGTCGTTAACCACCTGATCGACCGAAAAATCGACATAATCATGAAGCGTACTCATTACCGGCCGGTAGCGCAGGGTCGCGTGGAGCCTAAGCAAGCCGCCCTATTCGCAATTGTCATCGGTGTCGCTGGAATGGCAATATTACTATTGTGGGTTAACCCATTAAGTGCCTGGCTGACGCTGGCTTCATTCGTTGGCTATGCCTTCATCTACACGGGCTATCTGAAGCATGCGACACCCCAGAACATCGTTATTGGCGGGCTTTCTGGGGCTATGCCACCGCTACTCGGCTGGTCTGCCGTAACCGGAACAATTGATGGCGGCGCGTTAATTCTAGTTTTAATCATATTTGCCTGGACCCCTCCTCACTTCTGGGCCTTGGCTATTCACCGTAAGGATGAATATGCTAAATCGGGCGTTCCTATGTTGCCCGTTACGCACGGTGAGCACATAACTAAGATTCATATCATCGTCTACACCCTAATGTTGGTAGTTGTAAGCGTCTTCCCATTTTTCTCCGGAATGAGTGGGTTGCTCTACGTCGTGTCGGCGCTAGTGCTGGGTGCTGGATTCATTGGCTGGTCTAGTTTGCTTATGTTTAAGCCAAAGCCAAGTACGGCAATGGATACCTTCCGTTACTCGATCGTCTACCTGGCATTGCTTTTTATCGCCCTGGTAGTTGATCACTACCTAATTTAGAGCCTGCGAATGCAATTGACCCAGAAGAGAAAGAAAGCGCTTATGGCGTTTCTTGTCTTCGATTTTGTTGTTGTTGTAGTTCTGGTTGTGCTTTCTCAGATGCGTGGTGAGCGTCAGCGCGAAACTGGTCTACGCGAGATAGGCGTCACTATCTACCCAGAAGCTCGCGCACTAAGTGATTTTCGACTGCTTGACCAACAGGGTGAATTTTTTACCAATGTTGATTTTCAGGGGCATTGGAACCTGGTTTTTTTTGGCTTCACTAACTGTCCAGATATTTGTCCTCTTACGATGGCTGAATTGAGTCAGTTCTATGCTGGGTTAGATTTCAGCGAGGATGTGAAGCCGCAAATCTTCCTCGTTACGGTTGATCCGACGCAGGATAATCCCGAATCAATGTCGGCCTATTTGGCTAATTTCAACGAAGAGTTTATTGGTTTGAGTGGGGACCCTGAACAGATCGCGCAGCTAGCGGAGGAGTTGTATGTTGGCTACGGCGCTGCCGTTGAGTCTGGCGCAGCATCTCAAGAGCACGAAAGCTCACATTCTGAAGTTGGTATGGCTGAAGGAGGTTATCTAATTGAGCACAGTGCTCACATTGCAGTAATAAATCCACAGGGAGACTATTACGCGGTAATGCGAGCCCCGCATCGCGACCAGGACTTGATCAAGGCTTTTCGCGAACTAGTTAAATAAGAAAGTGGAAAAATATTAGTTAACTTTTAGGCTTCAGAACGTTCGGATAAAAATAGAAAAATAGAAATATCAGCGTGGCCGTTACAACTATAGATGGCCCTACCGGCACATCGAAATAGAATGCCGAAACCAGTCCCAGTACTACAGAAACACATCCAATAATACTTGCCCTTGCTGCCATTTGTTCAGGAGTAGTTGCCATTGAGCGCGCCGCTGCCGGYGGGATTATCAGTARYGATGTTATCARCAATACGCCGACTATTTTCATTGATACAGCGATGGTCAGCGCGATCAACAAAACTAAAATTAAATTCAGGCGATTTACGTTTGCGCCTTCAATTTCCGCTATTTCTGCGTGAACTGTAATTGATACGAAGTCATTCCAAAAMACAGAAAGYACGATAGCAACGAGAGACACTACGACCAAAACCCAGATTAAATCGGCATTGCCAATGGTGAGCAATGCGCCGAATAAATAGGCCTCGAGATYGACYCTAACCGAATCAGATAACGCCAATACTACTACGCCAAGCGCGAGGCTACTGTGRGCYAAAATCCCTAACAAAGTATCGGTAGARATAGAGGGCCTTCGGTCTAACAACGTAAGTAAAAARGCGAAAAGAARACAGCTAACTATGATGCTCAGTTGAGGGTTGCTATCAGTGAGCAGGCCCAATGCTATTCCAAGTAAAGCGGAGTGTGCCAGTGTATCGCCAAAATAAGACATACGGCGCCATACGATAAATGATCCAAGTGGTCCCGCCACGAGAGCAAGAGAAATACCTGCCACAAGTGCATAGAGTACGAAATCGGTGCTGAGAAAAAGCACCATAGAATCAATCATGATGGTGTTCCTTTACGCTGCCACCAATTTTATGATCATGATCATGATGGTGAGTATAGACAGCAAGATTCCCAGAGGCACTGGCTCCGAATAAGGTTAGATACGCTGGGTCATTGGTGACGTGTTCGGGTTTACCGTGACAGCAAATATGATGGTTGAGGCAGATGACTTCATCGGTCGAAGACATGACCAGATGGAGGTCATGAGATATCATTAACACACCGCAGCGATGCTTCTCACTAATCTCGCTTATGAGCTGATAGAGCTCTGCTTGGCCACCGAGATCGACGCCCTGTGCAGGCTCATCGAGGATAAGTAGCTCAGGTTTTCGCAGTAACGCGCGTGCGAGTAGTACCCGTTGCAGTTCGCCGCCGGATATAGCTGTTAGTTGCTGGCCCTCGAGATGGCCAATATTCAGGTCTTTCAGGGTGTTGGCTAGCAACGCTTTGTCGTGTCGATTGGCTAGTTGGAGAAATCGGTTCACGGTCAATGGTAGCGTCGGCTCTACATGGACTCGCTGTGGCATATAGCCTATTCGTAAGTCCGGCCTGTGATAGATGGAGCCTGAGTCGGGCTGGAGTAGCCCAAGGGCGATACGCACCAAGGTGGTTTTGCCGGCTCCGTTTGGACCGATCAAGGTGACAATTTGTCCTTCCTCTATAGTGAGGCTTATATCATCGAGAATTTTTTTCTCGGCAAAACTCTTGTTGATTGATTTTGCCGCGAGGAGGACCCCTGGGGCATTAGTATCGGGAATATCCATTCGAATTACTCGCTACAGCCTCTGCAATCTGCACTATAGATGTTATTGCTTTCTTACTTCTAGATTTATCGTCTTCGCTTTCTTACTCACGTAGGAGCAGGCAGGACAATGGGTTATCATAGCATTGATGTCAAACTATCCTTTGYGGGGCGMGGCTCTTGAKTTMGTRRGGYCTGCCTGAAAAATTCCYAATGCCTAAATTCTATTTGATYCTATTGTTARCCGCCCTTCTTTGTCCGGTAAGTCGCGGTGATGTRAGTATCGTTACAACWATAAAACCGCTGCAAATGATTGCCGAGGCAGTTGTGCAGGAATATGGCAGYGTTTCTTCGATCGTRGATGCGCAGCAATCGCCTCATCACTTCACCGTGTCGCCCTCTGATCGCATCGCCTTAGCTCGGGCAGACATGACTGTATGGATAGGCCCTAGCTTTGAAACCCGCATTAGCGATTTTTTTATGCAGGCCCAGCTCAAAGCAAAGACAATTACTGTTATCGATACGCCCGGGCTGCGATTGCATACCATCGGTGATGGGCAGCTTGATGCGCACCTTTGGCTAGATAGTTCAAACGCGATRCGAATTGCTACTGTGATAGCYGMGCGGGCTGCTGAACTGGATCCCGCCAATGCGACATCCTAYCGCCAGAAYCTAGAAAATTTTGGCKTAGAAATTGAAMGCAGRAACCAGMAAAYCGCRCAGMGGTTCAAGGCGCCATYTAAGGCRAACTACGCGGTTTACCACAATGCSTATCAATACTTTGAACAACARTTTGGCCTRCAGCATGACATGGTTATCTTGCAGGATCCGGAAGTTCAGCCRGGTATTCGTGAAATTATTCRGCTGAGAAGCCAAGTGAATGAGCAGCGACCRTCTTGTTTGTTGTTGGATMTCGAYTCGAGYTTGRAATTAGTAAGTACTGTACTGAATGRYCACGAATTGAARTTAATCACCGTTGACCTGTTGGGYAGCAATGTAGACTCTAGCGAGAATGCCTACAGCRAATTTATTGCYAATCTAGCAGATGATTTCTACACGTGYTTGTATGAATAGWAGTAGCACAAAATCAAATTTGCACAAATTTTNAAAAGGAAARTAARTTGGCCGAATCMAAACAGCTCATNCTTNGTAGATGGATCCTCCTATYTGTTTCGTGCATTTCATGCATTGCCRCCTCTAACAAATAGYAAACAGCAGGATACTGGGGCAGTGAAGGGAGTCATCARCATGATTCGCAGCCTTATGAAGAACTATGCGGACAGYAATATTGCRATCGTGTTTGATGCYAAGGGGAAAACATTTCGTARCAAAATTTACMCGGAGTACAAAGCKCATCGACCGCCAATGCCAGATGAGCTGCGCTCGCARATACARCCGATACACCAGATCATCGAAGCTATGGGTCTGCCTCTGCTAATTGTCAGYGACGTAGAAGCCGACGATGTAATTGGTACGTTGTCACAGCAGGCTACCGAGATGGGCATCTCYACTCTTATTTCTACGGGTGATAARGATCTAGCTCAACTTGTGAATGACAAAGTCACGCTCATCAACACAATGACAAACGAGTTGTTAGATAGTGAGTCCGTTGTCGGAAAATTTGGTGTTGCACCGAACAGAATCATCGACTATCTCGCKCTCATGGGTGACAAGTCAGACAATATTCCAGGCGTGCCAAGYGTYGGYCCTAAGACRGCTGTTAAGTGGCTGCAGGAATACGRTTCCATGGAAGGCATMATCGGAAATGCCGAAACTATAGGCGGCAAAGTTGGAGAGAAACTGCGGGATAATATCGATCTTCTTCGGCTCTCTTACGAGCTAGCAACAATAAAAATGGATGTTCCTCTGGATGTCAAAATATCGGAGTTAGTCGCCGCAGAAGAGAACAAACAGAAGCTACACGAATTGTTCTCGGAAATGGAGTTTAAGTCGTGGGTAAAGGAGCTAGAAGGCCAAGGTGTAGCTAGCTTGTCGCAGAGTAAGAAGGCCGTTATCAATGAACTAGTAATTGAAGAAGTTGACGTGTCGGTTGCAGAAGACGAGTTAGAATATAAGTTAATTGTAAATAATGATGAGTTTGCATCCGTAATCAATCAGGTTTCAGCGTCATCGAGTTTCAGTATTTCATTGGAAACGATTGGAGATCATTTTCTTGATCAAAAAATACTCGGTATCGCAATCTGTATAGAAATAGGAACGGCATTCTATATTCCCTTTTTGCACGATTACGACGATGTGCCAGCCCAGCTCGATAGTGTAGATTGCCTCGCGCAATTAAAGCCAATACTGGAGAACCCATCGATCATCAAAGTTGGTTTCGATCTGAAACATTTAGATCACGTGCTAAAAAACTATGAGATTAACTTACAGCCGATTAAGAACGATGTGCATCTAGCATCCTATGTCACCAACTCTGTTGCAACGAAACATCAACTACCACAAATAACTAGAAACTATCTAGAGGTGACGCCTATAGATATTGGCAGYCTRCTAGGCAAGGGTCGAGGTAAACTTAGCTCKGAACAAGTAGCGCTTTCGGRCTACWCACCTTACGCCGCASAAAAAGCGGAYCACATTTYGCGCCTGTCTGCCATTCTGCAGCAAAACYTGCGTAGCAACGGCCACCTGCTTGGTCTGTATCAGTACTATGAGCTGCCAYTGATCGAGGTGCTGAATACAATGGAGCGTAATGGYATTCGCGTTGATGCAGTTGCACTTGCGAAACAGAGCAAGCAGCTCGGTAAACAGCTAGAAAAATTGCAGCTGCAAGTCTTCGAGATAGCCGGAGAGGAATTCAATTTGAGTTCCCCGAAACAGCTGCAATCAATATTTTATGAGAAGTTAGAGTTACCCATTCTTAAGAAAACAAAAACAGGGGCGCAAAAATGGGTGATCCAACGGCTATAGAAAAGAGCAGTATATGTCTGGCTCAAATCCTCGGGTGAGAAACTTGTAAAGGACCAGAAGTCACGTACATGATCAAGAACCATAAGGATCATCACTAAACCACGCAATATATCAATGGATAGCACTCGGTTTTTGGTTATTTCTGGCAAATTGAACACTCCGTTATATTATTTTATCGTAATATAGCAAAAAACCCTTTATCTTTCGAGTTATTATAAAATAACTAAGGTATAAAAC
>JAESUV010000154.1 GCA_016762975.1 Gammaproteobacteria bacterium | reverse complement strand
CGTTATTCTGGTTCGCGCTACTCAGGTTCGCGCTACTCGGGTTCACGTCATTCGGGTTCACACAATTCGAGTTCGCGCGACATAGGTGCACGTCCCGGTAGGTCGAGCGATTATGACCGCCATGATCGGGGCTCTAGATCGAATGGCCACATAGTCCCGAGCCGAGAGCGTGCAATCCCGCCAGTGTTTCGAGGTAATAGTGGCGGCATTATTTCCAGTCGTCAGGGCGGCAGAGAGGGCCTTTCTCGAGGCTCTCGCAGTGTACAGAGCGCTCCATCTTTCGACCATAGAAGTAACGTGTTGGAAAGACAGGGGCGACAAAATACCCAAAGGCGTGAGCTGGGGAATCAAGCTAGACCCAGCCGGTCATCAGTATTGCCTCGTCAGCCATCTAGAGGGACTAATGTGCAGCGCGGGCGCGGGGGTGTATCTGAGAACCGGCGTAGGAATTAGACGTCCTGCGTTAAGTAAGGGTTTTATTAAAGGGCTCAGGTATCATATTAATGGTCAGTGCTTGGCTCGCCTCTTTAATATACTGTAAGGCCCTCTTCGATTAAACTGCGTGCTCCGTGGATGCCTCTGTGCTCGACGCACCTACCACGCCTCCACCTAAAACCTGTTGGAAGAAAACGTGAGCGACAACCTCCTACCTAGTCGTATCTACTATGGCTACTGGATTGTCGTGGCGGGGTTCGTCACGCAATTTGTTGCCGTTGGCATGTCCAACTACATCGTAGGCTCTTTTCTCATTCCGATGACAGAGGAATTTGGCTGGACTCGAGCCGAATTTAGCCTTTCTCGCTCCATAGGGCAGGTTGTGCTTGCCTGTACTGGTTTTGTAATCGGCTCCGCAATAGACCGCTATGGAGGACGTCGCTTTATTATCGTGGGCGCATTTATTTTGTCCGCTGCGACTTATAGTCTTGGGAATGTCACCACGCTCAGCCAGTGGCTACTGCTGAACGGACTAATGCTTACAGCGGGCGCAGCACTGATCGGCAATTTGGTGGTGAATGTCACACTGGGTAAATGGTTTGTTGAGCGTCGTGGCAGGGTAGTCGCTTTGGCGGGGATGGGGATATCACTTTCGGGCATCATACTCCCGATGTTGTCGACATGGATGATAGATGAATTCGGTTGGCGTGCCTCATGGAAGATGCTCGGCATAGCGGCGGGTGTGCTCACACTGCCCGTGGCGTTCATCATGCGGCGCAGCCCAGAAGATCACGGCTTGCACCCCGATGGAAAATCAGAAGAAGAGATGTTGCAGGGTTATGGCGCGGCGGCGAAAGCTGATTTCGAAAATTCCCTGACGCGTGCGCAGGCGATGCGTACCTCTAGYTTCTATTTTTTAGTGTTGGCCTTCGGTCTGTTTCAAATCTCAATTACGGTCATGTTGATTCAGACGATTCCGCTGATGACGGATGCGGGCTATTCGAGGMTTGTTGCCTCCTCTATGATCTCGTTAGCTTCAGTRCCCGCCTTCCTGAGCAAGCCCCTCTGGGGCATTCTTATCGATCGCTACAGTCCTCGAAAGCTCGCCGCTGTCGGTGCGGCGATCACTGGGAGCGCGGTCATGCTAATTGTCTTTAGCGTTGCGAATAGACTRGACCTTCTGGTCTATGTAGGGTTTCTGTCRATGGGTATCGGTTGGGGTGGTCTAYTGCCCTTGCAGGAGGTGATATGGGTTACGTTCTTTGGGCGGCGCTATCTKGGTTCGGTGAGATCCACCGCMATGCCTTTTACCTTTGGCATGTCGGCGTTGGGGCCGGTATTGGTCGCCTACTAYTACGAYCAGGTTGGYAATTACGACCTCGCCTTGTTGSYGATAGCCCTCTGTAATATTGCCTCTGCGATCATGCTTTATCGTATGAAGAGTAAGCCAGTAATACAAAAAGATTAACACTTGGGTTGTGACGCTGCAGCTGAGCCAACACGGCTCTAAGTACGTAAATAGCGGGTCTAATTAACATTTTTTAAGTGACTCCCTTCACAGTTTCCTGCATGGTGTAGGTATTACATGGTGTAGGTGTTAGCAGTCTACTTGGGTAAAAATGCGGATGTCGAAAGAAGAACCAGTTGGATCGATAAAGATGTTTCAGACATTAGAATGTGGCATGCCAGACTTGAGAGTGACTAAGCCCAGTGGTTTGGCCCCGAGTTTGTTTTTTCATGTGTACAGCGGTACCAATGCTATTGGTTACGCGCAGCTGAGTTCTCGTGCTGAAAACAATCACCGACGATCAATTTCGCGGCGCACGATAAACGATGAATCTGCTCCGGGTATTAGTTACTGCCTAAAAATTATTGAGGTCAGCCAGAATTACCGCAATAAGGGTGTTGGTTCTGCTCTGTTAGATGAGGTTATCGGCTTCTGCAAAGACGAGCAGATTGTATCCATCTTTGGGGAGGCCAAGGGCGATTCTGCAGAGCTGCGTCGCTGGTATCAGGGCAAGGGCTTCGACCTAGATAGCGTAGACAACATCCAGCTTTCCTTCTAAAGCAGCACCATTGCAGATTTCTTCTAGCTCAACCTTCGAGCTATTCTTCTTCAATTCTTTAGCAAGCTTTCGAGTTGCGCCTCGAGAATCGGCCACACATTATCGAGGATCATCCACTGAGCCTCCGCGCGTGGATGAATGCCATCGCTCTGCATTAGCTCAGGTTGTTCCACAATACCCTCAATCAGGAACGGTACTAAAGGAAGCGCGTTCTGCTCGGCGAGAGCCGCGTAGATATCGAAGAAGGGAACTGTATAACGTGGGCCGTAGTTTGGTGGAATTTGAATCCCAGTAAGAATGACCTCGGCGCCACTGGCCTTCGCGAGATCGATCATTGATGCGAGATTCTCACGCATGAGGTCCAGTGGTAAGCCGCGTAGGCCATCGTTGCCRCCAAGCTCCAGTATTACTAACGCCGGTTGATAGCTGTCCAGCATTGCAGGCAGTCGTGCCAAGCCACCGGTGGTGGTTTCGCCGCTCACGCTGCCATTCACTACATTTATGGCAAATTTCTTCGAGAGCAGTTTACTCCGCAAGAGATTGACCCAGCCCTGTTCCTCCTCGATGCCATAGGACGCGCTCAGGCTGTCGCCATAGACGAGAAGGGTTAGATTTTCATCTGTAGCCCAGCTGCTAAAATAGAATGAGCAGCTAAGGGCTAGAACGCATAGTCGAGTTAAACGCATGGTCGAATTAAAAGGGGCCTCATCGCATCAATAGCCTATGTRCKGGAATAATATGGTAAACCAGTACGGTCTCACCAACGTAGCTACCCTAGAGTGATCCAGAGGTACCTTTGAGAACGTTAGTGAATTGCTTAAGTCTGTATTCTATAGAGACGAATGCCTTTTGCAATCCATACTGGTCCGTCAAATTGGACTATAATCGCTGTTTGATACGCACCTGCAAGAGACCCTGAGTACATGATTCGAATCGAAAACCTAACTAAGAGTGTAGATACCAGCGAGGGTCTGCTGACCATCCTGAAATCAGTCAGCCTAAATATTGATACCGGAGAAGTCGTAGCAATTGTTGGCGCCTCCGGCTCCGGCAAATCGACGCTGCTTGGCTTGATGGCAGGTCTTGACACGGCAACCTCTGGTGATGTGGTCTTGGACGGGCAGAGTCTCAAAGCTATGGATGAGGAGCAGCGCGCGATATTGCGTGGCAAACTCGTCGGCTTCGTCTTTCAATCTTTCCAACTCCTGCCCAGTCTTACCGCGTTAGAGAACGTGATGCTGCCCATCGAGTTGAAGGGTGATGCGCAGGCGAGTGCCAAGGCTAAGCGCCTGTTGCTAAGAGTGGGACTAGACGAGCGTGGACATCACTATCCGAATCAACTCTCCGGGGGTGAGCAACAGCGCGTAGCTATCGCTCGCGCCTTCGCGACTGAGGCACGAATATTGTTTGCCGATGAGCCCACGGGAAATCTAGATACGGCAACTGGTACGAAGATCGTAGACCTCCTTTTTGATCTCAATCGAGAATTTTCCACTACCCTAGTTCTGGTAACCCATGATGAGCGGCTCGCGCAGAAGTGTGATCGCATTGTCAGGCTGGTCGCAGGTGAGGTAGTAAGCGATGAGAAAACTAGTGCTAGGCACGAGGAAGTAGCGAGTGACTAAAGTGGTGACGGCACAAAGCGGCGGTAACAAAACCTTCTCAACTCTCTTCGGCTTGGCACTGCGATTGCTGTGGCGCGACTGGCGAGGCGGTGAGATTCGCCTGTTATTTATCGCCTTGGTTATGGCGGTAACGTCAGTAACCGGCATAGCACTATTCACCGACCGCTTGGAGAAAGCCTTACTGCTCGAATCCGCTAATATGCTTGCGGCAGATAGAGTATTAAGCAGCAGTAGTCAGCCGCCAGAAGAAATTCTAAGTCAGGCTGAAATTATGGGGCTGCGCACGGCGCGCACTCTCTCATTCACCTCCATGGCCTTCTCCGAGTCCGGCAATATGTTGGTCTCAGCGAAGGCTGTGAGTGAAACCTACCCACTGCGCGGAGAAGTTATCATCGCCGATCAGCCTTTCGTTCGCGGATACCCTATACACAGTGGTCCGTCTGCAGGCGAAGTGTGGCTGGAATCCAGGGCGCTGCCTGCCTTGGGTATCGATGTGGGTGACTCGGTGTTTGTTGGCGAGGCAGAATTGACGGTAAGTAAGATAATTATTGCGGAACCGGATCGACAACAGGGCGGGATGATGGATAGCGCGGGGCCACGGCTGATGCTAAACATGGTTGATGTGGCACAGACCAACGTCGTGCAGGTCGGTAGCCGTGTTAGTTACCGTTATCTATTTGCTGGCGAAGAGTTGGAAACATTGGACGCGCTTAGTGAGTGGATCGGAGAAGAATATGATGGCGAATATCGCATACGGGATGTTCGCGACGAGAGCGAAGAGATTAGCGATGCGCTGAACAAGGCTGAGAGTTTTTTGCTACTGGGATCGCTTTTTGCGGTGCTTCTTGCCGGGGTGGCGATTGCATTGACCGCCAAGCGTTATAGCGAGCGCCACTATGATTACGTAGCGATTCTGAAGACATTTGGCTGCACCTCAAACGAGATTGGTGTTATCTATCTGGTTATTCAGTCGGTTCTGGCTATTATTTCAATCGCGGTGGGCTGCGTTCTAGGCTGGTTAGTGCATCATATTATTCTGCGCCTTCTGCAGGCAGTCATTACGGTAGATCTTCCCGCGGCTGGAATCGAGCCTTTTGTTATCGGCTCGCTAACCGCTGTTATATGTTTGCTTTCATTCGCATTGCCTCCTTTATTGGCGCTGCGCGCCACACCGCCGCTGCGAGTGCTGCGAAAAGATCTCGATCAGCAGAAGTTTGGCGCCAGCGTGCCCTATATTTTCGGTATTACAGGCGCTATTTTTCTTGTGTATTGGTATAGCCAATCTCTGGTTCTTACGACGGTTTTGGTGACGGCGGTTGCGGCTATCGCGCTCTTCCTCTCTGTAGTCTCTTACCTAATGCTGCGCTCAAGTGGGTCGGTTGGCATGAAGGCAGGCAGTGCTTGGAAGTTGGCCATGACAGCGGCCAGGCGGCGACGTAAACAGAATGTACTGCAGGTAATGGTGTTTTCCATAACGATCATGTCGCTGTTAATTCTGACCTTGCTGCGCACGGACCTGATCGATGATTGGCAGGGGCAGCTTCCCGAGAATACGCCAAACCATTTCATGATGAACATTACCGAGTCGCAGATTGATGGAATCGAGAAATTCTTCGCGGAGAATGGCGTCGACAGCAATGCGTTCTATCCTTTAATCAGTGCTAGGGTAATTTCGGTAAATGGAGAGATACCTGTGCCGGAAGAAGGGCTCAATGCGGATGAAGAACGCAGCAGCCTTACCGAGGGCGCCCAAGCTGAGGAACAAGAAAGTAGCCGCTACGCTCAAGCGCGCAGTGAGCTTGACGCCGCCACCGGAAATAGCGAAGCAGCCGGAGCAGAGGCGCAGGAGCAGGAAGTGGGGCAGGTTCGAGGTCGATTAGGCCGGCGTCAGGTTACTTGGGCCGATGACTTGCCCCCCGACAACTTAATTACCGATGGTGCCTGGTGGGGAGAAGATATCGATGCGGGCTATGTGTCTATCGAAGACGACTATGCGGGTTGGTTAGATATAGAGATCGGTGATCGAGTTGAGTTCGAGATCAATCAGCAGACTGTCTTTGCTGAAGTGAGCAGCTTTCGCAGCGTGCGCTGGGATAATATGCAGCCGAACTTCTTTATCATATTCTCACCCGGAACCATTAATCACTTGGGTGCAACATTTCTGTCGACGGCATTGATGGAGCGTGATCAAAAAATCTTGCTCAATGACTTGGTTCGGCTATTTCCTACGATGGTTGTTATAGAAATAGATGCGCTGATTGAGCAGGTACAGAATATCATCGCTCAGGTAACTTCGGCTATCGAACTGATCTCGGTGCTAGTGCTTGTATGCGGTGCGCTGGTATTACTTGCCTGCGTTAATGCCACGCTCGACGAACGCTTCCATGAGAACGCGATACTGCGCACTCTCGGTGCAGGTAGGAAGCTAATTCTTACTAGTCTGTTGATAGAATTCGCGAGCATTGGTGTTCTAGCAGGCATCATCGCCACGATAGGCGCCGAAGTGAGTCTTTACTATCTCCAGGAGGAAGTGTTTGAGCAGGAGTTCAATATGCACTATTGGGTATGGATAGCGGGTCCGTTAATTGGCACGGTTCTTATCGCGGGCTTGGGTATGATTTCTACGCGTCAGGTTGTGAACACCAGTCCTCTTAATGTGCTGCGCAAGGTCGTATAGCCCAAGAATCGTAGAACCGGGTAAATACTTGAGCACAGCCCGCGAAGCGTTATAATTGCAGCTAGAGTATGTTCCTGAGAGTTGAACCCAAGTGGCTATTCCTATGAATATTAGACGATTCACACTTTTCCAATTAGCAGCAGGCCTAGCATTTTCGTTGTCATCGACCCTAAGCGCTGCACAATCTCTTGTGGGGGTGACTGCCGAAGAATGTGTTCTTGGCGATTGCACAGAGGGCAGAGGGAGGCTGGAGCTCACCACGGAATGGGGTAAGGGTGAATATTTCGGAAACTTCAGAGGCGGCGAGTTTCATGGCCGGGGTCGTCTTGAAATTCCTATCTCGTTCATCGCCAAGTCTATCTATGATGGCAGTTTTGATAGGGGCATTCGCTCCGGTCGCGGTACCCATTGGAATGGAGATGGGAATCTGTATATCGGTCAATGGAGAGACGACGAGCGMAATGGTCAGGGTTCTTATTTTATCGGATTGGCTGAGTGGCGTGAGAACGAGCATAGTGARTWTTGGATGAAAGAGAATATTGAAAACTATAGCGGCACATTTGTCGACGATTTCTACCATGGTGAAGGTACCTATCGTTGGCCMGGTGGGCAGAAGTACGTMGGTAGGTTCTTTGCCAATGAGAAGCATGGCTACGGAACTTATTAYTACGTCACGGGTTCCCCGCGGCAGCAGCTTTGGGACTTCGGCGATTTCGTTAAGTAGTCCAGYGGGAAGCCACAGYCGACTCATTTTATTCCGCGCCGCATGCYCGGAAGCMACGTTTGGACTTCAATATGGATCTTGAATCACTACGCCGCGAATACCTGCATGGCGGMCTAAGTCGCGATGAGCTTGCTAGAGAYCCCTTTGATCAGTTYTCTCTATGGATGCAGCAGGCCATMGATCTAGAGATTGSTGATCCAACTGCAATGACTATTGCTACCGTCTCGGCAGACGGYCAGCCCAGTCAGCGTATCGTGTTACTCAAACAYTTCGATGYCAGCGGCTTTGTTTTTTATACGAACTACGGGAGCCGTAAAGCAGATGAGCTTRATACAAACCCGAAGATAAGCCTGCATTTCCCTTGGCATACTGTAGATCGACAGGTAAAGATCTGCGGTGAGGCGGTCAAAGTGAGTGCTGCAGAGTCGCTCAAATATTTTGCGAGCAGGCCTAAGGAGAGTCAGATTGCTGCAATAGCCTCGCAGCAGAGTCGGGTCCTGACATCGCGGACATTTCTCTTAAATCAATTCGAGAGTTTGAAACAAAAGTTCAGAAAYGGTGAGATCCCACTGCCKGATTTCTGGGGTGGCTATCGAGTAGTGCCRAAGGAAATCGAATTCTGGCAGGGTGGCGCCAACCGCTTRCATGACCGTTTTCGCTATCTTCTAGAGGAAGATGCGAGCTGGTCCATAGATCGGTTGGCCCCTTAGAGCTAGCTGCTGCTAGCTCGCTTTCCACTTCCGTAGTTTCTTCTTTTCTAGCTGCTTCTTTAGCCTTGCATACTGCGGGATGCCGTTTTTGTATGCGGGATAGTCTTCGCCCTGAATCAGTGGCGAGAGATATTCACGCGCGGCATCGGTAATATGAAAGCCGTCACGGCTAATATAATTTCTAGGCATCATCTTTTCGACGTTAGCGACATCTGAAAGTTTTGCCTCACCAATTTTCCAGCTATAGCGTTTTCCCTTGCCGCGAACGATCGTTGGCATTACAGCGTTCTTCCCWGCTAAAGCAAACTCGACYGCCGCCTCGCCTACGGCATAGGCCTGATCGACATCGGTCGCGGAGGCGATGTGTCTCGCTGCACGCTGTAGATAATCGGCCACCGCCCAATGGTATTTGTAGCCAAGCTCATCTTTTATCATCTTTGCTAAAAAGGGCGCGACGCCGCCGAGTTGTACGTGCCCAAAAGCGTCCGTCCCGCCAGCATCCGCTAAAAATGTTCCGTCCTTGTTCTGTGCGCCCTCTGAAACTACGATGGCGCAGTAGCCGTATTTTTTCACGCTGGATTTTACTTTGCGCATGAACTTTTCTTTATTGAATGCGATTTCCGGGAAAAGAATTATATGTGGCGCGTCACCTGTCTGTTCTGTCGCTAAACCRGCTGCACCKGCGATCCAGCCTGCATGACGACCCATCACTTCCATGATGAAGACCTTTGTCGAAGAATCACACATGGAAGCAACATCGAGYCCCGCCTCGCGRATAGAAACGGCGACGTATTTCGCTACCGATCCGAATCCWGGRGAATTGTCTGTTATTGGTAAATCGTTATCGACGGTTTTCGGAATGCCGATRCARGCAATGGGGTAGCCCTTTTCRAGRCTGAKCTGAGAAATTTTGTTGGCAGTGTCCTGTGAATCGCCRCCACCGTTGTAAAGGAAGTAGCGRATATTGTGAGCAACAAACACCTCCATTAGACGTTCGTATTCTCGCTTGTTYTCGGCATAGGATTTCAGCTTGTAACGRCAAGARCCAAATGCMCCKGCAGGAGTTGAACGAAGCGCRGYAATTGCTTGCTTAGATTCTTTGCTGGTGTCGATKAGRTCTTCGTTCAGGGCGCCGACGATGCCATTTAGCCCGGCATAGACCTTTCCTATTTTGTCTTTGTTCTTGCGTGCAGTCTCGATGACGCCGCAGGCGCTAGCGTTGATAACGGAGGTGACCCCGCCGGACTGGGCGTAGAAAAGGTTAGCTTTGCTCATAGAATGTGTTCGCTTGTTAKWTCCRGTGGAGACGCCAACAGTTACGGGCGTCTRAGRAGGAAGCAGTTTACAAGCTGTGAGATAGTACTTCAATTGCTTGCCAGTYCTTGYAGATTGATGCAACATTCGAAGCYCRATTCGGAACAGGTGAAGCTCGTGCGATTGATTATTGGAATGTCTGGAGCCAGCGGCGTTATCTATGGGATACGTCTGTTGCAAGTYTTACAGCAGGAGTCGAACATTGAGACACACCTGATCATGTCGGATTCCGCCAAGCTAAACATCGCGGTGGAAACCGAATTCTCCTCCAAGGATGTGCAGATGATGGCCGATCATGTGCATTCGAACAAAGATATAGGCGCAACCATAGCGAGCGGATCATTTGCCTCAGACGGAATGATCATTGCCCCATGCTCCATAAAGACGCTGTCAGCAGTTGCGAATTGTTACGCGGATTCTCTCATGGTGCGTGCCGCCGATGTGATGCTGAAAGAGCGAAGGCGGCTGGTCTTGGTGCCAAGAGAAACGCCATTGCATACCGGACACTGTGAGCTACTTCTACGCGCTAGCCAGAATGGCGCAATCATGGCGCCGCCAATGCCAGCGCACTATATAAAGCCGCAGTCGGTTGATGATCTTGTCGATCATCATGTCGGCAGACTGCTAGATCTTTTTGACATAGATCCTGGGCTAGTTAAGCGCTGGCAGGGTACACAGGGCTAAGAATTCAAGCGGAATAACACGCAGAGCACAAACAATGGCTAAAAATCTATTTGATCTAAGTGGCAAGGTGGCCCTAATTACCGGCGGCAATAGTGGCATCGGTCTAGGTTTTGCTGAAGGCGTTGCGAAGCAGGGTGCAGATGTTTGTATCTGGGGTCGCAATAAGCAGAAGAACGCCGCTGTGATAGACCAGCTCGGTGAATTTGGTACTAAGGTGCATGCCATATGCTGTGATGTGTCGATTGAGGCGGCAGTTGAGGAATCTTTCGCCGAGACGTTAGAGGTATTTGGCCGAGTCGATGGCTGTTTTGCGAACGCGGGGGTCGCTAAGTCGGGCCGTTTTGAAGAATTCTCTACCGAAGATTGGCGTCATGTTATGGACGTAAATCTAGACGGTCTGTTCTATACCCTACGCTGTGCAGCGAAGCACATGAAACAGCGTGCCGAAGCCGGAGATCCTGGCGGTCGTCTCATTGGAACCTCATCTCTAGGTGCGTTGATGGGCATGGCCAGAGTGGAAGCCTATGGGGCGAGCAAGGGAGCCGTGATCTCGATGATGCAGGCTTTGGCTGTCGAATACGCGCGCTGGGGAGTAACGGCGAACTCGATACTGCCGGGCCACATCGAAACGGCGATGACGGCAGATAATTATGCCAATGAAAAATTCACCAAGGCAATTTTACCGCGGATTCCTGCACGTCGCTGGGGCGATAGGTCGGATTTTGAGGGAATCGCCGCCTATTTAATGAGCGATGCTAGCAGCTATCACACTGGTGATAGCTTGTTGATCGATGGCGGTTTTTTTCTCTATTAAGTTTCTGCAGTTAGTGTCAATTCAAGGGTTCTGGTGGCGGCTAGTGCGACGTTGCTACTCCTAATGCACCTAGCCTACTGTCTCCAACCCTCTGAATTAACAATAAAAAATTATACTTCTCGTCGATTTGTGCTAAAGTGCCGCCACGTTTAGATACGACTCGTCAGCGCTAACGCCTGATTCAGTAAAATCTAGACGGTGCATCATACTTAGATAAGGTCACGTTACTGCGTCAAATCGCAGTCTGCAGACTTCCATTCAGCGAATCGAAAATTGATTC
>JAESUV010000229.1 GCA_016762975.1 Gammaproteobacteria bacterium | reverse complement strand
AACTGGCAACATCGGCCAACAAAACAGAGCCGCCTATGAAGCCAATATAGCCGACTTCGCCACAATAGGAATTCGGGGCACAGATTTCGAAGCGATAATCACAGAAAACGGAGCATTTACTGGCGTCCATGATGGCGGCATTACGGTCTCTAACCCAGCCGGTAGCTTGGATCTAGGTGTTCGTGCAAATTTTGACTTCGCGCAAATTGCCACACCCAACTCTCCTCCTATAGGTTTGCTGCTGCAACCGCCAGGGTTGGGCGATATTCCATTTACGACCACAGCAGGTGAGGATGAGGAATCTGAAGGCGAAGATGAGAATCAAAGTGACAGTGTCAGTAACGACGACGGTGGCGATTCAGATGCGAGTGACGACGATACTGCTGATGAACAGAACAGCGATGACACAGATAGTAATACTGGGGACAGCAATGCCGACGACGGCAACAATCCAAATGATGTAGTTCAGGGAATCGCGAGCACCAATTCCAATAGCAACGGCAATGCTCAAGAAGAATCCAGAGACACGACGCTAAGCTTGGAGAATCCTTCCACTGAACTTGCAATCGCTGCAACTGAGAGGAGAAATACTAGCGCCATAGTCAGTACTAATGAGGAAGATACTACTTCAACAGTCAACGTTAATCCGAGCGAAACAAGTAGAGACGGTTCCATCTCCTGCTCCACCGGTTCTTCGCTCTGCCTGCAATTGGTAGATGGCCAAGTTATTGGTGATGACGCATCGAATAGCGATGACGACACAAACAATGATACTGCTGGCGACAGCACGAACGGGAATAACGGAAATAACGGAAATAACAATTCTGGAAACAACGGCAACACAAATTCCGGCCGCAACGATGACACTACCACCACCACTACCATTGCCACCAACGACGATAACACCACGACCACTACCACGATCACTGTCAGCACCATCACTACCACTAGCGGTGATAACACCACGTCCAGCAACAATGGTAACTCCGGGAACAATGACAACTCCGGAAATAATGGTAACGGCAATGGCAACAACGCTGGTGGCGATGACAACTCCAGAGACACTACCGACACAACTAGCGACGACAGCTCAAACGGCAATTCTGGAAACAGTTCTGGAAACGATAACGGAAGCAATAACGGCAATGGAAACAATGCCAGCGACGATGACACTTCCAGCGATACCACCGACCCAGTTAGCGACGACAGCTCAAACGGCAACTCTGGTAACAGCTCTGGAAGCAATAACGGCAATGGTAACAATGCCAGCGACGATGACAGTTCCAGCGACCCTACCGACACAACTAGCGACGACAGCTCAAACGGCAACTCTGGTAACAGTTCTGGAAACAACTCTGGAAGCAATAACGGCAATGGCAACAATGCCAGCGACGACGACACTTCCATCACCACTACTACCATTGACGTTACCACCAACGACGATGGCACTACTACCACGACCACCACCACTACCACTACTACCACTACCCCCGGCAATGACAATTCAGGCAGCAATGGAAATGGAAATGGAAATGGAAATGGAAATGGAAATTCCAACAGCAATGGTCAGACTCTGCAAAAACCTACACTAACTGTCGATAACCAAGGCATAAGCTGGGGCAGATGGATTAACACAGTCGACGATAATTTCGTCGTGGTCAGCCGAATAGATAACGATCTTGTGCTGGTGGCTACTAGCGAATACCTAGCTCAAGTTAACCCAACACCTATCGGGAAGTTAACTGGCAGTCACAACTATGCCACCACGATCGTCTCTTCTTTTACGGGCAGTGGAAGTGCGGGTGATATTTCAAGCTTGATAGCCGGCATGAGTGTCGATTTCAATACCGGCATCATCGATCAGGGCACTCTAGATATATTGGTTGCAGACCAAGTATGGTCTATCGGATTTTCTGGCTCCGTCAACAACGGCACGGTCAACTTAAATGCCAATAGCGGGCAGTTGCTGAATAGCACAGGCATCATCAGCAATTCTATCGATGCAAACCTCGGTGGTGTCTTTAGTGGAGATACTGGCTCGGCGTTCGTAGGGGGATTCGACCTAATAGATGAAATCAATACCTACAATACTGTCAACGGCCTGTTTACCATAGAACGATAGCGTTCAATAGGCGGGGTTTGCCCCGCCTACATTTCACAATCAGTCTACGTAGAATTCCCTCTAACGCGCCGGTCGCGCGTGTGCCGCACCTCTAAATATCGCGTTCATCAGCATCACGTTGAGGCCATCCAGATAGGCACGCACGGTTGGGTCTTGTGTGAAGGCAATAACCTCACCCGCGCCATAAGACTCTGATACAACGAAAGGCTTATAGGCAAGTTGCCTGCGATTCTCCTCCCAGATATAACCGCTCGCGAGCAGTTCATCCGGGCCCTGAAAACGCGCTACGTTAACACCATCGCTGAGGCGAACCGGCGTATACACATCGCCGCCTCGAACCAGAACGTTGAGCACAGGCGCTACACCCGCGCTGAGCCAATGCTCCTGATCGACGTCGGCTCTCACTAACACACCAGCAACAGCATCTGGATAATTCTCGAGGGCATGGGTCTGCGTTTCATATTGGTCAATTGAAGTAATGTATTGGCCGTCCACAGCACTCTCTTCTGCCGCATCTGCATTCTCAGAATCCGCAACCTCCTCCTCGAGAACGGCCCGCTCGCGCCTGATAGAAAGTAGATCAACGTCCGGGTCCGCCAGAAAACGAGTCGCAGTGCCTAGGCCAATGATGACCCCACCCTGCCTCACCCAAGTCTTTAAATTCTCAATGCCCGATTCTCCAAGCACCGACTTATAACCTGCACCATTCTCAAGCGGCAATATAAGAACCTGATACCGGTTCAGATTCGCAGAACCTAAGACGTCTACTCGTATCGCAGTGACAGGAAAGTCGAATTGACGCTCAATAACGAAACGCGTGTTTCCGGCGCTATAGGATACAGTAGGCACATCCCAGGCTATCGCTACTTTAGGCTCGTTGTGCCGTACAACATTGGCGCTGCCGAAACTCGGCCCATCGGTCACCCAGCTATCGCTTACGGCGACTACATTCGCGCCCGTCTCCGCTGCCAGTCGATTTACGGCCTCATGCACAGAGTCTGGATTATCACTAACATCGAGAATTAGCGTTCCCGCAGGGTATTCATTGCCGATATTCGTGAACGCCTTGTCGTTGCTCTTTACTGCTAAGCCTTCGCGTAACGCTCTTGCCAGAAATCTGACCGCAGGCGCTGAACCCCACGGAACAAGATAGGAAACGGAAGCACGGCCACCTGCCACACTGCCAGGCTGCACGAGATCGGTTCCTACTAGTTCGAAATCACCACTTGGGATGCGCCCACAAATATCCGTTTCGACGTTCATCATCAGTGGCAACGACCATGCCGTTACGTCATAGATCTCATCCGGCAAATTACGCTCCCTGCGCCGCTCTTGCTCCGCAAGAAAGTCTTCTTCCATGCCAACTTCACTATCCAGCAAGGTGCGAATAAAGCGCTTGGATGGTTGATCGGTACGAATCAGATAGGCCCCTGGCTGGTAGGATTCGCCACAAGCATTAAACGAAGTCAGGGCACGCTGCACTTCAATGTCTTGCCGGCTTAACAAGCCAGCGAGTTTATTCGCAGCCGCTTGATCTGTCTGAACAGGAAGAATATAGGCTCGGATATCTTCATCCTCACCCTCTTCAATCGCGCTAGCTCGGTATTCATAGAATTCTTGTAGGAACTTCTGTCTGTTCTCTGCAACCGTTTCAGCCGTAGCGAGTGAAGTCACGAAATGATTTCTAACCGCATAGCGATAATGCAAATCGTTGCCATCATACTGCCTGACTACCAGCCCGCGAGAGGAAGCTTGCTCGTAAGTCATCGCGATGCTGCCGAAGTAAGAAGGCCAGCTAGCACCGTAGCCGGGGTAGAATGCGTCATACACCTCCCTTGTAAAATAATCGAAGCCGAACATATCGAAATAACGCGCATTATTGCGTCCAAACAACTGCAGGCTTGAACGCTGCGCCTCTGCCAGATGAGGGTTGTAAGGTATCGCCTCCGGCGCAAAGAAATAGGTCCCATCAGACCCCATCTCATGAGCATCCACATAGGCGACTGGATACCATTCCAACATCGCCTTAGTCCTCCCCTGAGTTTCTGGCTGTGTCTGTATAAACCAATCGCGGTTCATGTCGAAGAAATAATGGTTCGTTCTACCACCCGGCCAAGGCTCATCATGCTCAGCCGAGAGCCTATCTGAGTCGGGCAGCAGACCCTGGGCAGTAACAAAATTGTGAATGAAGCGATCACGCCCATCAGGATTCTGCATCGGATCAATGACTACGATGGTGTTCTGCAAAATCGAATCGACGCGATCATCGCCGGTTGACGCGAGCAGATGGTAGGCCGTCAGCATGGCTGCATCGGTTGAAGAGATTTCATTGCCGTGCACGCCATAGGATAGCCAAGTCACTGCCGGCTGCTTGTCAATAATTCGACTCGCTGCGGCGTCGTCGGTAATGCGTGGGTCGGCTAAGGCCTGCATATTGGCCTTCACCTCACTCAATCTCGCACTGTTCTCAGCGCTCGATATTACGGCGTAAATTAATTCTCGATCCTGCCAACTACGCGCATATTCTACGAGCTCTACTCGATCTGGCGCCGCCTCAGCTAGGGCGTGAAAATAGCGAATCACATCCCGGTGCCAGGTGATTCGCTCACCAGGCTGATATCCAAGCACATCAAAGACAGTTGGGATGGCTGGGTCATAATTAGTATCAGGCCAGTACTCGAAATCATCCTGTGCTTGCAGGGGCAGGCTGATACCGAGGACCATTAGAGTCGCTAGGGAAAGTGATCGAAGATGCATTGTATTTCTCTGGGAGTTGGGTTTAATTCGATTTGCGAATTTGATCCTACACTTCGCATGAATAGACTAGCGTTTTTTCGGCCCTCCATCTACTGATTCCAGAAAACAGCTCAGCCAACAGAAGTATTGTGTCACTACTATGCAACCGGTATAAACGAAGYCTCAGAAGAATATTTAGCGTTRGCGGAAAGACTATGACAGAGCAAMCCCCTAATACGATCGAACTCGCTTTCGAGGAGCTGTCCGCCAAGGAAATGAAAGCACGGGCTTTAGACTTTAATGCGCTAATGCAAAGRAGRMGGACTGTGCGTGACTTTTCCTCCAGAGAGSTCCCWAGGGATGTGRTCGACGCCTGTCTTACCGCWGCCGGTAGCGCACCTAGCGGAGCGAATAGACAACCCTGGCACTTCGCCTTGATCAGCAACCCCGCTATCAAGCGAGAGATTCGGTGCGCAGCGGAATCAGAGGAAGAAGAATTCTATAACAAGCGTGCTCCGCAAGACTGGTTGGATGCCCTAGCACCGCTCGGGACAGATTCAGACAAACCGTTTCTCGAGCACGCGCCTTTTCTAATCGTGGTCTTTGCACAGAAATTTGTTGTAGATGCCCAGGGCAACAAACAGAAGAACTACTATGTGACCGAGTCAGCTAGCATTGCGACCGGCCTCTTGATTGCGGCACTGCACAATGCCGGGCTCGCGACATTGACCCACACGCCCAGTCCGATGAAGTTTTTGAATAATATTCTAAAAAGACCAAGTACAGAGAAACCCCTGATGGTGATCGTAATTGGCTACCCCGAAAAGGGAGCTAGAGTGCCAGATATACAGCGCAAATCGCTGAACGAATTTGTGAGCGTACATGAAGCGTAGMAARTTGSTRCCACYARYTAATGCCAGRRCAATAAGYGCCRCTTTCSGCGCKGCTCTASGCCTGGCGACTTCGCCTAAAACCGATGAAGATTGCTGCGATYAAGATTAGTAAAAAGCCGATCAAAAARGGYAAATACATGCTTTCTATGGTCGAGTCTGAATCCAGCACATCGGGGTAACCCGTCTGCCATAGTACCCAATGTGAGCCGATGTTGGTTGCTAGTGACGGGTGGCCCGTTTCCAACATTATGATTGCATCCCCATTTTCTGGATTAATTCGAGCCGTGCTGTTGATCGCGGGATCATTCCCCCCATCATGCCCAAATAGAAAATCATTACTTCCCGTTGCCGAATATAAGATCGTACCTAAACCCCACACATTGAGACCTAGCGTCTTACCATGAGGCTCGCGCATGGATTCAATGATGGATGGATCMAGAATATTGAYAGCACTTGCATTCGGTATTTGAGCAAKWACAAACTTCGCCAGATCAGAGCTAGAAGTCGCGAACCCRGTAGCAGCGCTTGAAGCATACCTGTACATTGCTGCTGCCTGACCRTCCCTATCATAGGACCCAGCATTGTTCTCAATACCGCCAATGTAACTGTAGGTAGARCGAGTCATACCAAGAGGATCAAAAARRGTGTCTTGCATATACTCCTCAAAAGACATAYTCGTTACYTCCTCAATGAGTAAYTCAAGAATATGATAGCCACCCCCTGAATAGATGAATTCAGATCCAGGTTGTCTTTCGACAGCAATCTTCACTTCGCGCTCACTCGAGGCCCTTGGGCTAGCTAGAGATTCTTCCAATGTGGGGAGCTCTTCGTCTAGACTATAGTCGCCAAACCCTAATCCATCCGTGAATCCTGCAGTGTGGCTGAGCAATCTACGAATAGTGACTTCATTGTTATCAAATTCGCTACTGGGAAGCCGCCACCGCGTAAGGTAATTTGAAACTGAATCATCTAAGCCAATACTCCCGTTCTGAATGAGTTTCATTACTGCAGATGCGGTTAGCCATTTGCTCATGGAAGCAGTTGAGAAAACTGTATTTCTATCTACATCTTCGCGCGATTTCGAATAGTATTCTGCTGCTATCTCACCGTTCTCTATTAGCAGCAATGCGGCATTCCCTCGATTCTCCGATTCTATAATCTGAGAAACTGATTGAAAAAACCCCTTAGTATCACCAGGGGACGCGATGGGTTCCACCCACCACCCATAGAGTGCTCCTGTAACTACAAATCCTAGCCAGAAAAATGAAGCTATGAGAGTGCCCATGGTCAGCTTTATGTAATACATTCGATTCCTCTTTGGCAGGTTTTCACAACACTCCTAAACGTCTCTCACCTAAAATTACTAGGCCTAGCGATACTTAGGCCGACTAGGTTACGTTTTATTATCAATTACTTCTTAAATTATTCGATACAATACGCGAGATGTACTTAATACCTGTTGAAATGCATAGAGTAGACAACCCCAACTGGCGCACAGTGACAATGAGCGTTGTCCCATTTTTGGCAACAATACTATTGTTGCTGCTGCCTTCAATACTCGAATCAGATCAACCACCCCTTCAGGTTTCCTCTTCCTCGCTTGCGCAAAAAATTTCTGGGCCCTGGGAAGATACTGAGTTATCACAGCTGCTATTACCGGAAGACAGCGCTTGGCTAAAAGTAGTCTTTGATGTGCCCGAACACATAATCGACAAAGGAGAGCCGCTGGGTCTGTATTTGTCTGGCACGTTTTCCGCTTCAGCTATCTGGAATAATGAAGCAGTGGGCGCTAAGGGGCAGCCCGACATAAATAAGGCAGTTGAAATCCCAGGCCCAATAGACGCTGTAATACACTTACCTATGCGCAATACGCGGATCGGCAGCAACACACTATTGCTTAAAATGTCTTCGCACTACAAACCGAACGACGTGGCGTCAATAGTTCACCGTGAAAACCATTTAATTGGATTAAGAGTGGGTGCCTATTCAGCCGAACAGCGACGTTCAATTGGCTATTATGCTGCCCCATTTCTTGTCACTGCATTGCTGCTGGTTAGCGTGATTGCCTTTGTCCCCAGTCCGACTTCTAGCACGAACTTCAATCCCATTTCATTAGCATTAGTAAGCATTCTCTGTCTCGCGGCTCTGGCAGAATTGTCGCGCGCTGTTTTTAACTACAACTATAACCTTCATACCCCCCGGCTATGGACTATTACAATAGCTATTGCGTGTTTTGGTGCGACCTTGCTTTTTTACGCGTTGGGAAAATCTGCCTTCAATATCTCGAAAAGAATTAAATTAGGCATAGTTCTAGTAGCTGTATTAATAGTATCCACTCCACCAAATTCTTTTACAGAAATCCCATTAGGAATGATTATTATCGCGTCTTTGACTGGAGTATTTTTAACCGCTCATGCAGCGCTATCGAGAACGCCGCGCTTATGGGGATTATGCTGGGCATTTGTTCTACTTGCCGGGCTCTCTATCTTCGACTCTGACTTGTTTTTTGACCGAGGGCTTTATGCAGGTGCCTTACCTCTAATAGCTTTCCTTATTAGAGATCGGAACGAAGCAACTCCTACAACCGAACCAACTCTGCAATCATTTTCTGAAGATCGAATTGCTGTCAAATCTTCTTCCAGCCAAAAGCTTGTGCCCCTAAAGTTAGTCGTCGCTATACATGGGGCAGGGAACTACAGTGAATTTGAGTTTGAGTCTGGTGAAAAAGCACTAGACGACCGAGGACTTAATGTTCTTTCCAGAGAGCTACCATCGTCTTTTTTTCGAATTCACCGTTCACATATTGCCAACCTAGAATACGCAACAGCAATGCACTCATTAGGTTCGGGAAAGTATCAGCTTGAACTGAAAGATCATATTGTACTGCCAGTGTCTCGCTCAAAGGTTAAGGCGCTGCGAGACCTGATAAATCTTAGTTGATACCATAGACTATTAGGGCATCGCTAGTGACAGAGCAGGTGCACTCGTTAGAGCAATGAACAATGCCAACGCATTGATAACCACTTTCTTCAACATGATCTGCCACCCCCTAATTCAATGCTCATTAAACTTGCATGAATCCAATTATCAATAACAGCGCATAAAAAAAGCCTGCGACTTACGTCGCAGGCTTTTTTTACTGAACTAACACCTACTGAGGTGAGTTTCCTCGAGGCGTGCCCGGCAAAACAAGAATTTCAACTTACTTCTTGGATTTCTTCGCTTCCTGTCTTTCTTTTTCAGCTTCAACAACGGCCTCAGAGACTGACCTTGGGCATTGCGCGTAATGAGAGAACTCCATAGAGAACTGACCGCGACCTGAGGTCATTGTTCGCAGGGTGCTAATGTAGCCAAACATTTCTGCAAGAGGCACATCGGCTTTAATGCGAACACCTGTGGTGCCAGTGTCCTGATCTTTAATCATGCCGCGACGACGGTTTAAATCGCCAATTACATCGCCCACGTGATCATCCGGCGTAAATACATCTACTTTCATCATCGGCTCGATTAACTCGGGTGAGGCTTTAGGCATTGACTGACGGTAAGCGCCTCTTGCCGCAAGCTCGAAAGCTACTGCTGATGAATCCACTGCGTGGAAGCCACCGTCATATAATTCGATTTCAACGTCCAGTACCGGAAAGCCCGCTATTGGGCCTTTCTCCATCATGCCTTTGAAGCCTTTCTCAATAGCAGGGAAGAATTCTTTCGGTACGTTACCGCCCACAACAATGGAGCTAAATACATAGCCGGTACCTGGTTCACCGGGCTTGATACGGTAATCGATCTTACCGAATTGACCGGAACCACCTGACTGCTTCTTGTGAGTGTAGGTATCATCAATTTCTGCAGTAATTGTTTCACGGTAGGCTACCTGAGGTGCGCCAACTTCCAGATCCACACCGTAAGTACGATTCAAAATATCGACTTTAATATCAAGGTGTAGCTCGCCCATTCCTTTGAGAATGGTTTCGCCGGAATCATCGTCTGTCTCAACCCGAAAAGAAGGATCTTCCTTTACCATTTTGCCAATCGCAATGCTCATTTTTTCAACACTGCTCTTATCTTTTGGTGATACCGCAATTGATATAACCGGCTCGGGGAAAATCATGGGTTCCAGCGTACAGGGGTGAGTGGTGCTACATAAGGTGTGGCCTGTTTGTACATTTTTCATGCCAACGATTGCAAAAATGTCCCCGGCTTGCGCTCTATCAATTTCATTACGGTCATCGGCATGCATTTCTACCATACGGCCAACGCGCTCGCTTTTACCTGTATACGAATTTAAAATGGTATCGCCTTTGTTTAGCACACCGGAATACACCCTAACAAAGGTTAAGGCGCCAAAGCGGTCATCCATGATTTTGAACGCCAATGCGCGAAATGGCTCCTTCTCATCAACCACGGCGAATTCACCATTGGGCTCGCCTTCATCATCGGTTAAAGGCTGAGGTTTAACGTCGGTTGGATTAGGCAGGTAATCAACAACCGCATCCAATATCAATTGAATACCTTTGTCTTTGAACGCAGAACCACAATAAGTAGGGAAGAAATCTAGGGCGATTGTGCCCTTGCGGATACAGCGCTTAATATCATCTATCGACGGCTCTTCGCCATCTAGATAGGACTCCATCAAGTCATCATCTTGCTCAACAGCCGTTTCAATTAATTTTTCACGGTATTCCTCTACCTGATCAACCATGTCTTCCGGCACATCGCCAATTTCGAACTTTTCAGGGTTGCCCGGATCAGGCCAAACATGTGATTTGCGTGTGAGAAGGTCAACTACACCTATGAAATCGTCTTCAGTGCCGATGGGTAAAACCATGACCAGAGGGTTTGCGCCGAGAACCTTCTCGACCTGACCAACAACTTTGAGGAAGTCTGCGCCTATGCGATCCAGCTTGTTAACGAAGATAATGCGCGCTACTTCTGACTCATTGGCATAGCGCCAGTTAGTCTCTGACTGGGGCTCAACACCGCCCGAGCCACAAAAAACACCTACGCCGCCATCCAGCACTTTTAGTGAGCGATACACCTCAATGGTGAAATCAACGTGACCCGGGGTATCTATAATATTTAAACGGTGATCTTTCCAGTAACAGGTGGTCGCCGCAGACTGAATAGTGATTCCGCGCTCTCTCTCCTGATCCATGAAATCCGTTGTTGTTTCGCCATCATGCACTTCCCCGATTTTATGGATTTTACCGGTTAGCTTAAGAATGCGCTCTGTGGTCGTGGTTTTCCCGGCATCAACGTGGGCGAAAATACCTATGTTTCTATATAGTGATAAATCAGTCATTGTGCTGCTCAAAGGTTAGCTATTTAGCGATTTAGCTATTTAGTTAGGTGAAAAAACGGTGCGGCATGATACTAGAGTTTCATATCGAAACGCTAGGGGAAAATTGACCTTTCCCCTGGAATCAAAGGGGTGACCCTTTGATTCTGTCGCCTTTCCTCTAGAGTGTCCCCGTGTTCCAAATCAGGGTTTGGGGTAGACTAGCTCGAGTTTTTGGGAGGTAACGTTTCACCATTTACCCACAAATGAATTCAAAACAACGAGAGAGGGAGGGTAGATTATGCCAGGTCTGAGATTCAAATTTAAACAACTATTTTGCGTTCGGTCGCTGGGCGCGCTTGCTATGCTTTTGCTTTGGCCGGCCGCTTTCGCCCAGCAACCCCCTCCGCCTCCCGGCGCCTATGACGCCGC
>JAESUV010000062.1 GCA_016762975.1 Gammaproteobacteria bacterium | reverse complement strand
CGAGTTATTCACATCATTTACTTCGACGATTTCTACCGACTTCACATAGCGATCTTCTACTATTGGAATCTCTATTCTATCTATTTCGCCCCACCAATCGGGTGTGCCAGCTAGCTTGGTAACATCGTTTGTGCTGACGATTAAGTCCGGTATGCCGGCAGTCCACTTTAGGTCGTCACTAAATGCTAAGGGCTCTGGTGCATCTGCCGGATCACCCTTAGGAGTTCCGCTACGCGCCCAGGCAGAGATAGCAGCCAACTCTTCATCGCTTAGTGATGGATCGAATTTATAGTCCTGAATACCGATATCCTTTTCCATATACCAGGGGGGCATCGCCCCCGCTCTATCACGTAGGGCGGTCTTATATTCGATCAATCCCGCGAAGGGAGCCACTTCGTCAAAAGACACTAAAGACATTGGTGCTACACCACCGGGGCGGTGACAATTCTGACAGCTACGCTGCAAGATCGGCTCGATGTCTTTATGGAATGTAATCTGATCTGTCTGCGCACTAGCCAGTATTGGCAATACCAGAACAGACAGCGCTATAACAGCTTGGGGTAATTTTAGAAGTAAGCTCGTCACTGATCGATTGCTTGTAGTTAACACCACCGGACCCTCCATTTTATTCGTATTTTGTGTCTACTCTGCCTGTTTCCGCGAGTAGATCTCGTTTTATCAAGAACAGTTTTGGGAACCATTCATTTAGCAGGGGGATTGAACCAAAAATTGCGAAGGCTGTCTTGTGAATTCTGAACTAATCCTAGTTAATTCTGGAATATAGGCTGCTGTACAGCGCAGCAGGCAAGTCTGGAGAGAGAACTCAATGCATTTTGTTGATTATTCGAGATCTTAACTGAATTTAACCACTTTTGACGACTTTACTACGAAAGCGCCATTCATCTCAAAATGCCCTCCTATCACCGAGCTATGACAACAGTGACTACCTGTATCTCCTGCTGAAGAAAACCCTCCATTAAGCGGCAATTAAATAGCCATTGATGAGGATAAATACACTAACTTTCTCGATGCTGAGCTAGTGTCTAGATTGCAGGCTGGCATGGAATAATGCCGGCCTTGTAGCTTACTAACGAACGCCTAGAATAGAATTTTATGCCAGTCGTTCTCCGTTTAAGAGGGTTAGCATGGTAGTTGCATTGCACTCATCATTACACTATCTTTCTTCCGAATGAGCCCACTATTTGACCTACTCGCGATCCTCGCTTTTTCTCAGATTGTCTTTATTGCTGTCTTCTTCCTTGTTCACCATCGGGGCACTCTGCCGCGGCTTATCTCACTGTATTGTTTCTGTCTCAGCGCTTACACGCTGGCTAGCATTCCCTACCTTTCTAGCAATCTGATTTCCTTCTTTATACTTTTAAGACTAGCGACGTTAGCACCTTTCATTTTGTGGATCGTTGCTTTCACATTGTTTGTCGACAACGGAAAGATTCACCCTGGCGCCTGGCTTGCAATGGTCTTTTTTGAACTCACCCGCGGCATTGGGATCGGGATTTTCTATCTTTACCCCGAGACCATTAACAACATTAGCTACATTTTTGTGCAGATAATTCCACAGCTGATAATGTTAGTGTTCGCGGCACACACGCTCTACCTTGCATGCCAAGGCTATTCAGCCGACTTGCTCGAGCAACGAAGGCGCGCTCGGGTAACCTTCTTGCTCATCATGGGTGTTTTGTTGGTAGCTATAGTTGGTACCGACTTCATCAACTCGTTTAGCCGCTTTGTTCTTGAATCAGGACAATCTCTACTGCCCGCTATACCTCGCTATTCTGTTTCGCTCTACATATTTGTTATGACCTTTCTTTTTTGTCAGCTTATATTCCAACTGAATGAGGATGCCATCACGCTTATTTCAAATTCAGAAGGAGCGACGGTTAAACCGAAAAAAAACGTTAGACTTAAATCGAGTGTCGACCCCTCGGTATTAAGGAAGATTCAGGAGGCAATGAAAAAGGAAAAGCTTTACGCGAAAACAGGACTTACTATTACGCAGCTTGCGGAGAGTTTGTCGATACAAGAATATAAATTGAGGCGGTTAATCAACCAACAGCTACAGTTTAAAAACTTCAACCAGTTTTTAAACAACTATCGAATCGAGGATGCCTGTACGCGCCTGCGCGAAACGAGCAGACCTATTTCCACAATCGCTCTGGACGTAGGCTATGCCTCGTTATCTGTTTTCAATAAGGCATTTAAAGAGCGTTATGGGGTTACGCCGACGGAGTTTCGTAACCGTGAACACACACAGCGATAGAGCCTAGCCTATTAGCGCATTCTGCATAACGCATGCCTGTAGCTTCTTACCATCGGGAGCCATAGCGTCATTTGACTGGAACTAATTCAGCGCGTTAGCGGCGATTAATCTACGGCACCTTCGGCTCGTCAATATAGAAAACTAGAACGAAAAAGCCCGAGCAATGCTCGGGCTTTTTGTTTACAGAAAAAAAGAATTAGGCTACGTGCGCAGACCTTTCCTCTTCGCTGATTTCTTTGATACTCAGCTTGATACGGCCCCTAGCATCGGTGTCTAGAACCTTAACTAGAACGTCTTGACCCTCTTCCAAATGCTCGTTCACGTTCTCTACACGCTCTTGCGAGATCTGAGAGATGTGAACCAAACCGTCTTTGCCAGGCAATATTGTTACGAACGCGCCAAAGTCGACGATTCTCGCAACCTTACCGTTATATATCTTTCCTACTTCGGCTTCTGCCGTAATGGCATGAACCATCTCGAGTGCAGCATCACGAGAGTCTGCGTCTTCGCCATAGATACGGACATTGCCGTCGTCGTCGATATCAACTGATGCGCCAGTCTCTTCGGTAATGCCACGGATAACCGCACCGCCCTTACCAATAACGTCGCGAATCTTATCTGTATCAATCTTGATCATCGCCATGGCAGGTGCGTTTTCGGAAACAGTTTCTCTAGCGGTTGAGATAACTTTGTTCATCTCGTCTAGGATATGATTCCTAGCTGTATGAGCCTGTTCGAGAGCCTGCTCCATAATTTCTTCTGTAATACCCTGGATCTTAATATCCATCTGCAGAGCAGTTACACCAGCGGCTGTTCCCGCCACCTTGAAGTCCATGTCACCAAGGTGATCTTCATCACCAAGGATATCTGTTAGAACTGCGAAGCGCTCGCCTTCCTTGATAAGACCCATTGCGATACCAGCAACTGCAGCGGAGATAGGAACACCGGCATCCATCATTGCTAGGCTGCTTCCACAGACACTCGCCATAGAGCTTGAGCCGTTAGATTCGGTGATTTCTGAAACTACACGAATCGCGTACGGGAACTCTTCTTCTGGAGGCATAACAGCAGCAACGCCACGTCTAGCAAGACGGCCGTGACCAATCTCACGTCGCTTAGGGCCACTCATGAAACCAGTCTCACCAACTGAATAGGGAGGGAAGTTATAATGCAACATRAACGGGTCTTTTCTCGAACCCTGAAGGTCTTCGATAAGTTGCGAATCACGTAACGCGCCAAGTGTAGTTACAACCAAAGCCTGTGTTTCACCACGCGTAAATAGTGCCGAACCGTGAGCCTTAGGAAGAACTCCGGTTTCAACTTCGATTGCACGAACGGTTGTAGTATCTCGACCATCGATACGTGGCTTACCATCCAATATCCGGTTCCTTACAGTGCTTTTCTCCAATTTCGCAAAAACATCTTTTACGTCGTCGGCACTAACACCTGACTCTTCGTTAGCTAATTGCTCAACAGCCTCCGTCTTCAATGCTCCAAGGGCATCCTGGCGGGCCATCTTTTCAGAAATTTGATAAGCCTCAGTAACACCAGCTCCAACCTGACTTGCAACTGCCGCAGTTAACTCTTCATTGACGGGCTCAGGCTGCCAATCCCATGCTGGCTTGCCAATTTCAGCTTTCAACTCTGCAATAGCGTCAACAACAACCTGCATCTCTTGATGGGCGTACAGAACCGCGCCTAGCATTTGATCTTCGCTTAATTCTTTCGCTTCAGATTCAACCATTAGAACCGCTGACTTCGTACCAGCCACAACCATATCGAGCTGCGATGTTTCCAGCTGGGTATTGTTAGGATTGAGCATATAACCCGTTTCAGCATCATAACCAACACGCGCCGCACCAATAGGCTCAGCAAATGGAATTCCTGAAATAGACAATGCCGCTGAAGCACCTATCAAGCCTGCAATATCTGCCTGCTCATTCTTGTCAGCAGAAATTACCGTACAAATCACCTGCACTTCATTCATGAAGCCCTTCGGAAACAAAGGACGAATCGGGCGATCGATAAGACGCGATGTTAAGGTTTCATTCTCAGTTGGTCTGCCTTCGCGCTTGAAAAATCCTCCAGGAATTTTTCCTACAGCGTAGGTTTTTTCTTGATAATTAACCGTCAATGGAAAAAAAGCCGCGCCAGGATTAGCTTTCTTTCGACCCACTACGGTCGCTAGCACCATGGTATTTCCAATGCTTACGACAACAGAACCCGTTGCCTGTCTCGCTACTTTACCGGTTTCCAAAGTGACCGTCTGGTCACCAAATTGAAAGGTTTTAGTTACTGGGTTAAACATAATATTTTCCCTAATTATTTAATTAGGCGCAGAGCCAACTCATCAGGCCCTACGCAGATATTGTCGATTGATAGTTATCGATACTTGTTATCGACGTAAGCCAAGTCGCTTGATCAAAGTCGCATAACGTTCTAGGCTTTTTCGCTTCAAGTAGTCAAGCAGTTTTCTGCGGCTGTTCACCATTCGGATCAGTCCACGGCGAGAATGATGATCGTGAATATGTTCTTTGAAGTGCGACTGCAGTTCATTGATGTTTGCTGTCAGCAAAGCCACTTGCACTTCGGGTGAACCTGTATCACCTTCGCTCTGCGCGTAGTCTTTGATGATCGTGTCTTTTCGTTCAGCTGATAAAGCCATTTTCTATCTCCTAATATGCAATTAATAAGGTCGCTATGACTGCGCGACTACAACTTCCGTTTAAACCAGCATAACCACGCATATTAGTAGTTACCTGAGACTTTCCCTGTTGAATTCTTAATTATTCGTAGCTTGGCTGCCGTGCACAGCCACCGCGCTCAATTCGTGACTATTAACCGTCGAGGAGCGACCTTCCCATCATCATCGATGCAACCAATACCGATGAATTGCCCCTCTTCGTACAGTCTAACCAAGCCCTCTTCTGGCAAGTGTCTAACCAAAACAGCTTGGCCATTCTTGATAAAGCTAGCAGTGATGCTCGGCAACACAACTTCTGGCAAGTCCTCTATGGCCTTGTCCATCGGAATGAGATGCTCATCGATGACACTCAAACCGCCACTTTCACATTCCTCGATCAACTGCTGCGTCGTTACGCAGTCTGCCTCCGTGAACGCACCTGCCTGTGTCCGCCTTAAGGCTATGATGTGAGCCCCGCATCCCAAGGCCTGACCGAGATCATCGGCGATGGTTCTTATGTAGGTACCCTTACTGCAGGCAATCTCTAGTTCCAACTCGTCGCCGTCAAAGGCTGTCAACTCGATGCTGTATACAGTGATCTGCCGAGCTTTACGCTCTATAGTTTGTCCTTTGCGCGCCATTTTATACAGTGGCACCCCATTTACTTTTAAGGCGGAGTACATGGGCGGCACTTGTTCAATCTCGCCCCTAAAGGGTATCAGTGCTTTTTCAATCTGCTGCTGGGAAACTTGGAAATCGGCACAACTTTCGAGAACGTTTCCTTCGCTGTCACCACTATCAGTCCTAACGCCCAGCTTTACCTTAGCTCTATATTTCTTGTCCGAGTCCAGCAGGAATTGAGATACTTTAGTCGCCTCACCTAAACAGAGCGGTAGCACCCCAGTCGCCAATGGATCCAAGCTGCCTGTATGCCCAGCTTTCTGGGCATCGAAGATTCTTTTTACTTCTTGCAGAGCTCTGTTTGAACTGAGTCCAATGGCTTTATCTAGTATGACGATGCCATCGATACTTCTGCCTTTCTTGCGCTTAGCCAATCTGCATCCCCAACAACTCTAATGACAAAAAATCAAGAATGCGAATCTTGATCGGCTGCTAATGCGCTATCTATCAAGCTCGAAAGCTGCTGTCCGCGCTGGATACTCCCGTCGTAATAAAAACGTAGCTTGGGCACCGAACGAGTACTTAGCCGCTTGGCCAATAAGGAGCGCAAAAAACCCGCGGCCTTATTCAACGCATCTATATTCTCTTTTATCTCTAACTTGTCCAGCTCGCTAGGTTCGGTAAGTATCGAATTATTTATCTCTGCATCATCGGTCAGGGTATTCAATACCGTCACGTACACCTTGGCATGAGCTATATCTCGGCTCACCTCTACGCCGGTAACCGAAACCATGCCAACCCGAGGATCGTTTACTTCCATCTGAATTAGCGACGCTAGTTCTCGCTGAATCTGATCAGCTACCCTTTGCACCCTTGGAGACATATCTGCCACGATTAGTTACCCACCCCCGAACTTATTCTCAAAGACTTCTAGCCACTTCGGTTGTCTCATATACTTCAATCTTGTCGCCGACTTTAACGTCAGTGTAGTTACGAACGCCGATACCACACTCAATGCCATTTCTAACTTCATTGGCATCGTCCTTGAATCGTCTCAATGATTCGAGCTCGCCTTCATAGATCACCACGTTGTCGCGCAGAACACGTATCGGCTTGCTACGATAGACAGTGCCTTCGATGACCATACTTCCCGCGATCTGACCAAACTTCGGCGAGTTGAACACATCGCGAACTTCGGCAACGCCCACAATCTCTTCGCGAATCTCTGGCGAGAGCATGCCACCCATTATCGCTTTTACATCGTCGATCACATCGTAAATAACATTGTAATAACGCAGCTGCAGGCCTCCGTTTTCAACAATTTCGCGTGACGACTTATCTGCTCGCACATTGAAGCCAATTATCATTGCCTTCGATGTGGCTGCCAAATGCGCATCAGTCTCCGAGATGCCACCGACACCCGAGGCAACAACATTAACTTCGACCTCTTCTGTATTGAGCTTCTGCAACGAACCTACAATCGCCTCAAGCGAACCGCGMACGTCGGTCTTGATGATGACATTGAAGAYACTGAGGTTTTCTTTGCCAATGCCAGCAAACATGTTCTCAACTAAGTTCGATTTCTGSGACGCCTGCAATGAATCTTTGTGYCGCGTGCGYCTGAATTCCGCGATCTCTCGGGCCTTCTTCTCATCCGCWACRACAACAAATTCATCACCTGCTTCAGGCACGCCATTGAGACCAAGGATCTCAACAGGAATGGAAGGGCCTGCGGTTTTAATATTTTTACCCGTCTCGTCAACGAGGGCACGGACACGGCCAAACTCATGACCAGCCAACACGGTGTCGCCTGTTTTAAGTGTACCGTTTTGTACTAGAACTGAGGCGACTGGCCCGCGACCTTTGTCTAGTCTGGACTCAATTACTACACCCTGACCAGGAACATCGGTATAAGCCTTTAGTTCCATAAGTTCAGCCTGTAGAAGGATGGCTTCTAATAACTGATCGACACCCTGACCGGTAATTGCCGATACTTCTATGAATTGTGTCTCGCCACCCCAATCTTCCGGAATAACTTCCAAGGCGGCTAATTCGTTCTTAACGCGATCTACATCGACGCCTTCTTTATCCATCTTGTTGACTGCCACAACTAACGCCACGTTGGAGGCCTTCGCATGCCGCACAGCCTCTTCGGTTTGTGGTTTAACACCGTCGTCAGCAGCAACCACTAAGACAACTACGTCCGTTGCTTTCGCTCCACGAGCGCGCATCGCGGTAAATGCCGCGTGACCCGGTGTATCAAGAAAAGTAATCATGCCATGGCTGGTTTCCACGTGATAAGCACCAATGTGCTGCGTGATTCCACCAGCCTCGTGAGAAGCGACTGTAGACTTGCGTATATAGTCCAAGAGAGAAGTTTTACCGTGATCAACGTGGCCCATTACTGTAACTACCGGCGCACGAGTAATCTCTACTTTGCCCGTCTCTGCAGTAATCGATTCTGCCAATTGATCTTCGATCGCGTCTTCCGATACAAACTTCGGCGTATGGCCAATCTCTTCAATCAGTAATGACGCCGTATCTTGATCTAGAGTCTGGTTTATCGTTGCCATAACACCCATGTTGAATAAGGTTTTGACTAGCCCTGCCGTCTTAACCGACATCTGCTGCGCTAGGTCCGGCAATGTATTGGTTTCGCCGATCTTAATTTCACGCTTGATGAAGTCTTTTGGCTTTTCGAAGGCGTGTTGAGTGGCAGATAAGCGCGCCTTGCCTTTCCTGCCGCCGCCTCTTCGACCACGCCCGCCCATATCATTCACATCGCCGCCTTCTAGAACGAAGTCGTCATTAACATGAATATTCTTGGCCTGTCGCTTGGGGGGCTTACCCTTATTCTTCAGGTGGGTTTTTTTCTTCTCTACAGGATCGTCTGATTCTTTCTTGCCTTGTCCCTTACGCTTCGCACCAGGCTTATCATCCCTTGCTGTCGCTGCCTCTTCAGCAGGCACATCTGGCGCTGCTTTACCTTTGGCAGGAGCCTTATCGCTAACCTTGTCTGATGTTTCTGTAATCGCCGCTTCTGCAGACTCCACGCTAGCGGTATCCGTCGCCTCGACACTCGCATCTACTACAGCATCTTCTGCAGCTGCTACTACTGCTTCATCTTCTAATTCTTCTGGCGCATCTTCGGCGACAGCACTACGCTTAACATAGGTGCGCTTCTTGCGAACCTCGACGTTAACAGTCTTGCCTCTACCGTGAGTGGATGCCGCTCTGAGTGTGCCTATTGTCTTCCGTTTAAGCGTAATCTTCTTAGGCGCAGATATGCTGGCCTCAGAGTCTCCGTGGCTACGGCGCAGAAACTGCAATAAAGTGTTTTTATCGTCGTTCGAAATCGAATCGTCAGCTTTAGTATGCGACAGGCCTGCCTCTTTTATCTGAGACAGCAGCTTGTCTACCGAGACTCCGACAACTTTGGCGAGTTCACTTATTTTTGCATCTGCCATTCAACTACCCCTATTCAACAACAACAGAATTGCTGTTACTCAAACCATGGTGCGCGAGCGGTCATAATTAACTTACCTGCGCGCTCTTCATCCATGCCTTCAATGTCTATCAATTCATCGATAGACTGCTCTGCCAATTCTTCCATATTGAGAATTCCTTTCTTAGCGAGTTCCAATGCAAGTTTTCCATCCATGCCTTCCATATTCAGAAGATCATCTGCGATATTCGCAGAAGATAGATCTTCCTCAGAGGCGATAGCTAAAGTAAGCAACGCATCTTTAGCTCGATTCCTCAACTCATTCGCGATCTCTTCATCGAATCCTTCAATAGCCAGTATCTCATCGAGAGGGACGTAGGCAATTTCTTCAAGTGAAGTAAAGCCTTCCTGCACCAGAACTTCCGCTGACTCCTCGTCGAGGTCGAGCTTTTCAACGAACATGTCGATGAAGCTGTTCGCTTCCTTCTGTTGCTTGTCTGCAGCTTCTTCTTCGCTCATTACGTTAATTGTCCACCCAGTTAACTCACTGGAGAGACGTACGTTCTGGCCATTTCTACCTATGGCTTGAGCAAGATTATCTTCTTCAACAGCGATRTCCATCGTGTTGCTATCTTCATCAACAATGATTGAAGCGACTTCWGCAGGAGACATTGAATTGATGACTAACTGCGCTGGATTRTCATCCCAAAGTATAATGTCGATACGCTCATTCGATAATTCATTCGAGACTACTTGCACGCGTGAACCACGCATKCCRACACAAGCACCCACGGGGTCGATCCGACCGTCATTTGTGCTAACCACGATTTTGGCTCTCGATCCAGGATCTCTCGCCGCCGCTTTGATTTCGATAATTTCTTCGGATATCTCCGGCACTTCAATTTTAAATAGCTCGATAAGCATGTTGGGAGAAGTGCGACTTAGGAATAGCTGCGGRCCACGTTGTTCGGAACGAACATCGATCAAGAGGGCGCGCATTCGGTCTCCCATTCGGAAGGTCTCTCTCGGGATCATTTGATCGCGAGAGAGCAACGCCTCGGCATTGCTACCCAGGTCAATAATGATATTTTCACGAGTTACTTTCTTTACCGTTCCAGCAACAAGCTCGCCAATGCGATCTTTATAATCGCCAATTATGATTTCTCTCTCGGCTTCTCGTACTTTTTGCACGATAACTTGCTTAGCAGTTTGTGCAGCGATCCGGCCAAATTCTACGTTGTCGATTTTTTCTTCAACGGTGTCTCCGACAACGAGGCCTTTCGTCTTCTCTTGTGCTTGCTCGACAGTAAACTGAGAGCCCTCTTCTAGATATTCCTCATCTTCAACCACCGTCCATACTCGGAAGGATTCGTACTCACCCGTCTCTCGATCCACTGCAACTCGGCAGTCGATTCCATCATGATCGTTCAGCTTCTTTGTAGCCGCCGCTAGCGCCGACTCAATCGCTTCAAAAATCACTTCGCGCGAAACACCCTTCTCATTTGAGACGGCATCCGCAACCATTAAAATTTCTTTACTCATCATAATAATGTCACCTTACTCAAAGCGTAGATCCGGATATAAACCCAGAGCATGGAGTAAAAATAATCTAGAAAACAATGCTGGCTTTTTCTATATCAGGAAATTCTAAGTCATACTCAGAACCTTCAACCAACAAGCCAACGATGCCCTCTGAAACTTTTATTATTTGTCCTTTAAACTTTCGCCTGCCATCTATTGGCCGTCGTAATTTTAAATCCACTTCGCTGCCAACATATTGCACATAATGTTCAATTGAGAACAGCGGTCTATCCATGCCCGGAGACGAAACCTCTAAGGTATACTCCCCTGCTATTGGATCTTCGACATCCAATAGCGCACTTACCTGCCGACTGACTTTTTCGCAATCTTCGATCGCGACACCTTCTTCACGCTCAATATAAATCCTCAGCAAGGAATACTTCCCCTGCTGAATCAGTTCGACTCCCCACAAATCCAAACCTAACGCTTGAACCGTGGTGTCGATCAATTCTGTTATTAGAGTTACGCTACTGTTCACAGTGCTTTTCACTCAGCATCCGGGACGTATCCCCTAGATACAAAAAATGGGCCAAAGGCCCACTCTAAAATCTTCTTCGCCGACTCAATCTAAGTAAGCGAGAAGCTTGGTGTCTGATAGTCCGATCAGGGCTTCCATACTGAATATTGGTAGCGAGGGATCCGATCTCCATAGAGGAACAGATCTTCACTCATTCACCTTACTATCGAATGAGTCTCGTGGTTCCAATTTGAACCTACGACCTTCCGGTCGCCGAGAACTACTCAGTACTACAAATATTGGTAGTGGTGAAGCAATCTTAATAAAAAGATCAGCTCCTCATTCATTCACAACATTCGAATGAATCTCGGGGTTCAAAATTGAACCTACGACCTCCCGGTCGCCGAGAACTACTCAATACTACAAATATTGGTAGCGGTGGGATCCGATCTCCATTGAAGAACAAACCT
>JAESUV010000061.1 GCA_016762975.1 Gammaproteobacteria bacterium | reverse complement strand
GTGATTGCTCATGCCCTAAGAAATTAAAACCATGGCCTGAGTCTGGAGAAAATATCACCAAATCATCTTCACGCCCACATGATGCTAAGTATCCTGTGCGTTTATGCTGCCCGTTTCCACGCCGCCTAATGCAATCATCTACGGTTCGGGCAGAGTGCCGATAATGAAAATGGTGGTGGCAGGCATCTGGCTCGACATTATTTCAGTGCTGCTGATCACCGTCTTTGTCTACACATTGGGCCATTTTACCTTCGATGTATTGGGCCCTATTCCAGACTGGGCTCTCCCACAAGCTATTGATTATTAAAAATTAAACTCTAAGAAAGCGAAAAACAGTAGGAATTTGTGTTGGCTACTTCTGCTTTATGCTATGTTTTGATCTAACTGGAGAGAAAATTAAGTACAGCGTATAAAATCAGGGGGCCAACCACTGAGGAAGTACTGGGAGGATTCGCTAGGACGCGACCTCAAAAGGCAAAAAATATTGCCACCCCGACAAGATAATAATTAGTCTTTGAGTTTTTATGATCGGTAAGCAGAGTGATAAAAAAGCAGCGATAAGGTCCTGTCCCGCCGGCGACGACAAGTGCACGAATCTTTCAGAGATTGAGCGCCTTCAGGAAGAGGTCAGGCAGTTGGCGGCGTTAGTGCGTACGGATGAATTGACGCGTCTGTTTAATTTCCGTTACTTCAATCAGGCGTTAAGCCTAGAGATGGAGCGTACTCGCCGTTCTGGCCAGCCCACCTGCCTCATCATGTTAGACTTGGATCATTTTAAAGCCATCAACGACGCCTACGGTCATGAGGCTGGCAACGTCGTGCTTGGTCACATATCCAGTTTAATTAAGCGGGCTGTTCGCAGACTGGATATTCCTTGCCGCTATGGGGGAGAGGAATTCACTATCATTCTACCCGATACAACTCTGAAGCAGGGGGTTCGCTTCGCAAATCGTCTTCGCCTGATCATCGAGAATTCGCCGGCTAAGACTAGTGATGCGTTGTTAGGCGTCGAGGCTAGCTTTGGTGTTGATGTCTACATGAAAGGTGATGAAGTGGCAGAAAAAGAATTCGTAAAGAAGGTCGACTCTTTTCTCTACCTCGCCAAACAGGAAGGCCGCAACAAAGTTTGTCACGCCTCGATTGGTGACGAGGACAGCAGTGACTCAGCAGCGACGAAGCTCTAGGCAGGAAACACTACCGCCGCTAGCTAAGTTCTTAAGCCAATACTTTAGTTAATTTTCTGTTTTCGAGTTTTCGATCATCTGTGCAAGGTGGTAGAGAATTGCCGCCGTAGCACCCCAAATCCTGAACCGTTCAAACTGCAGCTCGAGTACTTTTCTTGCATGATTGTCATAGGTCATGGATGTAGAGTTGTAGGAGTCTGTATTCATGAGAAGGGAGAGAGGCGCATGGAAAATTTCTGCAACCTCGATAGGGCAGGGCAAAAATTCCAGATCCGGCTCTATAAGCCCAACGATGGGTGTGATCTGAAAGCCAGAGGGAAGTGCCATGTCGCCCAAGCGACCTATGACCTCCACGTTGCTCTGGGCGAGGCCAATCTCTTCCTCGCTCTCTCTTAGTGCTGTAGCAACCACATCCGAATCATCCGGCTCTTCGGAGCCTCCAGGTAGACTTATCTGTCCCGGGTGACTATTCAGATTCTCTGAACGCACGGTGAGCACAATTTCGCTCTTCTTGCCTGGCCTGTGTCGCGTTATAGGGATAAGTACCGAGGCTTTTCGCAGCGCGCCAGGACGCTCAATCATCATCTTATTGACCGAGTTGTCAGGATGAAAAATCGGTTCTGGATTGTCGTTCTTATTCTGAGAGAAATAGGCAAGCAGGTCATCGAAGGCCCTCTCTGAATCACTGTCTTCTCGGTTGTTCATGGTGATGACCTTGTCGTTCTTAAGATGTTATTTGCGGAAATAAAAATGCCGACATAGTGTCGGCATTTTTATCAACGTTGGTGGATACTACTTATAGTTCCAAGTAACTCCGAAAAACGCTCTTACAGGTTCGCCAGGAAAATAGCGATCGCCATTGAACGTTGTCCAGTCTGCGCGCTCCGCGTATTTCTCGTTCGTTGCATTAAGCACATTCAGATGGAAGGTCAGGTCGTCATTAAACTGATACTGTGTTCGCCAGTTCAAWATGTCATGCCCTTCGTAGCTCGCTGTGTTCTCAGGATTTGTGTAGTAGTCGCCCATGTTAACCAGTTCGAGYTCGGTCATGACTGARCTGATTGGTCTCCACTGYAGGCGCAGATTRCCGAATGTATTCGGTGCAGTATCCACATCATTTCCATTGATATCRAYTCCACCGGATAGCTGGGAATTTTCATAGGTATGTTTRGCTAGATTAAAGACACCCTGAACTGAAAGTGACTCTGTAATATCCAATCCCAYAGAAAACTCGATACCCCGATGYGARGTATGGCTGTCATTGAGGTTTTCTCTAGCGCTGTTGGCGAAGATTTCGTTYTTCTTRTCCATGAAATACCAAGAGGCAGTATAGTTCCAGTTTTCACCGGCGCCTTTYACKGCTACTTCATAGCTGTCTAGCTCTACAGAATCTAAGCTTGCTACTGTCTGTGAGTTTTGTAAGCGATACAGCTCAGTAGCTTGTGGCGCGCGAAAGCCTCGCTGTACTCTGAACTGTAGATCATGATTGTCATTAAGAGCATAGCTCAGGCCAAGCTTTGGAGAGACGTTGGTAAAACCGTCGTCTCTGTCAGCAGGGCGGCTATAACGACAACCGAAGCGGCAGGCTACGCCAAATTCATCGGTGCGTCCGTCAATCATATTGTTGTCGTAGAAGTACTTCATGTTCTCAAGGCGCAGACCCAGAGATATGTCCCAACCGTTGCCTAGGTCCTGCTCGTAATTGATGAAGGCCGCAAGTTGGCGAATGGATATGTCGAAGTCGTAGTGTTTGCCCTGTGGGATAGAGTTGCGCAGGAAGAATGAACCTGTAGTTGGGTTTGGCTGAAACTGCTTCAGTGAGCCGTTGGTATCTTCGATATCGAAGCCCATCGCAAGATTGGCGCCGCTATCAAGCTCCTTGTAYGCCGCAAATTGAAAGCCGATGCTGCGRTGCTCAGTGTCCTCGATAGGCTGTCCGGGCAARAAATGCTGCATGAATGTCATATTTACTTCGCGGAAGTAAGGGGTCATCACCACTTCCCARTCATCAACCTGTTGCGTGATMGTGGTCCAGACGCGKCCATTCACGCTATCGCGGAAGGCTTCAGGRTTRGGRTTGGTATCACGYAGCGCRCTGTCTTCRAAGGCGTCGGTGCCTGTAACAAAYCCTGCAGTCTCCTGGTTGAGATTTATCATYGTGAAGCCGCCGTCGAGGTTGGCGCCATTTTTTGTAGTGTARTTGTAAAGCCAAGARACTTTTTGCTGATCTACGCCGCTGTCATCGCGGTAGCCTTCTTCGCTAGTACCGTTAACYAGTAAAAGYTGTTTGAAATTRCCGTAGTCGTGGCCGAATGAGCCTCTGAGTCGYTGYGAACCACGAGGTCCCTGCTCTAGCATAACTTCGCCGGCATCGCCTGCTTTCGGCAACACTACATTGATCAAGCCGTGTACGGCATTTGAGCCCCAGAATGCACTACCTGGTCCGCGTATGACTTCAATACGCGATGCATTTTCAGAATGCGTATCAAACATCTCGTTCACGTTACAGAACCCGCTAGCGCGAACTGGTATGCTGTTTTCAGCAACTAAGAAAGAGCCACAGGCGCCTGCACCGGTAAGTACCGCAGAGCGAATCGCAACGAGGCTCTCTTGCCCATTGTTACGGTGGATGCTTACGCCAGGAAGCCGGTTCAATGCTTCCTGCAAGTGAGTCAGGTTGATTAAATCCAATTCCTGTTCGCCGAGCACAGAAACCGCWGCATTCACGTCAGCGAGGCCCGCAGATTTTCTGAGGGTGGAAGTAACCTGRATTTCTTCKATGGCTTGCTTGCCATTTTGAGCAAGTGCTGGTGCAGCTGCGAKAGCAGTTGCAGCGGCTATGCTGGTAAATAGTAAYTTGCGAATCATTCTAAATCTCCGAATYGGTGCAAACCCTCTCTTCARCTTGTCCGCTCTATGGCGAATCTTTTAAGTGGAAAAGAATTGGTCAACTGTCCCTTGTTTKAAATTATGACCAAATTGAGGGGNTAGTCCCTCAGCGGCTAGTGAGCTAGCTTCGATATCGGTCTTTSTTGCGGCGGTTAGTTTTAGAGCCGGCTAATATAGCACAGGTWATCGGCCTATTCTTCCGACTTTGCACCCCTGATATTTACCACGTACACTAGCTCTCAAATCGAGGMAAGCCGCGTGGTATATGCGGTAGAGAGANNTGTCAGGCTCGTTCTAGCAGGGGGGAAATGCAAAAATGAAGACAAGAATTACAGAATTACTAGGTATCGAACATCCTATCGTGCAGGGAGGCATGCAATGGGTTGGATTAGCCGAACTCGCATCGGCTGTATCTAATGCGGGGGGGCTGGGCATCGTGACTGCCCTCACGCAGCCAACGCCAGAGGATCTTCTCAAGGAGATTGAGCGCTGTCAGTCGATGACCGACAAGCCATTCGGGGTCAATCTGACCATCCTGCCGACCATTAARCCRGTTCCCTATGATGAGTATGCTCAGGCAATCGTCGATTCTGGKGTAAAGATTGTCGAGACGGCGGGCCGCAATCCTGAGCCSTTCCTACCACTGTTCAWMGAKGCGGGCATCAAAGTYATTCACAAGTGCACCTCGATACGCCATKCATTGAAGGCKGAGAAGATTGGCTGTGATGCGGTGAGCGTAGATGGGTTCGAGTGTGCYGGTCAYCCYGGYGAAGATGACGTYACCAACATGATTTTGCTCCCACTSGCAGCAAGAAGATTGAAGATACCTTTTCTTGCCTCCGGTGGGTTGGGMGATGGCAGAGGCTTRGCTGCCGCGCTWGCAATGGGTGCCGATGGYATCAAYATGGGGACGCGYTTCATGGTTACCAAGGAAGCGCCYATWCATGACAATGTRAAACAGARRATGATWGAAGCMACWGAACTGGATACGGCGCTCATYTACCGCTCSTTTAGAAACACCGCGCGCGTTTTCAAGAACAGCGTTGCAAAACAGGTTATGGAGATAGAGTCTCGTCCAGGCGAAACCAAATTTGAAGATATCCAGCCTCTAGTACAAGGTGTAAAAGGCAGGGAGYTATTTGAGGGRGGTGATCTRGATAARGGAATCTGGTCTGCAGGAATGATCGTGGGTTTAATAGATGATAACCCTAGTTGTGAGGAATTRGTTACACGGATAGTTGCYGAAGCTGARGACATCCTTTCCAATCGCCTTAGAGAAATGGTTTCTGGGTAGTTCGCTGTMGACAGAKWGTTACAAGTGTCAGGTGTTAGGSRAAAATYAAATTAGAAGGAAGCCAAAAGAATATGCAAATTAAAGRCAARRTTATCGTAGTAACTGGCGGAGCAAGTGGCATAGGAAAATCGCTRTGYGAAAGRTTTKCTAGRGAAGGYGCTAAGGCAATCGTTGTGTCAGATATTAAYCAGGAKGGTATCGATGCAACRGTCGCAGATATTTCTGYGAGCACGCAGGCGCTAGGAATTAAGACAGACGTTGGTGACGAAAATGAYGTCAACGCSTTGGTGAGTAAAGCGCTGGAAAAATTCGGTCAGATCGATTTATTTTGYTCCAAYGCAGGAATATTTACRGCTGGYGGAGAGARTGTYAGCACCGACGCTTGGCARTCGATCTGGGATATCAATGTTATGTCCCAYGTGTTTGCGGCTAGGGCAGTTCTCCCGGGKATGCTYGAACGTGGCGAAGGTTATTTCTTGAACACTTCCTCCGCTGCWGGACTATTGAGCCAGGTTGGCTCGGCTCCTTATTCTGTCACCAAGCATGCTGCGATTGGTTTTGCAGAATGGCTCTCGATCACTTATGGCAAGCGTGGAATCAAAGTGTCAGTGCTTTGCCCTCAGGCTGTACGCACCGCGATGACAGCAGGCGGCGACGGCGGAGTTGCAGGCCTCGATGGCATGTTGGAGCCCGACAAGTTAGCAGATACGGTAATGGAAACTTTAGAGAGCGAGCGCTTCCTTTGTCTGCCGCATCCCGAAGTGTTGACCTATATGCGCAGGAAGACAGACGACTACGATCGTTGGTTGGGTGGTATGCGCCGCTTACAGGGTCAATTCGAGGAAGTGTATAAGAAGAGGGAAGATTCTCAGGACGATTAGTCTAGAAATCAGGAGGCTGAGGATGAAAAAGTTGAGAAAGTTGAGAAAGTTGAGAAAGTTGAGAAAGCTAACAACGTTGTTTATTTTCTGTTGCGCTTTGCTCCCCATGACAATGCAAGCTCAAGAACGCATAACATTGCAAGACGGCACGGTGTTGAATGTCTTTATAGTTGCTGCAGAAAACGCAGGCATTCAACAACGCCCCTTAGTCATTATTATGGGTGGCGGGCCGGGAAACGCATCGATATCACAAGATACCTCGCGTTGGCTGGGCAGCGGGTTTGCACAGAGAGGGTGGATGGTTGCGGTACCTATTTCGCCAAACAATCGTTCCTTTCGAGGCAGGGCGAACAATGCACTCATTGTAGAGTTGATAAATGAGCTGCAGAAGCGAGACGATGTTGCTGCAGGCAAGGTGTTGTTGGCGGGTGTGTCAAACGGAGGAATGTCGGCATTGGAAATTGCGCGCCGTAACCCGCAAAACTATTTCGGAGTGGCAGCGGTCCCGGCAATATCCAGCGCGGACACAGATAATGAAGCCCTAAATGGTTTTCCTGTTTATCTGCGCATCGGCGGCAGCGATCAATTAGATTGGGCGGATCGCTTCGACGAGACAGTCGCTAGCCTAACGGAGGCAGGTGTTGTCCTGAATGCGGATGTGCTTGGCGGCGCACCGCATATGTTTAGAATGGAATGGGGCTCGCTGGAAAGTTGGTTAGAAGAAATACAACGTAATCCATTCATTAAAGTGAAATATTAGTCAAAGAGAAGTTAGAGCTATTCAGATATAACCTACAAATCAATTCATGGAGCACAATATGAATATTAGAAAATTGACCACGACACTGACCTTACTTGGCCTCGCTGTATTTTCTGGCTCTAGCTTTGCGGGTCCGCCAGCGACAGTGGCAGACATAGCCTGGATGACTGGAAATTGGGCCGGCAATCTAGGCCCTAATCAGCTGGAAGAGAATTGGATCATGGGGGAGGCGGGTTCAATTGCCGCCATGGTAAGAATGACCGGCGATGATGCAACCAGCATGTTTGAGATGATTACAATTGAAGAAGTAGACGGCTCTTTGGTACTGCACATTCAGCAGTGGGATCCGGGCATGGTTGCGCGCACCGATGGCCCGCAGGAAATGGAATTGGTTGAGATCACGGAAAACAGTGTGAAGTTTAAGGCGACATCAGAGGGTGGCATGGCAGGCCTAGGCTATAGTCACCCCGACGCTGATACTTTTATCATTCATGTCGAGAATCCCGATAGTCCGGTGTTCAATATTTCCTTGAAGTCTCGCAGTATCTGGAAGTAGGTCGACAGTAGCAGTTCTAGAAGAGAGCGCATTGATTCGTTTTCGAAGAAGGGGGCTCTAGAGCCTCCTTTTTCATGCACGACTTTTAATTCTGCAGATGACTAGACGACTAAACCACGCCGATCTAAGCCTTCTGCGATAGCCAGCATTATGTCTCGATCGCGACTCGCATCGAATGCAGGTGCATTGTCCCAGTCATAGAGCCACACCGGCTTCAGTCTAAGTTCATCAGCTTCATCTTCGAATCGCGGGAAGATATGCGCGTGTAGCGCGGGTTCTACGTTACCGAGCATTTCGTAGTTGATCCGAACGGCCCCAGTGACCTCCAAGATGACATCACCAACCACTGACATCTCAGTTAGAAAACGCTTTCTTGCTTCAGCATCCATCGCATTGAGGTGGGGTACTACAGGGTCGGGTAGTAGCAGGCTATAGCCACGCAGGAATTGCACATCTCCCAGAACTACCCAGCCCGAACTTAATCGGCAGATTGCCTTAGGATACTCGCCAACTTGGCACTTTCTTACGCGCTCGTGAATTAGTGTGGGCATCTTGATCTCGCCGACTAAGACAGTTCTAGCAGCTCTACCCAATTGCCATCGGGATCAGCAATAATGGCTATAGTGGTGCCCTCGCGTACGACCTTGGCGGGTACCACTATCTTCGCTCCAGCCGCGATAGCCTTATCAACGCTCGCTACTAAGTTGCCGACAGTAATGGTCCAGTAGCGATAGCCGGCCGCTCCACGAATTCCGCCTGGGGCTGCGTCAGCTGGCGCAGCGGGATCAAGTTCGATGACTTTGATCACGCTATCGCCAACTTTGAAGCGATTCATGGTGCCGCCACCTGGCATTGGAATAGAACCTTCAAGCTCCAGCCCGAGTGTCTCGCCATAGAACGTCATCATCGCATCGATATCTTTTGTGACGATGCCTATATCGATAGCTGCTTTTTTTATATCAATGGACATAGAACTACCTTTTTAGGCTGCGCCGAGCATGGCTTTGGTTTCTAAAAATTCTTCGAAGCCTTCTACGCCCCACTCACGTCCATTGCCAGATTTCTTATAACCTCCGAAAGGAGAAGAAAAATCCGGGCCAGCACCGTTAATGTGAACCATGCCAGTTCTAATTTGTCTCGCTATCTTCTCTGCATGGGCAGGTTCTCCCGATACATAGCCGGAGAGGCCATACTCTGTATCGTTTGCTATGCGGACGGCATCTTCATCATCTTCATAGCCGAGGATAGATAGTACCGGTCCAAAAATTTCTTCTCTGGCGATCGTCATATCATTCGTTACATTGGCGAATACGGTGGGCTGAATGAAATAGCCCTTGTCGATGCCTTCGGGACGACCTGGGCCACCAACGATTAGTTCGGCTCCCTCCGCGATACCTTTCTCTATCAAGGCGGTGATCTTATTGAATTGCAGTTCACTCACAACGGGGCCAAGCCTTGTCTTCTCGTCGGATGGGTCGCCAACAGTTGCTTTTGCCGCTGCTGCCTTAGCAATCTCAATAGCTTCAGCCATTTTAGCCTTAGGCACTAACATGCGAGTCGGTGCATTGCAGGACTGGCCGCTGTTACCGAAACAGCTAATTACACCACCGGCTACAGCTTTCGCCAGATCGGCATCGTCAAGAATGATGTTCGCAGATTTGCCGCCGAGTTCTTGTGTCACGCGTTTGATGCTGTCAGCCGCAGCTTTGGCAACCTCTTGACCGGCGCGAGTGGAGCCGGTGAAGGAAACTACATCTATCTCTGGGTGGGAAGAGATTGCTGCGCCCACAGTCGGTCCATCGCCGTTTACTAGATTAAATACGCCGGCGGGCAAGCCGGATTCCGCAATGATCTCAGTTAGGATGTAGGCGCTCAATGGTGCTATCTCGCTGGGCTTCAATACAATCGTGCAACCCGCTGCAATCGCCGGTGCAACCTTGCAGGCGATTTGGTTCAGTGGCCAATTCCACGGGGTTATCAATCCGCAGACGCCTGCTGCTTCCTTTACGATTTTTGTGCTACCGCGTACTTCTTCGAATTCGTAACTGTCTAGGATGCCTAAAATATTCGCAAAGTGCCCCATGCCGCTGCCTAGTTGGGCAGTCTTAGCAAGGCCCATTGGTGCGCCCATTTCATTCGAAATAGCTGTGGCAATCTCGTCGCCTCGTGCTTTCATGCCTGCGATGATATTGCCTATAACAGCTTTGCGCTCTTCGATGGTAGATTGTGACCAAGCGGGGAAGGCGGCTCTCGCAGCCTTTGCTGCGGCATCAACGTCATCTGCAGTGCCCAATTTGATGGTTGCAAATGCTTCTTCTGTCGCCGGATTGATTACGTCAAGAGTTGAGCGGCCTGAAGGCTCCACCCATTCGCCGTTAATGAAGAATTTGTTATATGCCTTGGTCATTTTCCTACTCCTGTCGATTCGATTACACTAACGTTTATTCAGTTGTTCTATTCGGTCCTAGTATCAACCGTGGTATTTGACGTGGTGCCGATACGGGCTGAGCTAGTATACCTGATTTTCTGGGCTCCAAAAGAGCCAATCGAGCGACAATACTGTGTATAAAGGTCTACATGTTTAACTCTTTAAAGCGCGCTATCGGTGAGCGTCTCGCGGCGTTTCTCAGTAAAGATCTGCCGGGTTACCAGAGGCTGGATACAGTCGCGATAGCTGATGTTGCGATGACTCTGGAGAAGGGTGACATTGTATTGGTGGATGGGAATACCCGTATCAGCACGGCAATCAAATACCTCACGCAATCCACTTGGTCTCATGCCTGCCTCTATGTGGGCGAGAAAGGGGCGGATAGTTCCCAGCTTAATCTCTTAGAAGCTGATCTCAAAAATGGTGTGCATTTAACTAACTTGGATCACTACGCGAGTTTTAATCTGCGAATATGTAGGCCGGTTAACTTGAGCGATGAAGAGGCTGGCGAACTGGTGGAATTTGCTCAGCAGCGAATTGGTCATCAGTATGATTTAAAGAATGTGGTTGACTTGATTCGCTACGTTATTCAGAAACCAGCGGTTCCCAATCGTTACCGCCGTTCCCTGCTAAGTCTAGGCAGCGGTGAACCGACTAAGGCGATATGTTCGACATTGATCGCGGAGTCTTTTCAATCGATAAACTATCCGATTCTGCCGCGGCGCAATTCAGAGGGTGGGCAGAGTGGCGAAGTGGAAGAGGTGCGACTCTTGTACAAGCCGCATTTTACACACTTTACACCCAGAGATTTTGATCTTTCTCCTTACTTCCGAATCGTCAAGCCTACGATTGAAAGCGGGTTCGATCACCACAGCTTGGCTTGGGAAGCTAGTGACGTTGAAGCAGAGCTGAATAATTTGGATGAATAGTTTGGCTGAATAATTTTAGATTCTTCCCAACAGAATATCTACGGTAGTTTCAAATTGTGGGTCACTACGACGACTTTGAGCGAAAGGAAAGGGGATAGGATCGTCAGGCACGACCCCCACTGATTCGAAGCGCTGGCCATCAATTAAAGTTTGATCTGCGGGTGTATACTGAATAGTATTTTCGCTGAGTGAGTAGCTTCCAATTTTTCCTGCAGTTCTCTCGCCAAGTGTTGTTATCCTGCCCGGCTTTGCGAGTCCATGTGCAAACAACTCTGTCCCGCCGCGAGTCTTTGAATTTACCAAAACGACGATCGGCCGCGTAAATGTCCGCGCTGCATTAGCGGAGAAATCCTGTGCAATTGCTGCGTGCTGATTCGTGGTATCTGACACCTCAAAATTCCCCCTTCCGTTTCGAACGAACAGTTCCAAGTGCTTAGAGCTTAGGAAACCGTAAGAATTTCGTAGGTCGATTATCAGGCCATCACTGTCTCTGAATTTCCGCATTGTACGTTCTAGTGTGAACAGGTCTGATGTGCTGCGCGAAAGCCCCCAGAACCGTATATAGCCGATTGTCTTGTTTCCCACGGAAAATTCCTGAACACTATTCAGCGTGGCAGTGCGATAACTGTCGTAAAGATTTTCAAAAACGG
>JAESUV010000153.1 GCA_016762975.1 Gammaproteobacteria bacterium | reverse complement strand
GGCTCAGCAATCATTGACATTGTAGTTGGGCTAAGCTTTATAGTCACAATATTGCGTTGCTCACTAATGAATTGGGAGGGTCTGTGAATACAAAAATCGATACTGAGAAACCTCAATCTCCAGAATTAATCGATCCTGTCTGCGGTATGACGGTAACAGCGAATTCATCGCATCATCATACCCATGAAAAGCAGGAATTCTTTTTTTGCAGTGCTGGCTGCCAGAACAAGTTTGCCTCAAATCCGGTTAAATACCTTATCGAAGGCGGTGACAGGAATGATAACGAGGTGGCAGACCCGACGGCTTGGTATATCTGCCCCATGGACCCTGAGGTTCGCCAGCGTGGACCTGGTACTTGTCCTAAATGTGGGATGGCATTGGAGTCTGAAGCCCCCAGTCTTGATGAAGGGGAAAGTCCAGAATTGATCGACTTTCGTCGACGGTTCTGGTGGACGCTGCCACTTACAGCCATAGTTTTTGTATTGGCGATGTTTGGTCATGGCCGTGGCTGGCTACCCGATGGTTGGCAGAACTGGGTAGAGTTACTTCTTGCTACTCCAGTTGTACTTTGGGCTGGTCTCCCATTCTTTGTTAGAGGCTTCCAGTCGGTAATTAATCGCAGCCCCAACATGTGGACATTGATTGGTCTCGGAACCTCATTTGCTTATGTGTACAGTGTTGTCGCAACGCTAGTGCCGGGAGTGTTTCCCGCTTCYTTTGTCGTTGATGGCRSRGTGAGTGTCTATTTTGAAGCGKCGGCGGTAATTATTTCGCTGACCTTGCTGGGGCAGTTGATGGAGCTTCGTGCGAGGGCGGAGACATCAGCAGCTATCAGAGCGCTACTCGATCTTRCGCCAAAAACTGCGCGTCGCATCAAGCAAGATGGAAGCGATGAGGAGGTRGCTGTTGATGAYATYGAAGTTGGTGATAGATTGCGGGTTACTCCCGGAGAAAAAATTCCGGTAGATGGCATTGTGGAAGAAGGTCGCAGCTCTGTGGATGAATCCATGCTTACCGGAGAGCCCATTCCTGTTACTAAACAGAAAGGCGACAAGGTGATTTCTGCGACCTTGAATACTAGCGGCAGTCTTGTGGTGCGCTCGGTGCTAGTRGGCGCCAACACCACCTTGTCTCAGATTGTTCAAATGGTTGGGCAGGCTCAGCGTTCGAGAGCTCCTATGCAGAGGCTGGCGGATGTTGTTGCTGGCTACTTCGTTGTTACTGTTGTTGCTATTTCGATCATAACATTCTTTRTTTGGGGRTTGATCGGMCCAGASCCGGCATGGGTGTACGGGCTGATTAACGCCGTTGCTGTTTTGATCATCGCCTGCCCCTGCGCGYTSGGKCTMGCRACRCCKMTGTCSATCATGGTMGSSACYGGWAAAGCGGCAAGTATGGGCGTACTTTTTAAGGACGCTGCGGCTATTGAAGCAATGCAAGAGATCGATACAGTAGTTGTCGATAAAACAGGTACTTTGACTGAGGGTAAGCCCGTGTTTCGCGAAGTTAGGGCCTATGGTGAATGCACGCTTGATCAGGTTCTAGAGATGGCTGCTAGTCTTGATCAGGGCAGTGAACACCCGTTAGCACGAGCCATTGTTAGCGCTGCGCGTGATAAGAAGCTAACTCTACAAACCGTGGATGAGTTCGATTCGGCCAGCGGGATAGGTGTTTCAGGCCGTGTCTCGGGCAGCGAATTGTTGCTTGGCAACACTGTGTTTATGCAGCAGTTTGGAGCAGATACTAGCGCCGTTAGTAAGGACGCTGATGAAATGCGTGGCAATGGTGCTAGCGTGGTTTATTTGGCAATTGATGGCCGAGTAGCAGGGCTGATAGCGGTCGCCGACCCAATCAAGGCAAGTAGTAAGGAGGCCATTGAGGAGCTGCGTCGGCGTGGTTTGAGATTGGTTATGGCCACTGGAGATGGAGAGATTACGGCAAGGGCGGTGGCTGAGCAGCTTAATATCGATGAAGTGCATAGCGAGGTAACGCCGGAAGCGAAAATGCGCTTGATTGAGGCTCTGCAAAAGAGCGGAGCCAAGGTGGCCATGGCCGGCGATGGTATTAATGATGCCCCAGCTCTAGCAATGGCTGATGTCGGTATCGCCATGGGCACGGGAACCGATGTGGCCATGAGTAGTGCGCAGATAACCTTGGTTAAAGGTGATCTCAGGGGCATTGCTCAGGCACGTGTCGTGTCGGAGCAGACAGTGAGCAACATGCGACAGAAYCTGRTGTTCGCKCTGYTGTACAACAGCATCGGWGTRCCCATCGCTGCAGGGGTRTTGTTCCCAATTTTTGGAATACTGCTTTCGCCGATGATAGCGGCGTTAGCCATGAGTCTCAGTTCGGTGTCAGTGGTTACKAACGCWTTGAGATTGAGARGCCAGTAGCTTGAGATAATTAATYTGGACTYTATACCCTAYCMGCNAAAAAAYTAGMGTGTGCTCGAAAGTGTGCTAYGRRATCTTTGTTTGAGCRTGTTAAARYTAYTGCGCTAATATTCTGGCTCACTMYATTTAAACGATTGCTGAYGCAGKCWCAGGCAGYWTAGYTTTGCGATCTGATTAGGATTCCYATGAAAGCYATTCACTGTACCGCCTATGGCTCCCCCGATGTGCTGGAACTCAAAGAAGTGGAWAAACCTCGYCCACAAAAGAGAGAAGTRCTRATAAAAATTGCCGCGACKTCGGTGACCCCTGGYGATTGTGAAATWCGAAGTTTMACAATRCAYCCAAGCATGTACCCGCTTCTTAGACTTGCCATAGGGWTAACTAAACCCCGTAAGCCAATACTGGGGATGTACTTTTCTGGAACCATCGAAGCTATAGGCGATGRGRTTTCKGAGCASMGGATAGGTGATGARGTTTTTGGTACTACCGGTTTCASCATGGGAACTAATGCCGAATAYGTCTGTRTTTCYGCTAAAGGCAGTTTYATTARGAARCCACGGAGCCTCAGTCATGTTGAGGCGGCAGCTACACCTCTTGGAGCATGGAATGCGTTGTATTTTATCAATAGGGCGAAGCTAACATCGGGTGAAACGATTCTGATTATTGGTGCTGGTGGTGCGATTGGAACATTTGCCGTACAGCTTGCAAAGCTAGCAGGAGCGACAGTCACGGCAGTTGATAGTGGGCCTAAATTGGCGGTGCTAGTCGATGCGGGCGCAGACTTTGTAATTGATTATGAGGTGGAGGATTTTACAAAAGCTGAGCTCAATTATGATGTGATTTTCGATGTGGTTGGGAAAAGCCCTTACCAGAAAAGTCTGCAACGCTTAAATCCTAAAGGCCGATATTTATTAGCTAATGTGGGTTTTACGCCTATGCTTCGCGGAGTGTGGACATCAAAAACCACAGACAAGACGGTGATCTCTGCGCCGGCAGGAGAGCGCAAACAAGAATTGATTGAGATTCGGGAGTTGCTGAAAGCAGGTAAAATAAAACCTATTATTGACCGCACGTTTTCTCTGGAAGAAATACCTCAGGCCCATCGCTATATCGACTCAGGTATGAGGAAAGGAAATACCGTTGCCATAATAGGAGGCTGAGCAGTTCTTCGAGGCATCATCATCAATCTGTGTGAATTCTAGGCTAGGTAAGGTGAAAGAAGGTGGTTACGGAAATGGTAGCAACTCAGTGGGCAGTATTTAGAAAAGCGCTCGTGCAAGACGCTCTAATCTGGAATTTGCACATTGAGCGTTTCTTTAACTTCTTCCATCACCACATAGCTGGTTGACTCTTGAACTCCAGGCAAGCTTAGCAGTGTTTCACCAAGTAAATCACGGTAAGCATTCATGTCTGCCACTCTCGCTTTGATTAAGTAATCGAAGTTTCCTGAAACCAAATAGCATTCTTGTACAGTAGGGAGTGCAATTGCTGCTTTCTTGAATTTAGCGAAGATATCTTGCGAAGTTCTGCTCAGCCTTATTTGAACAAAAACTACTAGGGCTGCTTTTAAGCTAGCTGGATCAAGCAGAGTGGTGTAACCAGTAATCACTCCCTCGCGCTCCATCCTCTTTACCCTCTCTAAGCAGGGAGTTGTTGTTAAGCCAACCCTCCTAGCCAATTCGGCATAGCTAATACGGCCATTCTTTTGTAACTCTCGAAGGATTTTTTTATCTATTGTAGACAATGATTTAGCTGTATTCATATCAATTAACCAGTCATTTCATCTGTTAATGTTCTAATTATCAGATTATTACACCGTTATTATCAATATATAAAGAAATTCCTCTTATTGAAAATCTATATAATTTCGCTCAACAGTCAAATGCAGGCACTAGGAGAAGCGCTATGAGAGTTGGGGTTCCTAAAGAAATTAAAAATCATGAGTACCGCGTTGGACTCACCCCTTCGGTGGTTCGAGAGCTCGTCAATAACGGACACGAAGTCATCGTTGAAACACACAGCGGTAGTGGTATTGGTCTTGAAAATGAGCAGTACGAAGATGTTGGTGCACGCATAGTGGCAACCGCCAAAGACGTATTCGCTCAAGCGCAAATGATTGTTAAGGTGAAAGAGCCACAGCTAGAAGAGTGTAAAATGCTGCGCCCAGGACAACTGTTATTCACTTATCTGCATTTGGCGCCAGACCCAGAACAAACCAAATTACTGGTTAATTCTGGTGCGACCTGTGTAGCTTATGAAACAGTGACAGATGATGCGGGTACGCTGCCCTTGCTTGCGCCCATGAGCGAAGTGGCTGGCAGAATGTCCATTCAGGAAGCGGCGATCTGTTTGGAAAAGTCAAAGTCAGGCAGTGGTGTATTGCTTGGTGGCGTTCCCGGTGTGGAGCCTGCCAATGTTGTTGTAATTGGCGGTGGTGTTGTTGGATTAAACGCGGCGCGAATGGCAATGGGGCTGGGTGCAAACGTCACCATTCTTGATCGATCGATTAATCGGCTCAAACAAATTGATGATCTCTATGAAGGGCGTATTAAGACTCTTTTTTCCACTCTAGACACCATTGAAAGCCAGCTAAAAATTGCGGATGCGGTGATTGGCGCGGTACTTGTTCCTGGGGCAGCGGCGCCAAAGCTGGTAACGAGACAGATGCTTTCCCTAATGAAAAAAGGTTCAGTCTTAGTCGATGTTGCCATCGATCAAGGCGGTTGTTTTGAAACCTCTAGAGCAACAACCCATGAGGATCCCACCTACATTGTTGATGGAATTATTCACTACTGTGTAGCTAATATGCCAGGGGGCGTCGCTAGAACATCTACCTTTGCATTGAATAACGCCACCATGCCTTTCGTTCTTGAGCTTGCCAATAAAGGCTATCATCGAGCATTAATGGACAATGCCCATCTCAGAAACGGATTAAATGTTCATAACGCGATGGTGACCAATGCCGCCGTTGCTGAGGCATTAGGCTATAACTATGTTGATGCGGTTACCGCCCTACAAGATAGTGAGTTAAAGGCGACACCGTAAGCCGTTTTTTCAGTTAGAAGAATAGGAGCTGTAACGTGTGCAATGGATTTGTCGGTCGGGCATGTACAAAATCACGTGATATGGAGTGTAAATACAGGAGGGGTGTCTATATGGGCCCCCTACTAATTTTAATCCAGCTTGGATTCGCACAATGCCGAAAAATATTGTATTTTTGACCTTGGGTTTCAGCCTCCAAATGAACCGATAGCTCAAGGCGTGCGGTTCTCAAAGGAATGGAACTAACAACTAACATCCATAGAGCAGGCATTACTTATGTTTTTTTACTCTCGTCTTCAAGCAAGTTTTAGATATTTTCTGTCCTTCGCCGCATTACTAAGCGTAGGTTTGAGCGCGGCACAGCCAAGCTTGGCTCAGGAACAGGCCGCAGAAGAGGGGGTTGAGGACTGGGTCGCTGCAAGCATGTGTGCAGCGAATAACCGTGGGGTAGATCTGGAGCAAGCGCTCTCTTTTTCCTTTACAGCTGCCGATGGCAACAACCCACGCCATCTTGATGCCGCGCAGGCGGGCCTCACCACGGCCGATTTATCGACGTTGGAACTGGCTTGGGCGATAGCTTTTCCAGAAACATCTAGTTTACGTGCTGCGCCAGTGATCATTGGCTCAACAATTTTTTATGCCGCCACCGATTCCGGCCGAGTTTTTGCGCTGGACACCAACAGCGGTTGCGCTAAGTGGGTCTATAACGCTGACACCCGCCTGCGTTCTTCAATGTCTTACGCGGTAGTTGATGGCCGGGGTACGTTGGTGTTTGGTGATATGCGAGGCATGATGCATGCCATCGACGCGGAAAATGGCGAGGTGATATGGGTAGCAAGCGGCCAAGCGTCAAACAACCAGGCAATGATTACCGGCACACCGGTAATYTTTGAGGACAAAATTATCGTGCCGCTTTCCGGTTCTGGTGTTGTAGCCGGAGGCAACCCGAACTTTGAATGCTGTGAAAACCAYGGYGCTGTCACCGCACTGAATGTGCGYACTGGAGAAAAGYTRTGGGAGTACCACACCATGCCGGCRGCTGAATACACTGGCATGGTCAGCTCCACTGGCGTCAAGCARCGTGGCCCCTCCGGCGCYCCAATCTGGACAACGCCGACTATTGATGCGCAGCGAGGTCAGGTYTACGTCACCACCGGCGAAAAYACCTCGCACCCCACTACTAACACCAGCGACTCAGTTATCGCCCTARATTTGGAAACTGGGGAAGYGAACTGGGTCTTTCAGGCATTAGAGAATGACATGTGGAACTWCGCCTGCASCGCCGACGGYCCWAATTGCATCATTYTAGATAATACTAAYTCCGTCGACTWCGATTTCGGCGGCCCGGCYATCTTGGTAGAAAGTGGCGGTAGAGAGCTACTGATTGCSGSCCAGAAATCCGGTGATCTCTGGGCATTGGATCCCGACACGGGCGCACTGGTTTGGAATCAGCGAATCGGCGAAGGGACAGCGCTGGGAGGCAACCACTGGGGTATCGCCACCGATTCTGAGCGTGCCTTTATGACCATCAACGATCCCGGCACTATGAGCGAGAACATCCGGCCTGGTATATACACTTACTTTGTAGCAACTGGCGAGCCAAGTTGGTCCTACGAAGTACAGCCGGATTGCGCCGACCGCAGCGACAGGCTGAGGCGTTGTGAATCACTCTATGGTTTCTCTGCTACGCCGTTGTCTGTTGACGGAGCAGTTATCACCGGTGGACTCGACGGGCGCCTGTTCATATTCAATTCGGATTCAGGCGAACAACTCTTTCAATTCGACACAGTAAAGGATTTTGAAACCGTCAATGGGGTCGAGGGTTATGGTGGCTCGATCGATAGCCATTCCATTGCCGCGGGATCTGGCATGGTGTTTGTGGGTTCCGGTTACGGCTCTTTTAGTCAGGTGGCGGGTAATGTATTGCTGGCTTTCAAGCCATCGAAGTAAGGCCATTCCGAATCAGCATTTAGCCAAATAGAGCCAGAGTAAAATTGCTGCATTTTTATTCTGGCTCTATTTATGATTTATTAGGGTAGGTACTGCTCCTTTAGCTGCAATTCATAGCTTAATAGTGTTTCGTAACCGCTCTTTCTACTGCCCTCACGCTTCGAGTTAATGTGTTCGCGCGTAGCGGTGGCATCTTTTTAGTAGTCATCTAGCTGTCATCAAATAGACTGATAAACCTAGACGTTTCGTCAATTGGCTCGTTCTCAAGCAATTGATTTACATAGACTGTGAACTCAGTATTGAATTCAACTTGACCAATCGACTCCCAAAATTTTCGCCCATTCGGAGAGCTCAATATTGATCGAATTTGAAAAGGGGCCAGATTTATTTTAGTGGTGTCGAGCTACTGCAAAAAAATTAGTCCTCTGCGCAACGAGAAGTGTGCGCAGAGGAGCAATCAGACTAACCGTTACGCAGTTTCGCCTGTGCCGCTGCCAATCTGGCTATCGGCACGCGCGGAGGTGAACAACTCACATAGTCTAAGCCTGCGCGGTGACAGAAGTCGATCGAAGCAGGGTCGCCGGCATGTTCGCCGCAGATACCCAGCTTGAGGTCAGGTTTTGTGGAGCGACCACGGTCGACCGCGAACTCGATGAGCTTGCCTACGCCGAGTTGATCGAGGCTGGCGAAGGGGTTTTTGTTGTAGATTTCTTTGCTTTGGTACTGGTCATAGAATAGGCCCATGTCGTCGCGGCTTAAGCCGAGTGCTGTCTGAGTCAGGTCATTGGTACCAAAGCTGAAGAAGTCTGCTTCTTTCGCGATCTCGTCGGCTGTGATTGCTGCACGTGGYACTTCGATCATGGTGCCGACGATGTAGTTGATACGAATCTTGTGCTTCTTCATCACCTCTTTGGCGACRCGATGCACAATAGCSAGCTGATCCGCGAGTTCTGCACGGAAGCCAACCAGAGGGATCATGATCTCTGGCTTCACTTTGATCTTCTTCTTGCCCTTTAGAACTTGTACAGTTGCCTCGAAGATTGCGCGGCTCTGCATCTCGGTGATCTCAGGGTAGATGATGCCCAGACGGCAGCCRCGGCAGCCGAGCATGGGGTTCTCTTCGTGCARTGACTTGATACGATCGATRACAAARTCGAGTGGTACGCCTAGYCGYTCTGCCAGYTGGCGCTTTACGACGTCGTCGTGGGGCAGAAATTCATGCAGTGGSGGGTCTAGRAGGCGAATCGTTACCGGACGGCCRTTCATGGCCYTGAAGATGCCAACRAAGTCTTTCTTCTGAAWAGGCAGTAGCTTCTTCAATGCTGTGCGGCGCTGTACCTCGTCGACAGCGAGAATCATCTGTCGCATATAATCGATGCGGTCGCCTTCGAAGAACATGTGCTCAGTTCGGCACAGACCAATGCCTTCGGCACCGAACGCTACGGCTTGTTTGGCCATAGCCGGCGTATCGGCATTGGTGCGAACATTCATAGAGCGGTGCTTGTCTGCCCACTTCATGACCGTTTGGAAAAGCTGGTACGTGTAGCTCTTGCTAGGCTTCAGCCCGCCGTCTAGCACGCGCTTAACCTCGGAATCGGTGCTAGTGATCATGCCCTTGTAGATGGCGCCGGTGCTGCCATCGATAGATATGTAGTCGCCTTCATTCAAGACCACTTTACCTGCAGTTAGGGTTTTCTTTTCGTAGTTGATGCTGATGCCACTGGCACCGCAGACGCATACCTTGCCCAGTTGGCGGGCTACGAGTGCTGCATGAGAGGAGACGCCGCCACGGGAAGTTAAAATTCCCTGCGAGTGCAGCATTCCCTTTAAATCGTCTGGGGAGGTCTCGGTGCGGCACAACACGACCCTGTTACCCTTACGCGTTTCCATCTCGGCCTGAGCCGCTGTAAATGCGATGTGTCCGGTTGCGCCACCAGGGCCTGCCGGCAGGCCTGTTGCGATTACTGTCGCAGCCTTCAATGCCTTGGGATCGAAAACCGGTACCAGCAGTGAGTCGATAGACTCGGCGGGTATCTTCAACAGCGCCGTCTCTATATTCATCAGACGTTCTTTTTGCATCTCTACAGCGATTCTCACCGCAGCAAGACCGGTACGCTTGCCATTACGCGTCTGCAGAATGAAAAGCTTGCCTTTCTCGATGGTAAATTCGAAGTCCTGCATGTCTTTGAAGTGTTTTTCTAACTTAGATCTAACCTTCTCCAAATCCTTGAAGCTCTTGGGCATTTCCTTGGCAAGCTTACTGATGGCATTTGGGGTGCGCACGCCTGCCACCACGTCTTCGCCCTGTGCATTAATTAGATATTCGCCGTAGAACACCTTCTCGCCGTTGGCCGGGTCGCGAGTGAAGGCAACCCCTGTTGCACTGTCGTCGCCAGCGTTACCGAACACCATAGCCTGCACGCTCACGGCTGTGCCCCATTCAGCGGGAATGCCGTATTCCTGACGGTAGAGAATGGCGCGCTCATTTCTCCAAGAGCCGAATACGGCGCTTATGGAGCCCCAGAGTTGCTGTATGACATCTTGTGGGAATGCATCGCGAGTGCGCTTCCGGATTAGTGCCTTGTATTGAGTGACTAGTGTTTGCAGGTTCTCGGTGCTCAGCTCTTTGTCTGATTCTGCGCCCACCTTGTGCTTCAGTTTCTCCAGAAGCGCGTGGAAGGGGTCTTCCTCTTCCTCTGTGCGGGCGGTAACGCCCATCACCACGCCGCCGTACATCTGGATGAAGCGGCGGTAGCAATCCCAGGCAAATTGGGGATTCTTCGAAACATCGGCTAGGCCCTCGACGGTCTCGTCGTTCAGGCCAAGATTGAGGATCGTGTCCATCATGCCCGGCATCGAATCGCGGGCTCCGGAGCGTACCGATAGCAATAGCGGGTTCTTGCGGCCACCAAATTTCTTGCCGAGTTGTTTCTCAACGCTCTTTATGGAGCTGGCTACCGTCTGGAGTAAGGCCGCAGGATAACGCTGCTCGTGATCATAGTAGTAGGTGCAGACTTCGGTGCTTATGGTGAACCCCGGAGGCACTGGCAGACCAATAGAGGCCATCTCAGCTAGGTTGGCACCCTTGCCACCGAGTAATTCTCGCAGGGTGGCATCGCCATCGGTAATCTTGCCGAATGCGTAGACGAATTTCTTGCTCTTTTTGGCTGTACTAGTCTTGGCGGATTTCTTGTTCTGGGTTCTGCTCATAGCGTGAAAAATACCTTGTTTCTTATTTAAAGCTACACCGTTTTCCCCCAATCCACGAAGGCGAGGGACGTTCGTCGGGGCAGCCTAGAGGAACTGTCTGCAGGACAGTGCCGATAGTGCTTTCAGTGAAAGCCAGCTGCTCGATTTATGCACAGATAGGGCGGCAAATTGCCGCCCTGTGCGGGTAGGGGAGAATAATGCACTTGCACGTCAAAATCCAGCGTTAGGGCATGAAGTAATCGAACACAATCGGCCTCACTGCCAGAAATTCTGATCGAGTATAAATGGAGCTCTTTTGAACCGTCATTTAACCATGATCTTTGCTCTTGCTTTACGCGCGAGCCAACTGACGTTGCCTAGAAACCATTTTCAAGCGTAGGCGACGTTGACGATTCCTTACAACAGCAACCCAGTATTTCGGTACAGAGGCTAAACAATCCCACGGAGTTGTATATCCAACCTTGATCGTTTCATGACTCTCATCACCGATCATCAGGTTTGGAACACCTTCGTAGATTGGTACTGAATTGATTAATGCATGCAAAGACTGGATGTTCTTGTTTTTGGAATTACTCATCAATAATACATACTTCTTTCTTGATGTTATGACGTTTCTTGCCATATGAAACCAAATTTTGAATTGTTGTCGAGGTGTTTTAATAGAAGGGCCGATCCAAAGTCCGTTGACTTCAAGCATGTCATTCTGATTGTTTTCAAAGAATTTATTTGAATTTTTTATTTTGTCAGGAACAAACATCAAACTTCTGTATCCAGGGCTGGTAACGATCATGTACCCGGCAACTAGCTTATCGTGTAAGAAAACTCCTATAATTTGGCTGCTTTCCACATAATTCAAAGGTAACTTGACCCCTGCGGAAGTATGAAACTTCTCAATAAAAAGCTCAGTTTCAACTCTAGTTTCGATTTCTCTAAAAATTAACTTTTCCATTTTGTAATCCTCGGTAAAAACATCCCTACACGTTGGCGATATTCAAAATATTCTTTCGAATGCTCGCTGCTCAATATCACTTTCTCTTCGTCTCTAGCGGACATGAAGTAGAAAGTTATCAAG
>JAESUV010000152.1 GCA_016762975.1 Gammaproteobacteria bacterium | reverse complement strand
ATAATTCTCTGTTCGCTTTCCTTAAGAATGCCGATGTCTTTACCGAGCTCAGACATAATCAAGAAGTCGCTTCTACTTAATACCGGCTTGTCTTTGTCTTTCTTCAGGTTCCTAGTGATTAGTTGGCTAAGCAAAACCATAGGCGCTAGCACTATCATGAGTAGGTTGATGACTCGTATCGAGATAGGGGTGAGAGCCTGCCAATTATTCGCACCCAATGTCTTGGGGATTACTTCTGAGAAAATCAGTATTGCCATGGTCATCGCACCAGCTACGAACCCTTCCCAGCTAATGAGTGCGAAGCCAAAGAGTTCAATTTTGGCGGAGCCAAATATTACCGCTGCCTGTGCTCCGACGCCTATGGCACCGACTGTGTGAGCGATGGTATTTAGTGTGAGTATTGCTGCAAGAGGGCGATCGATATCCTCTTTGAAACGCGAGAGCTTTTTAGATATGGCGGTATTTTTTCTGTGCTGTGTCGCCACATACGCAGGCGTGATGCTGAGAAGAACTGCTTCCAAGATTGAACAGAGAAAGGAGAAGAAGATACTGGCAGCGAAGAATGTGACTAAGGGCCCCATCGATGAACCACCTCTTTAGGAAACAGGTCTGTATTTTTGCACGAACGTAAATTCGGGTACAGCGATTTGCAGCACCCAGTTTCAGTCAATACAGAATAACTCTCTATTGACTGAGGCTAGGCTCGGCATCTTTCTGGAATTTAGTCGCTCTACCTAGAAGTGTGCGCAGACGATCAGGTAGCGCCAGCATGGCTGGTGTTACTACCAATGTCAGGATAGTTCCAAAGGATAGGCCATATACGATGGCAGAGGCGAGGCTAACCCATTGAGATGTGATCGGGCCACCGACTTCGATTTCGGCTCCGATTAGATCCACCGATACGTGCATGGCAAGAGGCAATAGGCCGAATCCGGTCGTAAACGTAGTTAGGAAAACAGGGCGCAGGCGTTGTACGCCCGTCTGTATGATTATGTTCTCCAACGACCAATCCTTATGCTGGGCCTTCAGATGATTGAAAGTGTCGATCAAGACGATATTGTTATTCACGATGATCCCTGCCAAGGCGACAATACCGATGCCGGTTAATATCACACTAAAGGTCTGGCCGGTAATCAGCAAGCCTAGCAGTACTCCAGCGGTTGAGAGCAGGACTGATGAGAGAATCAGTAGAGCCTGATAATAACTGTTGAATTGAGTCACCAGTAGAATCGCCATCAGTGCCATAGCGAGGAGGAAGGCCTGACCCAAGAAGGCAGCTGAATCTGCCTGTTCTTCGTTGGCGCCGCGGAACTGATAGGTCACGCCTCGAGGCGGAGGATTTTCTTCCATGTAAACTACTAGCTCTTGAACTTTGTTGTCCGCAACGAGTCCGGGTGCCGCATTGGCGCGCACATAGACGACACGTTCTCCATCGACGCGCTGGATGGCGCTTACCGCGGGTTTGGCGACTCGAGTAACGAAGCTGCTAATTGGCACTAGATCGCCGCTAGCTGTATTTATACGAATCGTGTCCATCTGCTCCAAACCACGATACTCAGCCGGGTAGCGCACACGAATATCCACCTCTTTTTCGCTATCGGTAGGGCGATAGTCTCCCATGAACACGCCGTTGGTCATGAGCTGGATAGCAGTTCCTATCTCAGTCATGTTGGCGCCGGACATCGCAGCTCGTGCGCGATCCACGACGATCTCCCACTCAATACCAGGAACCGGAGCCGTATCATCGACATCGATAAGGCCCTCCATAGTGTTTTCCATGTAATCGCGAATACGTGAGGCTTCGGCGAATAGAGCGTCAAGATCGTCACCGGACAGCTCCAGCTGAATCTCCTTCCCCACTGGAGGCCCTTGCTCAATAGTCACTACCTCTGCTCTAGCACCTGGTAAATTGGAAATAGCGTCCCGGTATAGATTTTCTACTTCAAAGCCGTCGATATCTCTGTCGCGTCTATCGGTCATCTCAATAAAGATCGTGCCGATAAGATCGGGAGCAGATTGCTGGCCCCCACCCAAACTATTGCCCGATCCGGATTGAGTGACTATGCCCTTAAAGTGCCCGACCTCGCGTATTCGGGATTCAGCATCAAGCATGACATCGCGTAGTTCTGCCGGTGAGAAATTGCCCCTGACGAAGACTTGAACTTGAGTCTGGCTTGGCTCGACTCCAGTAAAGAACTCTACGCCCTTGCCGTACTCGCCGTAGGCCATAACGATGATAACTAAAGTGGCGATGCTAGTAAAAAATACAGTTATGGGAGAGCGTACGGCGAAGGTAAGAATTCGTGCGTAGATGGCGGTAACGCCGCCCGCTTTGAGCGGGTCGCTATCTTCAGGGCTCTGATGGGAGGCTTGATCAGCCGCGCTAGACTTTCCAATTAATGCGCCAATAGTTGGAGCGAACAGCAATGCGTAGAGTAGCGAGCCAAACAGCACTGCAAACACGGTGATTGGCAGATAGCTCATAAATTGCCCAGCAACGCCAGGCCAGAACATGATTGGTAGGAATGCTGCCAAGGTCGTAGCGGTGGACGCTAGAATTGGCCAATACATTCGATCTACGGCTGCTCGATAGGCGTCATGTGCATTCAGGCCCTCGGCCATCTTACGGTCAGCATATTCGACCATCACTATCGCGCCGTCGATGAGCATACCGAGGCCAAGTAGTAGACCGAACATCACCATGAAGTTGTAAGTAAAACCCAGCAGTCGAATAACGATGAAGGCGAAGAAGAATGAGAAGGGAACCGCAAGAGTGACCAGCAGGCCAGAACGTACCCCAATAGAGGCGATGACCACAATCAGTACCAGAACCATGGCTGTCGCCATGTTTCCCTGAAGGCCCATATTCTGCTCAATAACCAGCGGTGCCGTGTTGTTRATATAGGACAGAGTAACYGCKGGCGGCAAGCTTGGTCTTAATTCTTGAACTACAATATCTACTTGCTCCATAGCCTCKGTTACGCTGGTGCCYTTACGTTTCATTACATTGAGCGAGATCGAGGCGGTGCCATTCGCATAGGAATAGCGTGTAGCATCYTTAAARGTACGTCGTACATCTGCGATATCTGAAACTGTCACTACGCCGTCGGCATTCGACGCGAGCGGCAGGTTGAATAAATCCTCGGCACTTTCGATAAGCCCAGGAACTTTAATYGAAAAACTTCCCTGTCCTGTATCTACCTGACCCGCCGGAATCAATCGGTTGTTGTTCATCACTGTTTGTATTATTGAGGCGTTGGAGATTCCGTAGGTCTCGAGTTTTGCGGGGTCAATTACGACCTCCAATAGTTGCTCTCTATCACCAACCATTTCAGCTTCAAGAATAGTGGGAAGAATCTCAATCTCTCGCTGTAGCTCTTCGGCGACTTGCAACAATACGCGTTCCGGTACACCGATGCCGCCAATTGCGATCTGAACTACTGGCAAGGTAGCCGCTGAGACTTCTTGAATCAGTGGTTCTTCGGTATCTTGCGGAAATCGTGCCTGCGCTCTATTTATTGCCTCGCGCACTTCACTTAGAGCATATTGAGACTCAAAGTCGATATCAAATTCGATAACGATAGTTGCTGCGTTCTCGCTGGAGAAGGAGGTAATCTCTGTAATTCCATCGATTGTCTTCAATTCCAATTCGGCAGGTTTCGCCAGTAACCGCTCAGCATCTTCGGGCGATATGCCTTGATGTATAATCGTCGTGATAACGATAGGTACTTCGACATCGGGGTTTAGCTCGGCGGGAATTGCAAGATAGGAAACGAATCCTGTAATCATAATGGCGACGAACAAACTTAGCGTGGTTCGTGATCGCGCTATGGCGGCGTCAATATAGTTCTTCATGAAGTGAGTTCTCTTCAATGCTGCAAATTGTTGGTAGGGCTAGCGAGACCAGTCGAAATTACTTTGAACTTGCTGTCCGGGAAAGACAATTTCCTGGCCCAGAGTAATAAGATTGACAGTGCCGTTTAGACCAGTAACCCAAACACCTGGATTCATCGCACTGGTGTTGTCTCCGACGATCTCTACGTTGTTAAATTCCACCGTGTTATTAGCGCCGATAGTCTTAACTCCGATCAATCCACTGTCGTCCAGCGTGAGGGCGGAGGAGGGAATCAGATGTGCTTGGATATCTGCAGAGTCCACCATGATTTCGGCGGTAATACCTTGGCGAATATCCTCAAAAGAGGAATCTACTTCTACTTCAATTCGATAACTTCTGGACACATTCTCAGCGGCGCGAGCAAGGTAAATCACGGTGCCAGTTATGTGTTGTCCAGTGAGTAGTTCGGCGGCAACTCGGGCGCCAATACTCAAGCTGCCAATATCTTGCTCTGGAACTAAGCCAACTAATAACATCGGGCTATCGTCTAGTACAGAAGCGCAAACTGTCCCTGCATTTAATAGATCGCCTAATTCGACGGTACGGGTTTCCACGATCCCAGCAAAGGGTGCAACGATCTTGGTTCTTTTTAGCGCCAATTCTGCACGGGCAACTCCCGCCTTAGAAGATTCCAGCGCTGCCTTGAGTTGAGCTACGATCACATCAGATTGCAGTCCTCTGTCTTGTAGGTCTTGGGACGCGGTGTATTCAAATTCCGCCTGCTCTAGTCGGCTTTTGGCTTCTAGMAGGTTTGAGTCACGGTCATCTACTGCTATCTCGCAGAGAAGRTCGCCTTYGCTGACCCTTGCTCCGCGCATTACAGGYTCGCTCACAATTCGGCCAGCCTGTTCCGCKCGTACCTCAACRTGACGAAATGCTTGTGTGCGTCCKCGTACRCGAATTTTCTTGCYGTAAGTCTGCTGATCAATTCTAGCCGCACGYACAATRAAATCGCCAGRATTCTCTCCTRGCGGCRCACCCTCRGGCAYAGCCATGATAGTGCTAGTAGTAGACGTAGYGCTCTCATCKGGCTCTTCAGCGCTCTGTGGAATGACCATCCATAGCACTACGGTAATCAATATTCCTGCTGATACGACATGTTGATTCTTCACTRCAATCTCCGGCAAGTAATATCTATKGGTTCAGTCGATTGAAMTTTTCAATTAGTTCAGTCACTTTGTCTTAGCCGCAGGCGTAACTACTGCGCCTACAAAAATGGCTCGTGAACTCGGTTTTTGGGTAGATCATCCCTGTTGTTGAGAAGCTCTAACTGGTAGAGCTTAAGGCGCTACATGTTTRCTTAGAGGYYYAGTRCAAANGTGTTACGTATTGTAACCCTTCAARCTGCAATTGCAACGCATTTGTCCTTTAATACCGTGCGTTCAGCGCATTTTCAYCACAGCYCAACTTTCGCGGGAATCGACCTAAATCTGTGTTAATTTCTACTGTGAACTGAATTCATTTTATTGAGGRCCAATTGCCGTGAAAGATTTGAACAATAGAGTTGCGATTATCACCGGATCYAGCAGYGGAGTAGGAGCYGCAACGGCTAARTTATTGGCRKCTCAAGGYTGCAATGTWCTCATCAACTACAAYTCTAATTCTRAGGGTGGCGATGCGGTAGCTGCCGAGTGCAAAGCATTRGGTGTYGAGTGTTTGGTTATGGGTGGCAATGTGGCAGAGGATGCTAACTGTCTCGCTATGGCGGCGGCRGCGATTRAGAAATGGGGCCGTATCGATATTCTTGTAAACAATGCTGGCACTACCAAGTTTGTAGAGCAYAGYGATCTTCACGGGTTGAATAGTGATGACTTTCAGCATATCTATGGTGTGAATGTGATAGGCAGTTATCAAATGATTCGCGCTGTGAGCGAGCAGATGCAGAAACAGGAAGAAGGTGGCGCGGTAGTCAATGTTGCGTCGACAGCGGCAGTTACCGGCATCGGTAGCTCGGTGGCGTATGCTGCTTCTAAGGGCGCGCTAGTGACGATGACTTTATCATTGGCGAGAGCACTTGGGCCCAAATTGCGAATCAATGCGGTGTGCCCCGGCTTTATCGAGGGCGATTGGCTGCGCGAGGGATTAGGCGATCAGAAATATGAAGAGATCATGGCCTTTCACCGAAAAAATTCACCGCTAGGAGTTACAGCGACGCCCGAGACGGTAGCCGATGCTATTGTGTATTTCATTAGCGGGCCTCAGGTGGTAACTGGAGAGACTCTGATAGTTGATGGCGGGCGACATCTGACCATGACGCCTTTGGGGCGAAGATAGTTAGAGGCTGTTCAGAATGCGATTCTCGGTTATCTAGCCACGGGTCGTTTTTGTAATTTACGTTGCAGGGTGCGGCGATGCATCTTCAGCTGTCTAGCTGTTTCGGAAATATTTCCATCGTTCTCATTCAGTATTTTCTGAATATGCTCCCACTCGAGTCTACGTACAGACATAGGCTCGAGGTATGCTGAGTCAGGGTCGGCAACTGTATCAGGTTGATCAGTACCGAGTAGCGCGGCAAGAATTTCATCTGCGTCTGCCGGCTTCGCCAAGTAGTTGTCTGCACCTAGTTTAATGGCCTCAACCGCCGTCGTAATACTCGCATAGCCGGTAAGGATAAGGATGCGACTATTCGGATTGCTTTGTTTTAGTGGAGCAATAAGTCCCAGAGATGTATGGCCGCCAAGATTCAAATCCAATATGGCGTAGTCAAAAGGCGTGCTCTTTATGAGCATTAAGGCATCATCTTTGTTAGCAGCGTGCGACACGTCGTAGTCGCGGTGCGTGAGGGCACGGGTCATCACCCGAGAAAAAACCTCGTCGTCTTCAACCAGTAAAATATGTTCCTTATCCATTTTTCACTCTCTACAAAAGAAGTAGTGCCCGCTGTTATGGCGCGGGCTGGGGAAGGCGGATGATGCTGAGCGCGCCACCTTCTTTCATGTTTAGCATTTCAATAGAACCTTCGAGGCGTTCGATTGCTGCATTGGCGAGAAATATACCTAGACCCATGCTCTCTTTTCGCCTAGATATAAAGGGTTCGCCAAGTTTCTCCATAACGTCATCGGGGATYCCGGGTCCGTCATCCTTAATCGATATTTCGAACTTAGGAGGTGCGTTTTTCCGTATGTTAAAGCTCACGTCTACATGGCKGTGRGCRGCCTTGATAGCRTTCTCGATAATATTGATCACAGCATGTTTGACACTAAGGTTGGAGRTGACGAYWGATTTCTTATTCTCGTCGATGTGAAAATCAATSGAAGCTGTGGGATGTATATTCACAATATAATCTTGAATGTCTTCTGCAAAACTCTCGAGYGACACTTTTTCAGCTTCTTCAGGATTGTCCTTGTTGTAATAACGAATAAGTTGCGTYAGAGAGTTCTTGCAGCGGGTCACCTGCTGTCTTAATAGCGATATATCGCTCTTAATATCGCTAGCTTTTAGTTCTTCAGCACTTAGCTTATCTAAATCGGTTAGCAAAACTGCCATTGTAGAGAGAGGCGTGCCCAGTGCATGTGCCGTACCTGCTGATAGAGTGCCGATAGCCACCAGCTGCTCATTTCGTAGCTCGTGTTCGCGCGCTTCTGCGAGATTCAATTCGCGGACTTTTATCGCACTGGCCATGCGAGTGATTAGTACGGAAATGAGAATCGCACTYACCAAGAARATAACCCACATACCCACCARGTGGAGTTGAAAGGTCATTAYTTCGTKCTCTGGTGACATAGCCATGCCCTGATCGGATGAAAGGTCCAGAAGYAAGAACGAGGTATAGATAATTATGCCGCCTACAGAAAARCTATTCACATAGGYTTTCGGCAAGAGCGTAGCTGCTAGCGCGAGCAATACCAGTAGGTAAGAGATAAGCGGATTACTCGCCCCTCCGGTATTTAGCAGCAGTACGATCAGGAAGAATACGTCCACCAGAATGTGGCAAAACAACTCGAAGTTGCTAATGAGCTTAGATACTGCGAGGCGTCGATATCCGATTAGCACGGAAAGCAGTATCCCCGCGATCAGATAGCTAATAAACATGACAGGGATTTCCAGCTTGGAAAAAGCCTGTAGGACGATTACGGCTACCACACTGGCGGCGGTGACGAATGTTCGTAACAGCAGGAGCCGCTGTAGACCCTGTCTTCCTGGGTTTGCACCATCGGAAGAAACGGGGATGAGGAAGCTCAAGAACTGGGAGATTTTAGTTTGTGCAGTCATTCCTCCATTCTACCGTAATGGCCGTCCGAACCAAGTCCGAGATTGCTACTGGGACGATATGCCGCAGCCCTTAGATGCTGCCGCACTGGGCTATGCAATGGAGTATTGGCGGGTTATATTGCATCGCCACTAGGGCAGATAGCCACGAAGAACCAAAAGCAGCAATTTCGCGAAACGACCATGACTTATAGCTCCAAACCGACAACGCTGAGCTTGCTAAGCAGAATACTCGAACTTGAATTAGGCGAGTCTCGATTGCAGCATTATGGCCTTTTCGAAGAAACGAATGCGACTAGCCAAGACGGTATTACAGAGCTAGTTGATGGCCAGCAGCGATTTGAGGAGGCCCTTGCCGAATTGGTCGAAAAGAAAGACGCGAATGCCGTTGTACTCATCGTTGGTGATACTGCTTTATCGCTCGCCAAGTCACTCGCTGGAGCTGGAAAGTCTGTCCACTGGTTTGGATCAAAGAGCTTGCTGAATACCCAGATCAATGACCTAGCAAGCTTTCACTATGCGGGTGATGATTTTGTCGCATCGAATAAGCCTAGTGTTGTTGACGTACTGATATACGCGGGCTCGATCTGTTATCTCGATCAGATGGCGCTGCTCAGCAAGAGTCGGGATTTACTTGGTGATTCGGGTCAGCTCATTCTGTTCGGCGAATTTCTGCACGATGATTCTCGTATCGAGTATTCGTTACTTCCCAATCTTAGTTCCTTTAAGCAGCTTTTCAGACGCCTTGGTTTTTCTGAGATAGAGGATAGAGATCTGTCGATTAGCGCGTCGCATACCCTGAAATTAGTGAGTCCACTACTAGAGGCGCAAGGTGCAGCACTTGTACGTGAAGCGGCAGCAGAGACTAATTTGCTGGAAAATTTGCAGGCAGAATTTGCTTTGATGCAAGACGAATTTTCGATCGGTAGGCGCGGATTTCATTTGTGCGTGTTACATCGCGAGTTTAATTCTACGTATGAATGGGCAGATGTGGAGTTCGGCGATATTCAGTCTTTTCTACCGTTTGAGGTTGCCGATCTATTTCAGAAGAGCTTCAACGTCGACTTCAATGAAGAGCTATGGAATTGGAAGTATGCTCAGGGTGACGGTAAGTGTGTAGTCGCGCGCTTGGGTAAGCAGAGCGAAATCGTGGCGCATTATGGTGGAGCTCCGCGAAAGATTGCTTATTTTGGCGAGCCATCTATGGCAATACAACCCTGCGATGTGATGGTGCATCCAAGTATCCGTAAGCAATATGGTAAGGGCAGTCTCTTTTTTGAGCTGGCAGCTACATTTCTGGAACGAGAGATTGGHAAYACAGTAAATCATTTRTTAGGATTTGGTTTTCCAAAKCAAAARACAATGAAYATTTCAAAGCGTCTCGGCYTRTACGAGAAAACCGATGATTTTATWGARATTGTTTATCCTGTYTTACMGKCGAGCGAGGGRCAGGAGAAGAATCAMGCTACGATTGTGGATTACGAYCCGCTCGATGTYGCGTCTCGCGAAGAGCTCGATAGYCTYTGGGCCGCTATGAAGGACGATTATAGAGATGGCATTATTGGMRTCCGAGATGCCGARTATATTCAGCACCGTTAYGTGAATCAYCCATTCTCGAAAACGAAGCARTACCGCTGTGTAATTATACGAGCAGACAACTCGAAGCAGGCGCTGGCGTTCGCAGTAATGAAGGAGCACGATGGTGGCAAGTTATTGATGGACTTAATCTGTCCGGTAGCGATGATGAAGCCGGCAATTTCTATTTTAAAACAAGAGCTTGGCAGYGRTGAGGTCGGTRCRGTTCTRCGTYTTTGGGTTACAAGTTCMGGCAAAGATAAGGTCTTAACCGCGGACGCGATTGTGAATGAATTAGGTATTGAGATACCCTGTAATAGCTGGAACCCCGGACCTAGCGCAGAGGTTCTTTATGGCGCGTGGTGGCTGACCGCYGGAGATATGGACTTTATCTAGTCAGCCTTGCTTCGCAYTGAGCATCGGCTTGGCAGTTTGCCGGCTTGCTTAAGANSTTRKGTAYCCATGCACTTGAAAAAANTYAGAAAAGCGAAATTAAATCGTTAATAGGAACAATAGCAAACATGCATAGCAAAAATATTTATGAGATCGATCTCGACCAAAACCAGGCTAACTTCGTACACTTAACACCACTCAATTTTATCGAGCGTTGCTCTAGTGTTTATCCMSAGAAGATTTCACTGATTCATGGCGACATAAARTTTACCTGGGCTGAGACKTATAARCGCTGCTGTTTRCTTGCTTCGGCGCTTCTGAAAATRGGCRTAGGCAAAGGCGACACGGTYGCGTTTATGGGAGCCAATACGCCTGAAACATTTGAAGGGCATTTCGGTGTTCCGATGACAGGGGCGGTGCTCAATGCATTGAATGTCCGGYTAGATGCTAAGGCGATCGCATTTATCCTAGAGCATGCAGAAACCAAAGTGCTATTTACCGACAGGGAATACAGCGACACGATAAAGGCTGCGTTAAAACTGGTGCCGCAGGAGTTAACAGTCATCGATATCGATGATCCATMTTTYTCCGGAGGAGARTTGTTAGGCTCTGAAGACTATGAGGCGTTYCTAACTAAAGGCGATGACGACTACAGATGTTTTCAAATTGAAGACGAGTGGCAGGCAATCTCGCTTAACTATACTTCCGGGACCACTGGTGATCCAAAAGGAGTTGTCTTTCATCACCGTGGCGCCTACCTGAACGCAATATCAAACAATTTGTGTTGGGATATGACGGCGCATCCGATCTATCTATGGACACTTCCGATGTTTCACTGTAACGGTTGGTGCTTYCCTTGGGGATTAGCKGCCTCAGCGGGAACGAGCRTCTGYCTTCGCCACGTCCGCGATGCAGCTATATTGGATTCYATGAARAAGTACAACGTTTCACATTTYTGTGGCGCTCCTGTCGTGCTAAATACSATTGTTAATGCAGATGAYAGTCTCAAAGTGGGTATCAAGAAGGGRATAAAAGTAATGACAGCCGGTGCTGCTCCGCCAGCYGCAGTTATTGCAGGTATGGAGAAYATGGGATTCATCGTTACTCACGTGTATGGATTAACYGAGACATATGGTCCCTGTGTTGTYTGTGCRCCGCAGGAGGGTTGGGCGGAACTTTCGATTGAKGATAGAGCTGAGCTTCTGGCGAGGCAGGGTGTGAGAGCGCCACTGCAAGATGAGCTTATGGTTGCCGATCCAGAGACTCTCCAGCCAGTTCCTAAGGATGGGAAAACCATGGGTGAGATATTTATGCGTGGGAATCTTGTCATGAAGGGTTATCTTAAAAACCCGAAGACTACGCAAGCTTCATTCAAGGGAGGATGGTTTCACTCAGGCGACCTTGCAATCTGGCATGAGGACGGTTATGTGCAGATCAAGGATCGATCCAAAGATATTATTATCTCCGGCGGGGAGAATATATCTTCATTGGAAGTCGAGTCGGTATTGTTCAAGCATCCTAAGATATTGGATGCGGCTGTCGTGGCTAGTAGTGATGAAAAGTGGGGAGAAGTTCCTTGTGCATTTGTGACGCTAAAAACAGGTCAAGAATTGGAAGCGGATGAGATAATTGCATACTGTCGAGAGGAATTAGCGGGTTTTAAAATACCTAAGAAAGTTGTGTTCGGTACTATCGAAAAGACGTCTACTGGAAAGGTTCAGAAGTTCTTATTGCGTGAGAAAGCTGAGCAGGCTGGTTATGTGTTGAAGAAGTAATTTTTAGAATATTTCGGCATAAAAAAACGAGTCATATGACTCGTTTTTTTAT
>JAESUV010000060.1 GCA_016762975.1 Gammaproteobacteria bacterium | reverse complement strand
CCAGCACTAAAACCTGCTCTGGTGGCAATGACACCGTAGGTAGCAATTTTATCTTCTTTTTTAAGTTCCCATAAAACTTCTGCGACTTCGGCAGCCCGATTTACAGTCATACTAATTCCTTCAATGCCTATAACATTTAATAAAGTTCATGAATCTTAATAACTTGGAATGGGTAACCATTAGAAAAATTCTGAAGGCCATTACCAAGAGATTCAAGCAGGTCATACTTGTTCACAACTTAGAATTTCATAAATCTTGAATATCAACCTAATCAATTGACCGGTAACCAGAAGTTCCGGCGGGACAGAAAGCAATGTGTGGAATAGTAGGCGCAATCGCGGAACGAGAAGTCAGTGAAATCTTACTTGAAGGCCTAAAGCGACTGGAGTACCGAGGCTATGATTCAGCTGGAATAGCTCTACTGAACGAGTCTCAAAAAAAAATAGAGGTATTGAAGGCTGCCGGAAAAGTTGATGTGCTGGTGCAATCTGCGAAGAAAAAGTCGCTTCGTGGGCAGGTTGGAATTGCTCATACACGCTGGGCAACTCACGGMAAACCAACAAAGATTAATGCCCAYCCRCACTGTAGTGATAAGCAAATCGCGGTAGTTCACAATGGCATCATAGAAAACYATGAGCTTWTACGAGCAAAGYTARTMAAAAAAGGCTACAAGTTTGTCAGTGAAACYGACAGYGAGACCATAGTTCAYTTGATCCATTTGGAAAGAAAAGGCGGCAAAGTAYCTTTACTTWCTGCGGTGCAAAARGCGGTAAAGCAATTTGACGGAGCMTATGGMATCTGTGTTGCTGATGTCWCTGAGCCCGAYAAGCTAATWGTCGCGCGTTCCGGCAGCCCYCTCGTCATAGGWGTAGGCATAGGAGAAAACTTTGTCGCCTCAGACCCYCTRGCGCTCGGTCAGGTGACAGACCGGTTTATCTATCTGGAGGARGGTGACATTGCTCAAGTCACTCTTCATAGTATTGATATCTGGAACGGTMAACGCAAGGTTAAACGYCCCATCAGCATGGTTAAGAGCCGTCGYAACGATGYWGACAAGGGCAAGTATCGCCATTACATGCTCAAGGAGATTTATGAACAGCCTCAGGTTATTCGGGATACCCTTGATGGCAGGATCGCCGGAAACAAAGTATTAGAAAACGCATTCGGCGTAAAAGCTCCTGCTGTATTCGATAAGGTTAAACACATACAAATTGTAGCGTGTGGCACCAGTTTCCATGCTGGACAGGTTGCCAAGTATTGGTTCGAATCTATTGCACGAATACCCTGCTCCGTGGATATAGCGAGCGACTACCGTTACCGCGATATCATTGTCCCCGAGGGCACTCTGTTTGTAACCGTCTCTCAATCCGGCGAAACCGCCGACACACTAGCCGCATTGAGGTTTGCCAAGAAGCTTTCCTATGTCGGATACCTCGCCATCTGCAATGTGGCAACAAGCTCCCTGATAAGAGAATCAGACTTCGGCATTCTTACCATGGCAGGACAGGAAATTGGTGTAGCCTCGACTAAAGCCTTCACTACCCAGCTTACCTTGTTGCTCATTCTTACAATCGTGTTGGCCAGACGTACCGGGCTCAAACCCAAGGCCGAAGCAAATTTGGTAAGGGAACTGGATAGATTGCCCGAATTGATAGAGTCTGTTCTTAAGCTCAACAACGAAATCAAGAAATTAGCGCGCCAATTTTCAGATAAGCACAATTGCCTATTCCTGGGTCGTGGCATTCAGTATCCAATCGCAAAGGAAGGAGCTCTGAAACTAAAGGAAATTTCCTATATTCATGCCGAAGCCTATCATTCGGGAGAGCTCAAACACGGTCCACTTGCCTTGGTAGATGAAGACATGCCAGTAATCGCGGTCGCCCCAAACGACGATCTACTTGAAAAACTGCGGGCAAATCTGGCGGAAGTCAGCGCTCGAGATGGAAAGCTCTATGTTTTCGCTGATGAAAGCGTTCACTTCCAAGGCGATAAAAACTGCAAGGTTATTCATGTTCCTGAATCGCCGAACATCCTCGACCCAATTGTGTTCACTATCCCACTGCAGTTACTCTCTTATCACGTTGCCGTAGTCAAGGGCACTGATGTTGACCAGCCGCGCAACTTGGCAAAGTCAGTGACTGTGGAATAAATCCTTCTTGTATTCCCGCAAATTCACATTGCCCTAGGCTGAGCAATGCCGACACTCGGAAACAGTATCTTCAGATTTATTTCTAGTTCACTTTTAGTTACAAGAGTAGCCGTTCAAGTATTGACGTTAAGACACTTTCGGTCCCTAACTCAATCAGAGGTACCGATCCGCAAGCTGTATCCAGATCGGTATCACAAAAAATGCTGCAAGAGTCTGTACGGTAATCATGTTCGCCATGAGACTCTCGTTACCGCCGAGTTGTCTAGCTAGGATATAGGCTGAGGGTGGAGCAGGAAGCGCGGTTAGCAGCAACAAAATTACGGCAACCGAATTGGGTGTTTCGAAGAGGAGGCACGCAGCTAGAACTAGACCGGGAAACACCGCAAGCTTGTTAACCACAGCTATCAGCAACTGCCAACTCTGCTCTCCTAAGGTAACGAGGCGTATTCCCGCGCCAACTGCCAGCAAGCCTATGGGCAAAGCAGGCTGGCTTAGAATCTCTATCACAGACTCGGCAAGAGACGGGATATTAAAGCCTGTGTAGCTGATTGCAATGCCGGCAATGCAAGCCAAAACCAAAGGGTTTGTTGCAACTGAATTGATTACCCGACTAATCCTCTTCGTTCCACCCTCCCCACCTCCTGTCAGCGAGACCACACACAGCACATTCACCAACGGTATATAAACCGCAAGACAGAGCGCCGCCGTAGTGAGTCCTCTATCGCCATACAAAACATCAATGCAAGCGAGCCCTATATAAGTATTGAAGCGAATACTGCCTTGATAGATAGAACTGAGGGATGCGGAGTCGCGGCTAGCGAGCCTACGTAAGGACAGTATAAGTACCGTGATAACAAACAGTGCCAGGCCGATAACCTTGCTGATATCGACTACGTCTTCCCAGTCGAAATTTGAGGCAGACAAACGTAACACTAGCAGGGCAGGAAAGAATATATAATAGGTGAGTCGTTCCAGTTCTGACCACACCGCCTGACTAGAGACCGGTGTACGGCTAATTAAGAAACCCAGCAGGATAATGGCGAAAATGGGTGTTAGCGCGCTTAAAATCATGGCGGCATACTAGCGTCACCTGCCCCACAATACCACCCTCTTCTTTCTTATCCAGACGCTGATAAGTAGTGAGTGGCTTGACAAAATTTAGAGCCAGGGAGATACTTTCGGCCAGTCTAGAAAGGCCTATCTACTTAGACCTATCTACTTAGACCTATCTACTAAGGCCACGCAAAAATACTTCGAACGAAAAACAAACTGATGCAGCCGCAGAAACGCAATTTCTTCTGGCTCGCCAAGCTATTCCTCCTTTAAAACCAAAAGCTCAAGAAAGAACCGCAACCAACAAACGAACTCAAAATTTCACTATGGAATATCTAGCAATCATTGCCTTCGCCATCACCACTTGTGTGACACCCGGCCCCAACAACGCCATGATTATGGCATCGGGATTAAATTACGGCATCAGGCGCAGCATGCCCCATTATCTGGGTATCATTCTCGGGTTTCCAGTCATGGTGCTTGCCGTCGGTCTAGGCATCGCACAGTTGTTCGAAGTGTATCCAGTAATGCATCTAGTCTTGAAGATTGCTGGTGTCGCCTATCTCAGCTACCTAGCTTACAAGATCGCCACCGCGCCTGTGTCGGAGTCTAGCGATGCTGAGGGAAATCCATTCACGTTTATCCAAGCCGCTGCATTCCAGTGGGTTAATCCGAAAGCATGGGTCTTGGCGGTCGGAGCCACCGTCACCTATACAACTCATAGCGAAGGCTATGTGTTGCAAATATTCACGATCGGGCTAATCTTCCTGATCTTCGGAGCACCCTGCATCATGCTCTGGCTGTGGGGYGGYGCKTCGCTTAAARCACTCATGCGCAACCCCAGCACTGTGCGRGYTTTCAACATCAGCATGGCAACTCTACTCATTGGCTCTTTAGTCCCCGTATTCATCGAGCTCTATCAGCAGTTCATTGCTTGAANTKGCTTNCCTGAGYCGGCCGATTRAGAGACGCTGCATATTCTGASCGCGCCGTGAGATAATCGCGRCACTTCAAACAAGGATAAAACACTATGCAATTTATGGTTACCGCCTATGACGGCAAAGATGACGGTGCGCTGGATAGRCGCATGTCTGTGCGAGAYTCACACATTGCGGGAGCGAAGCAACTCAAGGAAGCCGGAAATTTGATCGCTGGAGGCGCAATACTCAACGAGGCAGAGCAGATGATCGGTTCGACGATGTTTGTGGAGTTTGACTCAAAGGCAGAGTTAGACCAATGGCTAGCCAGTGATCCCTATGTAACCGGCAATGTCTGGCAGGACATCAGTGTCCTACCAATTCGTTTAGCAATCAAATAGCTTATTCACCGGGCTGGAGTCGCTCAAGCTTCAGTCCAATTGCCGTATTGGGGCCGAAGCCTTTCCAATAGGTGTGGTCATCGTTCTGCTGGCCCCTAGTCACCGAATACACGGCATCGGCGCCATCAGGAACAACATCTAGGTAAGATTGGCGACCTTCTATTTGCTTGAGATAGTGATCGAAATAGACCGTCGCGAAATGATCCATAATGTTGTTCATGCGCGTATTGTCCCAAACTGGGTCGGTGTAGTGACTGGCACCTGTTGTGTCTTCGCTGTTCAGTATCTCAAGGGGCACTGGATAAGGCGCTCCAGCATTGTGACCTGCATTTTTGTACGTTAACAGGTAGCGATCGCTGTTTACTGCACCCTCAAAGATTGCTCGCACACCCGTTTCATAACCCGCAACGGTATCGTTATCACCCGCTAGATAAAAAGTCGGCACGTTGATACCGGCGAGGTCTTCGCCGCGCCAAAATCCAGAGGCCATGCCCCAGGGCGCGATTGCGAAACCTACCTTGATGCGAGGGTCGAGGTTGGATCGGTAATCAGGGTTTCCGGTAGCATGTTCATGAAGAAGCTCATTCGGCGGCGCCATTAGCGACCCGACTATCTCATCACTGTAGCCACCACCCAGATTGTTTACTAGACCGTATCCGCCCATTGAATARCCAACAACTCCAGTTGTCTCTGCATCTAAGAGRCCATTTAGGAAGCTACTGGAATCATTTGAAAGTGTATCTAGAGTATCGAGTACGAAGCGCTGATCCAAAGGACGGTTGTAGAGAGTGCTCTGGAARGCYTGCTGATCATCGTAGGTGCTATCGGTATGATCTATCGATGCRACCACATARCCCTTGCTGGCAAGATTYTCRCCCAGATGGCTTATCAGRTAACGATTGCCAGGGTAGCCGTGAGAGATAATAACTAACGGATAACGYGCATCGGCACTGTTGGGCTTGGCATCGCGAACTGCAGTACCARKAAGAGTYGCAGTAATTTCGGGGTTRCGAGTTATCGCCTGGTATTCACCMCCTGGCTCTTGGKCATCATCTAGCTTCGCTGGATACCACACTTCGACCATWAGACTTCTAKCGTAGACAGCGTTCWCCCCGCCACGCTCTGTATTTAGAATATCGATTCTATCGGGRTCGAYRAATTCCAGAGTCCGMACGCCGATATCATAGTCGCCGAAGCTCGCCAATTCTGGCGCATCAGGGCGTACTGTGTCGATTCGATTYCCCTGAGCYACCGCGCCGGAAGCCATACTCACMARCAATGCCACTATACCGAAGARTCTCATACCAATAATCCTGTTAAMTAAAATCAAGCGAATCGCATTATGAATTGCCTAATGCTGATATGCCAGTGCYCGCTCTTCGGCTGTGTCCGTRTGACCAACAAAGTCATGCAGGATTACGTACAGGCTGGGCACGAGAAACAGCGTAATTATGGTGGCRAACAACACGCCAAAYGCYAGAGAAATAGCCATTGGYACCACAAAAAATGTAGCMGGATTRGCGCTRATCATCAGCGGGACCARRCCGATAAARGTYGTCAACGAGGTGAGAAATATAGGCCGAAAGCGCATCATKCCMGCCTTAGATACCGCCTCCACCACRCCGACTCCCTCATCCCGAAGCCGRTTGATAGATACCACGAGCACGAGACTCGCGTTAACCACCACRCCRCTGAGGGCGATCATGCCAAGCAGCGAAAAGAAAACCAGRTCGGCACCCATRATGAAGTGYCCAACAATGGCGCCAATGGCACCGAAAGGAATTACACTCATTATAACAAGCGGCTGTGTGTAGGATTTGAGCGGTATAGCTAGCAATGCATAGATAATCATCATCGCCAGCGGAAAAGTAGACAACAGATCCGTCAGCGARTCKGWTCGTTGCTCGCCTTCACCRCCCACTYTCARMWCTAYATCCATATCTCGCGCCCACYGRTCYTGATATTTGGCGAGTATTTCACGRCTTATTTCTTCGGGCTTCACRATGCTGCGATCTATGTCACCGCGCACGGTAATAATACGRCGGCCATTCTGTCGATTGATGCTGGAGTAGCCATTACCCAACGAGAAATCGGCGATGCTYAGAAAAGGCACCTCTGCRCCGYTWGGCGTTCTTATTAATAARYCTTCCAAATTACCTAATGATTGTCGYTCRTYTTCRGGGTAACGCACCATGACTCGAATATCATCCGAGCCCCGCTGAATRCGCTGTGATTCAGCCCCATARAAGGCCTGCCTAACCTGAGTGGCAATATCGTTAAGGGTTAGGCCCAGAGTCTTTCCGCGCTCCAAGAGCTCAATCTGCACTTCCTGTTTTCCAGCACGAAACGAATCCGAGATATCGAAAATGCCGGGATAACGGCCTAGTTCAGCACGCAGCTCAGCTGCCGCCATCTTCAGATTTTCTTCGTTGCGCCCTTCTAAGCGATAATTAATTGCGTCGCCGGCAGAAAATGAATCCGACACGAAGGTCACTTCCAAAGCATCAGCAATAGTGCCGACTTTTTCGCGCCATCGATCACGAATCATTGCCGAGCTAATCTCGCCTCGATCAAAGAAGGGTGTCAGGTATAACACAACCTCAGCGATATCACTGCTACCCGCATTTCGCCCAGGATTCCCCGGCCCTCCACGAGGTGCGCGCCCACCGATAATAGTTAAAATGCTATCCACCACACTCTCAGTTTCTTGTGCCGCCATACCGCTGGCCTTCAAAACGATCAGTTCTTCTTCAAGCTCAGCCGATAATTCGAGGGCCTTCTCTTCGAGAATAGAAACGGCTTCCTCCGTAATAAAACCGGGGACACCCGCCGGCATGACTACTGTTCCATAGATCACGTCACCCTCAACCGAAGGCATAAACTGAAAAACCACCCGTCCAGACATCAACAAAGCCAAGGTAATAATGATGACACCTGTTGCTGCAGACCAAGCCGCGTAACGGTATTTAAGGACCTTCTTTAAGGCGCGCTGGTAACCGTGTTCGGCAAAATACTCCATAGCATGGGAGATCTTGCCCTGAAAATTTTGCCACGCAGTGACCAGCCAGGTATTTTCTAGGAAATAGCCCTCCGTCTTACGGTGCGCAATATGCCCAGGAAGAATTAGTTGAGACTCCACTATGCTCGCAATCAAGCAGAATACGACCACGGCGCCGATAGCATTGAAGAAGGCCCCCATTTGCCCACCTAGGAGCAAGATAGGCAGAAAAGCAGCAATAGTTGTCAGCACACCAAAGATTACCGGCACTGAGACTTCTAATGCCCCTTCAATCGCAGCCTCTTCTTTCGAATAACCCTTCCGCTCATACGCGTGTATGCGTTCACCAACAACAATCGCATCGTCCACGATAATACCGAGCACGAGGATAAACCCCATTACTGTCAACGAGCTAATGGTAAGCCCCGCTGCCGGAAACAAGGCCAATGCACCCGCTATCGCGATGGGAATACCTGCTGCAACCCAGATGGCTAACTTAAAGCGAAGAAACAAGGCCAAAATCACCACCACCAGCATCAAACCCGTATACGCATTCTGAGCCACAGTGAGAATACGCTCCTGGGTCGCTATCGCCGAATCAGTAACTACATCTAGTGTCATACCCTCGGGTAAATTGAAATCTGTAGATGCCATCCATGCCCGCACTTGCCTTGCCGAAGCAACAATATCTTCGTCACCGACGCGCAACACGTTGATAATGACTGCGTTCACTCCATTGACCCGAGCGTCCAGATAACCTTCTTCGAAACCATCTTTGACAGTGGCAATTTCACCAAGACGCAGCTGCGTCCCATCCGGAAACGACTGCACGACGATGTTCGCGTATTCATCACCGTTGTAAACCTGTCCTTTAGTGCGCAATAGGATTTCACCCGAGGCAGTTCGTATTGTTCCACCYGGTAAATCCAGCGACGCTCGATCRATAGCGCGAGAGATCTGWTCCAASGTAAGGCCATACTGGCGAAGCGTAAATTCGGAAACCTCGATAGAAATYTCGAAGGGTCGAATGTATTCAATGTTTACGGTGGAAACACCGTCGAGATCCAACAGATCGTTGCGGATATTTTCCGCCACCACTTTTAGATTTCTGTCATCAGTATCGGACGCCAATGACAGAGTCATCACATTCCCGCTCGTGCTGAATGCACGTACAACTGGTTTTTCTGTTTCAGTTGGGAAGGTAGTAATTGCATCTACCTTGCCCTTGATGTCATTGAGTGCGCGATTTATATCAGCACTGCTGGTGAGCKYTAGAGTGACATCACAACCGCCCTCTCTRGCTGTACTGGTTAGSCGCTCTRTGTCTTCGGCRCCATCTAGCGCCTCTTCAATTCGCARACAAACCGCCGACTCGGATTCGGCCGGAGTCGCACCTAGATARGCAACACTAACCTGAACAATCCCAAAATCTATGTCGGGAAACTCTTCCTGATTGAGATTGAAATAGGAAATGACGCCACCCGCCAAAAAGATCATCATCATCAGATTGGTGGCGACTGGATTCTTAACAAACCATGTGATTGGAGTTCTCAAAGTTGACCTCTACCTCAATAATTYTGYTGCCGAAKACTACGGACTCGCCACTTAAATAACTTCTATAATCGGCTGCACAGACATGCCGTTAACTACCGCCTGAATCGGCGAGGTGCAAATAAATTCTCCTGGCAGCAATCCACCACTTATCAGCACGCGATCTTCCTCTAATCGATAGATCTCAAYATCGCGGTAGTACATCTTGTTTTCCGCGTCTACTACCAACACTTGGTTGTTATTGCGGATAACTGATCTAGGTAGCGMAATAAGGTCGTGAACGAGYYTGCCTTCGATGCTTGCCTTYACATACAAACCTATCGGCAAGGGWATCTGGGCATTCTTACTGGAAGAAGCCCCTGTAAAAGGAGCGCCTGTATCAGGCTGCCTCACGCGGATGATTGTTTGGACAGTGTTGCTGTTGGCATCGATGACGGCTTCAGTACGCACGAGCTTGCCGGACCAACTGTATTCTTCGCCACCATAGAAGCCCTTCAATGTGACATCAGGCGCGAGTTCGTCTGCCAACTCACCACGCATGCCTAGCGGCACATCGAGAAACTCTAATTGGCGTATGGCAAGGGGCACACGCACTTCAACCTCATCGGCACCAAGCAATACCGCTACTGATTGTGCCCGGCTAACGTACTGGCCTAATTCGACATCCCGCGATTGAATAATCGCATCGAAAGGAGCACGGATATTTGTGCGCTCCAGATCAAGTTCCGCCTGTCTAAAGCTTGCTTGAGCATCTGCGAGTCGTGCTGCATTTACATCTGCGGTTCTCTTCGCGCCTTGCAATTGCGCGTCGCTCGCGAGACGCTTATCTGCCAATTCGCCAAGCCGTTCCAATTCATTGCTGGCAAAGATCGCCTCGGCCTGAGCCTGTTGCATTGCTGCATTGCTGCGCGCTTTAGCAATCTCGTAGTCACTGCTCTGTAAACGCAGTAATGTCTCACCTTGTGCAACGAAGCCGCCAGCCTCCATCGCAGACGAGATCCATTCTACCGGCCCCGCTACGGGAGCAGACAAGCTCGCAACGCGAGATGCCTGAACCTTGCCTTGTGATTCCACATATAGCCGCACAGAATCGGCACGAACTTGTGTTACGCGAACACTGACAGCGATGATCTCAGGCGCCACCTCATCCACCACCGTGGGGGTTCGTAGCAATAGTGCCGCGAAGAGAATGCAGCCCACCATAATACCAATGGGAATTAATACTCGCTTCATGCGCAAACTCCTGCATTTAACTTCCGTGTACTTAACTTTTGTGTTTTCAATTCTGTCTTCATTTGTCTATTCACATTTATTTACACTTCTACTATTTACACTTCTACTAATTAGTACGCGAGAGTCGAATAATCCTTGCGCTCTGTCTGTCTCGAATCCAGCTCCCCTCGGCGTTTTGTTTGTATCTTGCTCAGTTAGCCGCACGGATTGATAGCTCATCAGCCCTAAACCTGATCGCCTCGCCAACCGCCTCACGAAGCTCTACAAAATGATCTTGCATGGCTTGACCCGCTAACTCGCCATCCTGGTTATTCAGACTCACCCTGAGTGAGCTCAGAAGCTTATCTATCGAGCCTGCCCGTAGATCTGGCCGGATTCCAAGTTCTATCATCTGATCCACGAACTGCGCCTTCAGGTCATTGCTTATGAGCCTAACCACTAAGTTATCCGCGATTGTCGACATCGCCTCCAGCAATGCCCGCCAATGGGGCTGCATCGCTTCAAAATCCTCTGCTTCGCCTGCTAACTCTGCGACTAGTTTCTTCAGCTGGATGAGTTGCTCAGGTGACGCCGCGACAACGGCATTCTTCGCAGTCATGGCGGTCAATACACTAAATGTCTGCAAGAATTGATCGACAAGAAGCGGGTCCGGATAATCACCAAGCGCCATAAGGGGGCCCAAGACCGCCAAACTGGCGGATTTCACACTCTGCACGCGTGCCCCGCCTGGCTGGGTACGAATAAGCCCTAGCTGCTCCAACTGCGACAGCGCTTCGCGCACAGCCCCACGGCTGGCATCAAATCTTGCCGCGAGATCTCGCTCAGAGGGAAATCGTTCACCACTTCGATAGCGTTGTTGAAGTATTTCGTCACGCAGAATGGCAGCGATTTCATGGCTAATTGTGTTGCTTGAGGACATCGATTGCCTATTAATTGGAGCGCTTGGCAGCAGAATCTACACATTATTTGGTCAGACCAAATTGGTCCGACCAAATATAGGGCCAAAATCTTATAGTGCAAGTCGCAGTCGACGAACCGAGCTAAATATTTGCTGACCAGATGATTCAGGCCTACAAGTTCGCCGGTTCACAGAATCACCTAGCAAAATAACGAAGGCGCTACCAATGTTGACTCAATCCGATGCCCTGAGAGCATGATTGGAACCGAGGCTCCCTGTGAGCTCAGAGATCAAGGCGCTCATCGATATCTCACTAATATTGCTGCATCCACATTCCCACAGACAATGGCCGCCACCCGCGTTTTCTCGATCACAGAAAAGATGCAGAAAACCGTGCCACTTGTAGGCGAAGCGGTTGTTCACCTGAAGCAAATCTGCTTAAATCCTACACTCTTTCGCTCTATTGACCTCAATTGCCCCGTAAAACCAATATCAATAGATTCGCACAGGGTTATAATTCGGCCGACGTTACAAACAGCCCCCTCTCACGCGCAGCTAGACAGAAGAAAATTGTCCTATGGAACCGATAAAACAGTATTTGATCGATAACTTCGAAGGGGTGTTCGTCCTCGTCATTTTAGTATTCGTGAGCGCTATCGTGTGGTTTGTGGAGTCGAAGCTGTCTTTCCTGAATTTCTTCTATCTGCCGGTCTTG
>JAESUV010000059.1 GCA_016762975.1 Gammaproteobacteria bacterium | reverse complement strand
TAGAAATATTAGGCGCGGTTTTTAAGGAGAGGTTTGGAAATACTGCTCCAGCAAATCGGCATCGTCGAAATGCTGCTCTTCGATGAAACCTGTTGCATGCGTGCCCCACTGACGCATCGTACCGACAGAAAGAATGCCAGTTGGCCAGAGTGTGAATCGTTCGAGTCGTTCGCTACCAGTAATTAGGCCCTGATCATCGAACAAGCTTCTATTTCTACCACCGCTGTTTAAGTTGTGCAATAGGTCATAGGGTCGAATACCGTAGAGCAGTGATTCCCCTTGAGCGTTGGGCAATGTCGAATCAACCCCAACGATGTAATGTTCATTCGCAGTTATCGAGAGGGTTAGACCGTTGTGAGTAGTGCTTGCATCTAGCTCGAAGATGTTGACTGGCTCCTGCGAAGTAGGCTGACTCTTTACAATGAGGTTATCCGATGCCAGAAAAAATTTGTGGTAGCAGCCACAGCTATGGATGCTGTCGTAGAGAAGAACCTGTCCATCCTCGTCCAGAGTAACGCGCCAGATTATGCTATCCACAATCCCGGAATAGAGATCGATCAGCGCGGTTGGTTTTCGCGCTGCAAACCAGAACACATAGTTGAGTTGTAAAAGCTTCCTGCCTTCGAACTGCGTCATCGATGACAGTGTATAGACAGTAGGTTTGGCGCTGCTAATGCTAATTTGATTATCTACCCACTCGACAGCACCAATCTGGTCGTTGTCATCCGCGAATTCGATTTGAAGTCTGGGCGCGTGTTCTACAAACAGTGAATCGAGTTCTGACTCTTGCAATAGAGGTAAAGCTAGTTCGTTGCTAGCGTAGGCAGCTTTCATCCAATCGGCAACGCTGCTCGCTACCGAACCAGTAACTGGAGGTTCAGCGTCAATCTCATAGTGAATGCGGCGCATGAAAGATTCCTCTTCCAAAAACCATCGCCGCTCATCGGTGTGCAAGGCGAGAATGCGTTGTTTGAGAAACGGCCGCAGCACAGAGAGGGCGCCTAGAGCCTGCCGGAATTGTAGATAGTGAGCGGGAAATTCGGACTGTTGTACCGTGCTGAGCACTGCGCTTCGGTCTTTCTCGTACTGAGATTCACGTGCAATGGCCCGTGAACAATCGGCCAACTCTTTTAAGGAAGAATTGTCCCAAGGTGTGGAGAGATTCTTGTTCTCCGCTTCCCGTGTTTCGATGGCTAATTCAGCCAGTAGCAGAGCCCACTGGCTCACCTCGCCGCTTGACTCCGCGGAGTGAGACAGGCTATGTAAAAACCTGTTGCTGTGAAGCAGTGGGTAGAAGGGCAGCGCCGGCGTACTGGCATTTGTTACGCCGTCTCGGCCGACTACATTGCGAAAGGCTTGAATATCCCTCTCACAGCTCGAGGGTAGCTGCTTCGAAATAGAATTGCTGTACGTATCGCTAGTGCGGTTGCGTGTTCCCTGGCAGGCCGTTAAGACAAACGCGAATACAAGGGAAATGAGTAGCTGCTGTGAGATTATTCTAGACACAAGAGTCCTTGCTCTACACTCTATCCAAAAACTCTATCAAAATTCACCAAATTTAGAGTAGAAAAAAACGAGCGCATCGCTACGCCCGCTTTTAAACATAAAGCTAAATATGAACCTAAACTTGAGCGATCGGTGTAGAGCGCGAGAAGTCGTGATTCTTAAATGGTAACGCTCTTACTCTCTGACCCGTCAGAATATACAGACCGTTGCTTACCGCCGCGGCGAGTGGTGGCGTTGAGGGCTCGCCTAGTCCGCCCAGTTCTTCACCAGACTCGACAATATGTACTTCGATCTCGGGTGCATCAGCCATGCGAACCATCTCGTAGTCGGGGAAGTTATTCTGCGCGACGCGGCCATTCTCGATACTAATCTCGCCGTACAATGCGGCGGTTAGGCCGTAGATGATGCCGCTTTCGACCTGCGCCTCAACTGTGTCTGGGTTTACTGCCCAGCCGCAATCTATCGCGCAGGTAACCTTGTGCACTACAGGTCGGTTATTTGAGTCCAATGACACTTCGGCGACCTCGGCAACGATGCTGCCAAAGCTTTCTTGTACAGCTATACCCAGAGCATGACCCTCCGGTAAGTTCTGTCCATAACCCGCCGCTTCGGCTGCGACCTCAAGCACCTTACGGTGACGAGGATGGTCGGCCAGCATCTCCATGCGAAACTGATAAGGATTTTTGCCGGAGCGATGTGCTATCTCATCGACAAAAGACTCGGTGAAGAATGTCTGCTGTGAATGATCAACACTACGCCATGCAGCAATAGGTACGTGTGTGTCGCCATCAACAACGCGTATGGATTGGTTCGGAATTGCATACGGGATATGCGAGGCGCCGGGCGTCTGTATTGGGCCGGTGAAGCGATTGTGCCAGGCTTGTACGATGCCATTGTCATCGAAGGCGGCCTTGAAATTACTTGCGACCGCAGGGCGGTAGTAGTCTTGCTGCATATCGTCTTCGCGACTCATAACAGTCTTCACCGGAACATCGAATTCCTTGGCAATTAGTGTCGCGTGATCGATAACGTTCCAGTTAAAGGGTAGTCTTCTACCGAAGCCACCACCGAGATAGCTGTGGTGAAAAATTGCGTCGTCTTCCGAGACGCCTGCAATTTTTGCAACCCGGGCTTTTATGCCCAGTGCATCCTGCGTGCTGGTCCAGACTTCTGCGATGTCGTCATGAATATGTACAGTACAGTTCATCGGTTCCATAGCCGCGTGTGCAAGGTAGGGAACTGTGTAATTGCCTTCGATGACATCGGTGGCGTTGTCTATCGCCGCGTCTGCATCACCGATTTCCAAGACTTTGCTGTTTTTGTCATCGCTAAGGCTGCGCTCGAAGCCGGCAAACAGATCGGCGCTGGATGTTGTATCTGCATCGGAAGATTCAAACTCAGACTTAACAAGTTTTAGTGCTTCTTTTGCGCGCCAGTAACTATCAGCAACTACCGCGACAGAATCCTCCAATTCAATGACGCGTTTTATCCCGCGTCGACTAAGTACGTCTCCGGCATCAACCGAGACTAGTTTCGTTCCGAATACCGGTGCGAGACGAATCGCTGCGTAAAGCATCTCTTCGCTCTGTGCATCGATACCGTATACGGCAGACCCGTCCACCTTAGCGGGGATATCTACACGGGATATCGCCTTGCCCATAATAGTAAACTGTGAGGGGTGCTTCAGAGTCACGTCCGTGGGTGGTTCTAATAAGGCTGCATCGGCTGCTAGCTCGCCGTAGCTCAGTGAACGGCCGCTGGCATTGTGCTGCACATGGGTCAATTGAGTACTGCATTCATCTACTGCTACGCCCCAACGATTCGCTGCACATTCTATGAGCATCTGTCGTGCTGCCGCTCCGGCGGTTCGCATAGAGGATTCGCCGGTGAAACGCACGGATGAACTGCCACCGGTAACCTGCAAATTCATTAATTCGGCAATACTTGTTGCGCTTGCACTGACAATGCCTGTGAGAAAGCTGGGCACGCCGAGTTCGCCAGCGAAACCTTTAACCAATTCGCCGTTGGCGAACATGTCGATAGCTGGCGCCTGCTCAACAGTGATGTCTTCCCAGGCTGCATCGAGTTCGTCCGCCGCCATCATCGGTAGTGAGGTATGTACGCCCTGCCCCATTTCTGAGTGAGGAACATAGACAGTGATTTTGTTGTTTGGCTCAATTTTAATGAAGGAGGTAACGTAGCGTTCTGCCCCCGTAGCTAACTCCGCGTTGGCTCTGCGATGTTTGCTTGGCTTCAGTGCCGAGTAACCGATGAGTACACCGCCGCCGACGACGGCTGAACTAAGTAGGAAACGTCTTCTGTTAATTTTCATATCCGCTCTCCTTTATGCAATAGCCAGTGAACGAATTGCCTTACGCACTCGCGGATAAGAGCCGCAGCGACAGACGTTGGTGATGCTGCTATCGATATCAGCATCGCTAGGGTTTGGGTTCGTGGCGAGCAATGAAGACACGGCCATGATCATTCCGGACTGACAATAGCCGCACTGAGGTACCTGATGGTCGATCCATGCCTGCTGCACTGCGCTTAGATCGGGCGCGGATGGGTTCGTGCCAGCAGCAACCATCGCTAGACCTTCGATGGTAGTGATTTCTTGCCCTTCGACTGCGCTTACAGGCGTCACGCAGCTTCTAACCGCGCTGCCGTTTACGTGCACGGTACAAGCACCACAGGAGGCGATACCGCAGCCAAATTTTGTTCCTGTCATACCTAATTCGTCGCGTAGAGCCCAAAGCAGGGGCATCTCCGGCTCTATATCCAGATTCCGTTCTACACCGTTAACGTTGAAAGTCGCCATGTCCAATCCCCCAGGGAATTATCGATTGTTTTTGTGAAAGATGTTCTTGCCCTGAGTATAGCAGTGCGGGAAGGGCTAAGACATGAATTTGCCGGCAGCGGCGCAGAGCTAGAGGGCTATTTGAGTTATAGTTGGAGCCTCTAAATCAGCAGTAGAGGCAACCACCGGTCTATGGGGAGAAATTCAACTAACCCAGCTGGCACAGGCATCGAGTTCAATTACAGCGGGCTGAAAAATGTATTCGCTGGCGCTTCGGCCCCAGCAACGCTTGCTCTCCTTGTTGAAAGACTGGGGGCGCAGCGCGTGCTACTCGTGGCATCGAATAGCCTGAGTCACGCTGTTGATGACTTCGCAGAACACCAGGCCGCACTAGGAAGCAATTTTGCTGGCCTGTTTCACGACATTGGGTCGCACACTCCGCGCTCTGATGTAATGCGCACCTTGGAGGTAGCGCGTGAAGTGGATGCTGATCTACTTGTTTCATTGGGCGGAGGCTCGATCATAGATGCTTGCAAGGTCGTACAACTCGCAATCGATCAGGGAGTTGAGTCTCAGGCACAGCTCATCGAATACGCACAATATGGAGATGGCAGCTGCGGTTCAAAGTATGCGGATTTTAGTCTCTTTAAGGGTGAACCGAAGATCCGTCAGATCGCTATTCCAACAACGCTTTCCGGTGCTGAATTCAGCAACAACGCCGGTGTACTGAATACCCAGAGCTCTGCGAAAGAGGGTTATCGCGGTATCGACCTCTGCCCACAGTCCATCATCTATGATCCACAGCTTAGTGTGCACACACCACAATGGTTGTGGCTGTCTACTGCAATTCGATCCTTGGATCATGCTATCGAAGGCTATTGCTCTGCCGACTCGCATGCCTTCCTTGATGGCCATTTTCTTCATGCCATGCGTTTGTTCGCCAGCTCTCTGCCTGAGTGTAAGCACAACCGGGAAAATCTGTCTGCGAGGAGCTTGAATCAACAGGCAGTCTGGTTGGCATGCGTTGGTCTCGGTACCGTGTCCCATGGAGCGAGCCATGGTATTGGTTATATATTGGGCAGTCTCTGTGGAGTGCCTCATGGCTATACATCTTGTGTCATGTTGCCTGCGGTCCTTAACTACAATGCCAAGCAACAGGCAAGCAGACAGGAGGCTATCAATGAGGCGCTTGGCAGCAATGAGCAGAGCGCAGGGGACTCGGTAAAAGCATTGGTGGCGAAGCTGGGATTACCGACAACACTGCGCGATGTCGGTGTGACAAAGGAACAACTTCCAGATATTGCAGAGAGGGCGGCGAAACATCCTGTGGTTCGAGCCAATCCTCGAAAAATAAATGACGCGGATGATGTGATGGAGATACTAGAACTTGCTTGGTGAACATAGAAAAATTGCTATGAAGTATGGGCTATCTTCACTTGGACTGGCACGCTTTGGTGCTCGGCTGTTCGTGCTGCTGGTTAGCCTAGTGATGAATCCGCTGCATGCGCAGCAAGATCCTGAGTACGTCAGATTTGTTCAGGGCAACGCGCAGTGGGAAGGAGAGCTACAAACTGCCATCGTGAGTTTCGAGAATGATGCAGGTATTCAGTTAAACCTTGTGGCGGCGGTGCATCTCGGCGAGGAAAAATACTACGCAGAATTGAATGACTATTTCAGGACGCAAGACGTAGTTCTCTACGAGTTGGTGGCCGAGCCTGACCAAGTGCCGGTAAGAGGTAGCAGAGAGCCAAACTCCTCTCTGATCGGTTTCATTCAACAGGCGATGGCGGCATTCCTGAATATTGCCTTTCAGCTCGATGAGATCGACTACACCCAGCCAAATTTTCTTCATGCCGATCTGACTCCTTCGCAGCTTGATGAACTGATGGCGAGCAAGAATGAAAATTTCTTTACCGTGTTTCTCAACTTGGCTATGGCGCAGATCGCAGAACAAAATGCTTCGCCTGGGGAGCCGCTGTCTTCGTTTACTGTGATGTCGCTTATAAGTGCAATGAACTCTCAGAATCAGAACGCTGCACTGAAGTTTCTGATTGCTCAAGAGCTAGGCCGTAGCGGTGGTGTGATAGTCGGTGAGACGCTGGAGCAGCAGCTCACATTACTCGGTGATCGCAACAAGGCGGCCCTGCGTGTATTGGGTGAAGCGTTAGCGGAGCCAGATTTCAGGCAGATCAGCATATTCTATGGGGCTGCCCATATGCCGGGTATCGAGCGTGAAATCAGCGCTACAATGGGCTTCGCCCGTACCGGGCTGGAATGGCAATCTGCCTGGGTGATTCCCTAAGCACTCCTTTAAACGATTGAATTTGTTCGCTTTACCCCGTTTAGTGAATAATCAGAGCTGCCCTAAGGTTTTTCGGTTGACTAAGGGCCTATTAACCGGACAATGGACTCACCGTTTCGCAATCGGTGCGTCCTCTCTAATGACGAGTTCTTGAGAAGATGGGGGGCAGGAGCTGCAACGAGCGGCACCGGAAGGTAACTCAATGCTTCCGTTGTAAAACAAATTTGAAGAGTGACATTATTTAACTAGGTGGATTTAACATGAAAAAATTATTAGGCGGATTGCTGGTTTTATCTCTTTCGGTRTTAGTTGGATGTGCGGCYGGCGGCCCACCTCCTGCAGYTGGTGTTTGGGAAGCAGAAATKAACTCTCCATTAGGTGCGCTTCCTGTTGTTCTTACAATGAACGCTGACGGAAGTGGYGAKATGGCATCAGACGTCTTGAACGCGCCTCTTTCTGGCATTRTCTATGAAGGCAACACAGCAACATTTACTGCTGAAATCTCAGTACAAGGTCAGGAAATCGTTTTGGATTTTACTGGAACTGCTGAAGGCGAYTCATTGACTGGCGAATTCGGTAGTGACTTCGGAGCGATGGAAGTTACTGCTACACGTCAGTAAGTTTTATAGGGTTAAAAAANGGGTCGCTTAGCGACCCTTTTTTTATGGACAGAAATAATTCTCTAGATAACGCTGAATCGTAACTGCTCTTTGACCAGCTCTAGATTCTGTTTTGCRTTCGGGCTATTTGGGTGCACCTCGATCAGACTCTCGAAGGCTTGCTTCGCTTTATTCAATTCCTTTCTCTGAATGTACACCATRCCTAGCCCGGACAGGGCGCCGAAATGTCTTGGCTCAAGTTCGAGTGTCTTCTCAATATCACTAACCGACGCGTCGAGGTTTCCTAACACATAGTGCAAGGTGGCACGTTTGTTCCAGCCCTCTGCATAATCAGGAAAGCTTTCTGTAAGTCGATTAAAAGCAACCATCGCTTCAGCATAGCGTTGTGCGTTCATTCTTTGAGTGCCAACGAGAATAAGTTGCTGCACATCGGCGTTGGCGTGCTGCAACCAAATTTCCCATATCTGACTCTCGGCGATAGCAATATCACGAACACTTACCGTGGTTTGAAGAACGGAAAATAGATCAATCAGGCGATCATCGGATTGATCGGCATGCAGTAAACTACCTGCTAGAGCGATGGCTAGAAACAAGAGCAGTCGTGAGCCCATGAGAGACCTTCCTTTTACAACTTCGCGAGCAACGCAAATGTTGGCTGTGTAGCGAGATAGAGAGTATAGCTCTGCGCGAGAGTCAATGGCTAGAAATGATCAGCCGATGCCCTATGCCAATCGTCGCGATAGCTGTTGGGAATGCTGTCTGTGTGTAATTGATTTTCGAGTAAAGGTTCGTATATTTCATCGAAGTTTCTTCCTCTACCCTCGAACCGACTAAGCAGGTCTGTTGGAGACAAGTCATCTGGATTACTGAAGCCCATTGCCCCGCAAAGCTCGAGAAAAACGTGTACGGTTGAGTTGTGGAAGTTCTTAACACGTTCAGACTTCTCGCCTACGATAACTGCTCTAGCCCTTGCAGGATTTTGTGTTGCTATGCCCGTCGGGCACTCATTGGTATTGCACGCTTTTGCCTGAACGCATCCGAGTGCAATCATCATCGCGCGAGCCGCATTGACAGTATCTGCACCAACTATGATCTTTTCAAGCATGTCGAATCCGCTAGCCGTTTGACCGGCACTTATCAGTCGAATTTCGTTCCGCAAACCCGCACCTTTGAGTACTTCGTTGATGTAGTAAGTAGCCTCCAAACAAGGTGTGCCAAGACGATTTGAAAATTCTACTGGTGCAGCACCTGTCCCACCTTCCGCACCGTCGATTGTTATGAAGTCGGGTAGAATTTTCGTTTCTAACATCGCCTTCACAATGGCCATAAATTCGACTTTTCTCCCGAGACAGAGTTTGAATCCCACGGGYTTTCCACCACTGAGYTTRCGTAGRCGACGCACAAATTGCAGCAGCCCCTTGGGGGTATCAAACTCCGGGTGGCATGSGGGYGARTTTACGGTCTTGCCCACTTCAACTAAGCGTATATCAGCAATCTCTTGAGTAACTTTCGCGCCTGGTAATACGCCTCCGTGGGAAGGCTTGGCACCCTGGGAGAGTTTAACTTCGATCATCTTTACGACATCGTAGGCGGCGCGCTCAATGAAGGCGTCGTCGTTGAATGAGCCGTCGGGATTTCGGCAACCAAAATAAGCGGTACCAATTTGCCAGATAATGTCACCGCCGTGTTTGAGGTGGTATTTACTTATGCCGCCCTCGCCCGTGTTATGAGCAAAACCACCCATCGCCGCGCCCTTGTTTAGCGCGGCAATCGCAGTCGAGCTTAGTGCGCCAAAGCTCAGCGCAGATATGTTGAGTCGAGAAGCACTATAGGGCTTTTTACATTCAGCTCCACCGAACACTACCCTAACGTTTTCCTCGGCAACTTCTTTTACAGCTAAAGAATGATTCAGGCTTCGGTATCCCTCTTCAAGGATGTCCTGCTCGGTACCGAAGGGAAGAGTATCGCTAGCACCTTTAGCGCGGCGGTAAATTAAGTTTCGACGCTCACGCGAGAAGGGTTTCTCCTCGACGTTGTTTGCTATGAAGTATTGTTGAATTTCTGGTCGAATGAACTCGAGTGCATAACGAATATTCGCGAGAACCGGATAGTTTCGCCTGAGATTGCTTATGCCGAAGAAAATTTCGTAGCCACCGACCAATGCCCAAGTTAAGCAGAATGAGAAGAATGAAAGCGAAATGGGGGCTGCGAGTAAATCTGTAAGGGCAAGTGAATCGCCGCTGTTACTGAGCAGGCACACTATGCTGATGGGCAATAAGAGTAGGGTGATTATCCAATAAATTCTTGTTACTAGAGTCATAATAAATACTCGAAAGAGTTGCAGGCATTCCTTGCTTTCGAGATCAATGACAGAAATTAGTCAGGACTTCAGGTCGAAGCCCTGACCATGTCATAGCATTAGAAGCAAGGTACTAAAAGTTTAAGACCAGAGTTATAGCAGTTTCAGTGTCTGTTTTTTCTCTATTGATAGGTACGTCAGTTTGATGCTTAACCTTAACCGAGAATTTCAACGAGAGATTTTCGAGTATGTCGGTCTGAATGCCAGTTTCAGAGCGATAGATGCTGCTGTCGCTACCCGACTCGATGCTAAAGTCTTGAATAAAAATGGCGGATTCAGACACATTCCAATTGTAGTTGGCGGCCAAACGCGCAATGGCGACGTTTTCCGTGTCGAACTCAGTTTCCGATCGGCGAACACCCAGGCCAGCGGTCAACCCTAGAGTCATATTGGTTCTGCTTTGTAGCATATTTCGACCGTAACTGACGGTGATATCTGACTGGCTCTCGAAGCCGCTGAATTTGTCATTCTCATAAGCGATACGACCCTGTATGTAGCTGTTTGGATTGATCGTGTAGTTGCCGCTGCCGGTGTGATAGAGGCGCTGCGCATTTGAGGTGCCGTCTTGAGAAGAGCGAAAGCCATCACTCGTAAACTGGTAGTTCCAAGCCTCAGATTGATCCCAATCTACCGTGACCTTGTATTTTATATTTTCATTCTCCGTGTTGCCGGAGGTAAAAATGGCGCCCAATTCTAATTGCGTCGCAACGCTAGACTCTTCCTGTGCGGAAGCGTTAAGGCTGAATATCGCAAGCAGGCTGCTAAGGCTGTATGCAAGTACATTTCTCATGTCGTATATCCCAAGGTAGTAAAGGCGCGGTATTTTACAGACAGCGTATGCAAATAGCTATTTGCTGGCCCATCTAGGTTGGAGGAAATTAGGCAATTGCAGGGGGTGCTGGGAGTGCTCAAGCTCCCGACTTTGCTGGAGTTGGTTGTCTATATGAGGTATAAGGTTTCAATGTGCTGGGCTTTTTGGCCTTTACCCATTCTAGATTTCAGTGTCAGAATTCGTTGATGAAAACCCTCTATCTTCTCCGTCATGCTAAATCCAGCTGGGATAATCCTGATTTGAAAGACTTCRAGCGGCCCCTGGCTGATCGTGGCATTAGGGATTTACCGGTTATGACTGAGCGCTTCAAGGCGAGAAATGGACGTGTGGGCTGYATTATTTGTAGCCCTGCGGTGCGGACCAAAACCACTGCGAAGATGTTTGCCAAGCAGATCGGTTTTCCGAGTGATGAGATTGGCAGCAATCCAGAGCTATATTTCGCAGGGGCTAACATGTTTCTTAAAGCAGCCAGTCTGCTAGACAATGAGTGTGAGGCTGCGATGTTAGTGGGACACAATCCAGCCATTACCGACTTTGTAAAYGARATGGCCGGWGSTGAYATTGATAATATTCCTACCTGCGGTTTAGTGCAGTTAARTTTGCCGATCGACGCYTGGTCAGAGATAAAATTTKCCAGCGCAGAACTCGCCGATTTCGATTAYCCCAAAAAANYATCGAGRGAGTAATGAACTTTAAAACTATGGAAAAATTTGTAATTTTATCTGTCGTTATCTTTTTGGTGAGTTGCACCGATCAGGCGGCAGTCTCACAAGAAGATGGCTCACCGCAGATCCCCGTAAGGACAAGCAATGAAGAAATGCCGGGAAAAATCGACGTTGAGCGTTGGAATAGCACTGAGCAAGTTGTGCTCGGACGTGAAGTATTTACGCAGAATTGTGCCGTCTGTCACGGAGCAGAGGCGCAAGGCACCGTTAGCGACTGGCGCGAAAAACTGGATGACGGTTCGTTCCCGCCACCGCCTCTTAACGGTTCTGCACATGCATGGCATCATCCTCAGGAAGTATTGCTTCGAGTAATAGATTACGGTGGAGAGGCTATGGGCGGGAAAATGCCAGCATTCATCGACGTGCTCGAAGTCGATGAGAAACTGGCGGCAGTCGCCTATTTTCAGAGTTTTTGGACCGATGAGATATACCAACAATGGATGCAAATGGGTGGAACGAATTAAAATTGCATCCCTGTTAGCCTTATTTATTTTCACTAGCTGCACATCGACGCAACTGGATCAGTCGGGGCAGTGGCAGTCGCAATTGCATACCGAACATGCACTTGTCGGCACGATCTGGGATAGCCGAGCGAATGAATTTATCGCGGAGAATGCGCTGCTCGCTCGAATAGAAGGGGTCAGCTATCTTCTTTTGGGAGAGAAGCACGACAATCCAGATCATCATGTATTACAGCTTCGGGCTCTCGATCATGTTCTTCGTGCCGACAATGTATCGGCCGTATCCTTCGAGATGATGAGCAGTAAGCAGCAGCCATTGTTGCGGGAATTGTCATCGTATCGGCAGAGTAGTCTCAGGCAGATTAACGAGTACCTGCAATGGGATAACGACGGTTGGGATTGGGGTTATTATGGTCCGTTGTTACATAGAGCCATGCAGGCTGG
>JAESUV010000058.1 GCA_016762975.1 Gammaproteobacteria bacterium | reverse complement strand
ATCTTCAAGACTTCTAGAAGACCCTGAATCGTTCCATCTTCCCCACCCTGCCCGTGTAACATGATCAGCACTAGGTCAGGCTTTAGGCTTTCCAGGTCTGCGACAACGCTATCGCCCACATCTAGAACGCTCGCGTTTACACCTTGTTTCAACAATTCCTGAAAGACCGCTTCGCCACTCAACAAGGAAACTTCGCGCTCTGCGGAGTCCCCGCCTTTCAGTACGACGACGTGCCCACAATTTGCTATGATTTTCTCTTTATTTATCGTTCTCATTTCTCTATTTCTTGACCGCTAAATGCAAAAATCTTCTATAAAAATCAATTAATTATGCTTTGAAACCTAATTTAGCCAATTGTTTGGACAAAGAACCGACACTTCCGGCTCCCTGAGTCAAAATGATGTCACCAGGGCGAACTAATTCACTTAGAATTCCCTGCACCTCTGACTCCTCTTTTACGTAAACAGGATCGACTTTTCCACGCAATCTAATGCTTCGACAKAGRCTTCTCGAGTCCGCGCCAGCKATCTTCTTCTCMCCAGCGGAGTACACCTCTAGCAGMAGYAATACATCCGCYTCACCGAGCACTTCGACGAAATCCTCATAGAGRTCCTTGGTRCGGCTGTAACGGTGTGGCTGGTAAACCATCACTAATCGATTCTCTGGCCACCCATCGCGCAGAGCTYGCAGAGTAGCGGCAACCTCAGTTGGGTGATGCCCGTAGTCRTCGATAAGCATGACCGTTCCGCCCTCTACCTCAAATTCACCCTGCACCTCAAAACGACGACCAACTCCAGAGAAATTTTGAATACCACTCTGGATATCCTTCGCTTTGATTCCCTCGTCTGTCGCGATAGCAATCGCCGCAGTCGCATTCAATGCGTTRTGRCGGCCAGGCATATTCAGTGTGATTTTYARCTTGTCCTTTGCTTCCCTGCGCACCACTTCGAATTGAGTTAYTTGTTGTACCTGACTTAAATTGATRATCCTAAAATCTGCGTCTGCTGCAAACCCATAGGTGATTTTCGGTCTCGAAATGCGCGGCAGCAATTCGCGCACAACCGGATCATCGATACACAACACCGCCAAGCCGTAGAATGGGAGGTTGTGTAAGAAGTCGATGAAGTATGTTTTTAGGTTCTCGAAATCACCACCGTAAGTACTCATGTGTTCGGCTTCTATGTTAGTCACGACCGCGACCATAGGCTGCAAGTGCATAAACGAGGCGTCGCTCTCGTCTGCCTCTGCCACCAAATATCTACTCTCTCCCAATCGGGCATTGGTTCCCGCACTGTTTAGCAAGCCTCCAATAATGAATGTAGGGTCGAAGCCCGCCTGCGCTAGTACAGATGCCACAATACTTGTAGTCGTAGTCTTCCCGTGGGTGCCAGCAATAGCGATCGAGTGACGATAACGCATCAACTCAGCCAGCATCTCTGCACGCGCGATCAATGGCTTAGATTCATTGATCGCCGCCTTAATTTCGGGATTACTCTCATCGATAGCGCTGGAATAGACAACCACGTCGGCATTCTTCACATTCGCCGCGTCATGCCCCAAAAATATCTCAGCGCCCATAGAGGCTAGGCGCACAGTATTCGGAGATTCCTTAAGATCTGAACCACTAATTTTATAGCCCTGATTTAGCAATACTTCAGCTACGCCACACATACCCGCGCCACCGATTCCAACAAAATGCAACTTACTGATGCGCCTCATCTCTGGAATAACATGTCGATTTGCTGCGCTATGCATTGGCTATCTCCAGACATCGACGCGCAATAATTTCATCCGCATCATAAATTGCTATGGATTTGGCGATAYCACTCATCTGCTGCACTTTGTTGCGGTTTGTATCCAAGCCAAGAACCAGCGCTCTTAGCGCAGAAACAGTCAGATCTTTCTGCTCCAGTAGAAAAGCGGCGCCGGCCTGAACTAACCAATTTGCGTTGTGCGTTTGCTGTTGATCGCTGTGATGCGGGTACGGAACTAATATCGAAGGCAAGCCAGCCGCGGCAATCTCGCTAACCGTGCTCGCACCGGACCGGCAAATCACTAAATCGGCCCAACTATAGGCCTCTGCCATGTCACTGATGAATGGGACGACCTGTATTGTTTTCACCGAATCCAATCCCTTATCCCGATAGATTGCCTGTGTTGTTTCTAGGGTTCGATCACCTGTCTGGTGACGTACTGATGGACGATTTTCCCCTGGCCAATCTGCCAACAATTCTGGTATCACTTCGTTAATAGCTAACGCGCCCTGGCTTCCACCTAACACTAATATCTGTAACGGCCTAGACACCTCGTCAAAGCTTCGCGTTCGCAGCCCAAGGTCAGCGATTTCCTTTCGGAGCGGGTTTCCCGTGTGAATTACTTTTGCACTTTTGGGAAACGTAGCAGGGAAGGCCTCGAATACTTGGTTCGCAATCTTCGCCAACAGCTTATTGGTGGAACCCGGCACAGCATTTTGCTCGTGAATCACTAGCTTTCCACCCATCAATTTTGTTGCTAGGCCTCCCGGGCCCGAAACAAAACCTCCCATCCCCAGCACGCAATCTGGCTTCACCTTGGAAAGTATTCGCATTGATTGAATTAGCGCCTGCGCCAACATGAAAGGCGCGGCAATCAATCTAGCTACTCCCTTGCCTTTGAGCCCCTTTGCAGAGACTGCATGAATTCGAATTCCTGTTCCTTCAAGCAATCTATTTTCCATCCCCTGATGGGTGCCCATCCACTCAGTTCGGATATTCTTCTCTTGCAATTTTTGCGCAATTGAAAGCGCTGGAAATACATGCCCCCCGGTACCGGCGGCCATAATTAAGACAGTTGTGTTTTCAGCTGACACGTTGCTACCTACACCTCTCCAACATCATTAATCTTGTTATCAATCTCGTATTCTATTCGAACCAACAACCCAATCATAAAAAAGCTCATGATCAGGCTCGCCCCGCCGTAACTCATGAACGGCAGCGTCAAGCCTTTTACAGGAAGTAAACTTATGCTCGCCCCCACATTAATCATCGTCTGACCCGCAAACAGCAGCCCGAGGCCGTAGGCAAAAAATGCGGCAAATAATTTGTCTTCTTGTTGTGCTTTCTGACCAATAGAGAATGCCTTGTAGATAAGTGCAGAGAACAAAAGTATCACCGCAGCGACGCCAACCAGCCCCAATTCTTCACCGACAATGGCAAGTACGAAGTCATTGTGCGCCTCCGGCAGGAAGTAGAGCTTCTGTATGCTATTGCCGAGGCCGACGCCTATCCATTCGCCTCGACCAAAAGCCACCTGCGCCATCGCCTGCTGGTAGCCGCCATTCGTTACATTCTCAATGGCCCAAGGATCTAGGAAAGAAGTGATCCTATCGATCACATAAGGCTTCATAACCGCAAGCAAAGCGATTCCGCCCATGCAGACGGCCAGCATCAGCAGAATTCTGTAGAGTTTTGCTCCCGCCAAAAAAATCATGCAGAGCGCAGTAAGCGTTAAAATAACCATCGTTCCATGGTCAGGCTGGAAGTGAAACAGGGCCACAGCGGCACCAACAACCGTAAGCGGCTTATAGAATCCAGACCATTTTTCGCGAACCTCATCCAGCTGTCTCTCCAAAAATGCGGCGAGATAAACTACGACAAATACCTTCGCCAGCTCCGAAGGCTGCAAGTCAAAAAAAACCAGATCTATTCTTCTCGTACTTCCCTTAACCGACTCACCTACGCCGGGAACAAGCACCAGCAATAGGAGGGCAAACGACCCCATTAGCAAATACAAACTCTGCGCGCGCCAAGTTGCGACTGGAATATGCAGTGTTACCACTAAAACGAGTACCCCTACGGCAGAAAAAATCAGCTGCCGCTTAAGGAAGAAGAAAGGGTCCGAGTATTGGCTATTAGCTATTTCCACTGAGGCGGATGTCATCATCAACAGGCCGATAAACAACAGCAAGAAAGTAAATAACAATATGCTGTTCACTGAGCGCGGCTGAACCGAGTCAACAAGACTGTTTGTGGGTACTATTGCTCTCGCCATGCTCATTGCAAGGTCTCCACTGACTTCATAAAAGCGAAGCCTCGATGCTGAAAATTCTCAAACATATCGAAGCTAGAGCAAGCAGGCGAGAGCAACACGGCATCGCCAGCAATCGACTGCTGCAATGCTACTCGTACAGCATCCTGCATATCACTTGCGAAATAGGTCTGAATCTCAGCATCGAAATAGCCGGCCATTTCTACCGCATCTTCTCCAATCAAAATTACCACCTTGCCCCACTTATTCATCGCCGGCACCAGTGCCGAGAAGTCCGCCCCCTTAGCTAAACCGCCTGCAATCAACACTATATGCCCCGAAATGTGTTCGCCCAGACCCTCAACAGCTGCCACCGTCGCAGCAACATTCGTGCCTTTAGAATCGTTGTAAAAATCGACTCCGCCAATATTTTCTACCCACTGACAACGATGTGGTAATCCGGTAAATTCGGTGATCGCAGCCTTTATTGCGTTCATATCTATTGCCATTGCCATTGCCAGCGCTACTGCCGCTAATACATTTGATATATTGTGCTGACCAAATATTTTTAACTCGCTTACCGAGACAATCTTTTCTAATTGATAGGCAAGATATAGATCGCCACCTTCCTCGAGTAGACCCAAGCCGTTTACGCCAGCTCGACCGAACCCGAAGTCCCACACTGCCGCATCACTCGCCTCTAGCGGATAACTCTTCTTGTCATCACGGTTGATAACCACCTGCTTGCAACCGGTGAATATCCTTTGCTTTGCGCGGTGATAGTCATCAATGCCTTCATATCTATCCATATGGTCTGCGCTCAAATTCAAGAGTGTGGCTACTGCTGCCCCTAAGCACTCTGTCGTCTCCAGCTGGAAGCTCGATAGTTCCAGCAAGTACAGATCCTTCTCGCCTTCTGCGATCAAATCGAGGGCTGGCTTAAAGCTATCGCCATCTAGATTGCCACCTAGCCCAAAATTCTTACCTGCCTTTCTTAGTATCTCTGCCAGCACTGCCACGACCGTGCTCTTACCGTTTGATCCCGTGACAGCAATGATTGGTGCCGTTACCTGCTTCGAGAAAATATCTATGTCGCCAGTTATAACAACACCGGCTTTTTTAGCCGCCTCTATCTCGGGGCTATGAATACTCAAGCCTGGGCTTACGACAAGCTGTTTCGCCGTAACAAATGTCTCTAGATTAAAGTCACCCAACTCATATTCAACGTCTGGGTACAGCTCCTTCAATGCCGCGAGGCCTGGTGGTTCATCGCGGCTATCTACGACTTTGACTTTTTCACCCGCTTGAGAGAAATATTTCACGCAGGAAAGCCCGGTATCTCCCAGCCCAACAACAACGGTAATACAGTCATCTAGCTCAGTTTGCATCTAATCTAATCCCAATTGTCTATTCACCTAATTGAACCTAACGCAATTTCAATGTGGCCAAGCCAAACAGCACCAACATGACAGTGATAATCCAGAACCGAACAATGACTCTTGGTTCCGGCCAACCCTTCAATTCAAAATGGTGATGCAGTGGAGCCATTCTAAAAACGCGCTTACCAGTCAACTTAAAGGAAGTCACTTGAATGATTACCGAAGCTGTCTCAGCTACGAATATCCCACCCATAATGAAAAACACTATTTCGTGACGCGAGATAATTGCCATAACGGCGAGTGCAGCACCGAGCGCGAGCGCTCCAACGTCCCCCATAAAAATCTGTGCGGGGTAGGTGTTAAACCATAAGAATCCAAGGCCAGAGCCCACTAGCGCTCCTGCGAAAATAACCAACTCACCGGAGCCCACTACATAAGGAATATTCAGATAGTCTGAGAATCCCACATGGCCCGCTAAGTAGGCAATCACACCAAGTGCCCCGCCCACCATCACTGTCGGCAAGATTGCCAGACCGTCGAGGCCGTCGGTTAGGTTCACCGCATTGCTAAAGCCCACGATGATGAAGCAGCTGACTGCGATATAAAGAATGCCGACATCGATAGACACATCTTTGAAAAAAGGAACAATATAGCTAGTCTCGACTGCACTAAACGCGGTGTAGTAGAGAGCAGTTGCTGCGCCCAAACCAATAGCGGTTTGCCAAAAGAGCTTCCAGCGCGCAGACAATCCTGCGGTATTTTTTCTAAAGACTTTTCGGTAGTCATCCACCCACCCGATGGCACCGTATAGAATGGTGACCACCAGAGTCACCCATACATAGTGATTAGAAAGATCTGACCATAACAACGTGCTTAGGGCGATACTGACAATAATTAATGCGCCTCCCATTGTAGGAGTGCCAGCCTTACTAAGATGGCTCTGCGGCCCATCGTCACGCACGACTTGTCCAATCTGGTGATAGTTCAAACGGCGAATCATAGTAGGACCAATAAGCAGAGAAATACCAAGCGCCGTCAAAATGCTAAAAATTCCACGTACGGTAATATACTGTAGAACAGAAAAGCTATTGTCGAATTGAATTAAGTAATCTGACAACCAAACTAGCATTGAGTTTCTCCATCAATCTTAAGAGCCGTGACAACTTCATTCATTTTTGTACTGTGAGAGCCTTTAATAAGAACGGTAAGATCTGAATTTGTGATGTCAATTAACGCCTCTATGAGTTCTTCTTTGCTCTCGAAGTGCTTACCTTTTCCCGCATAAGCTTCAATAGAAAGCTTAGATTTTTCACCGGTTGCCCAAAGTGCATCGATCCCTGCATCTGCGGCATATTTACCGATGTTGCGGTGAGCTGAATCAGCATTGCTACCAAGCTCTCCCATGTCGCCCATCACCAAGATTTTCTGGCCAGTCAGCTTCGACAAGACATCGATAGCTGCAATAAAAGAACCAGGGCTTGCGTTGTAACTATCATCGATTAAATGGCAYCCGTTCAATCCTAAAAGTCGCGAGAGCCGWCCGGGCACTGGATYCAGTTTCGCCAGGCCCTCTTTCACATCTACTAGACTCGCACCGGCTTCYATCGCCACAGCTGACGCCGCAACCGCATTTAGTACATTGTGTTTTCCGAGAAGGCGTATGCTCAGTGCTTGCTCACCCTGAGGTGCATGCAAATTAAAACTGCTGGACCCGTCGTCTTTCTCCACAAGCTGTGATGCATAATATTGCGAGTCGCCTGCTGCATTTTCATAGCTAAATCGGACGATTCGTTTCCCCTTAGCTCGTACAGACCAGTCCTCGACGTAGGTATCGTCTGCGTTCAACACCAAGACCCCGTCGCTCTTCAAGCCGTCAATGATTTCACCCTTCGCGGTTACTACACCCTGTAGAGAACCAAACCCCTCTAAATGAGTAGAGCTAGCATTGGTGATAAGTGCAATATCAGGCTCGGTTGCTGCAACACTGAATGCAATTTCACCAGCAGCATTCGCGCCCATTTCGATGACAGCATATTGATGCTGCTCTTCGATCCGTAACAGTGTCAGCGGAACCCCAATCGTGTTGTTGAGATTCGCKTCGGTAGCAAGACAATCCGCAGAGCTGTTCAAAATCGAGCCAAGCATTTCCTTAACTGTWGTTTTCCCYTGACTACCTGTCAGCGCAATTATTTTTGCAGTACTGCGCTGCCGATTCATATTGGCTATCTTGGCGAGCGCTACGCTAGTATCAGCCACTCTCAAAGCCGGCAATTGCGAAGTAAGATGTCTTGATATCAGCACCGAACCGGCACCTGCGTGCGCGGCTTCATCGATGAAATTATTGCCATCGAAGTTCTCCCCGACTAGAGCCAGATAAAGATCGCCGCTCTTAAGCGATCGAGTATCGGTAGAAACACTTGAAAACATCACGTCTTCACCTAGCAATTCGCCACCTAATTCTTGAGCCAGCAGGGACAATGTCATGTTGCCAATCAACGCAACCACCCCACTACTTGTTTTCTCTAGCCTGCAATGCCAATCGCACATGATTGGCATCACTGAAAATCAATCTACTGCCACCGACATCTTGATAAGTCTCGTGCCCTTTCCCTGCGATCAGAACCACGTCGCCAGCCTCTGCATGTGCGATCGCATAGGCTATCGCCTTCTCTCTATCTCGCTCAATGAGCGCCTGCTCAGGATTATTTATGCCACTAAGAATATGTTGAACTATATCGTCTCCCTCTTCGTTTCGAGGGTTGTCGTCGGTGATGATTAAGCGATCGGCGAAGGCTTCAGCAATCTCTCCCATGATCGGCCGTTTACCCTTATCTCTGTTACCACCACAGCCGAACACACACCAAATATTACCGTTAAAATGGTCTCTGAGCCCCTTCAATGCACTGCGCAGGCCGTCAGGCGTATGTGCATAGTCAACCACTGCTGTTATCTCTTCGGAATCGCCGATTATTTCCATACGGCCATCGACCGAACTTAGGTTCGATACAATCTCGCACAACTGCTCGATATCAATTGCTCTCTTCTTCGGCAGGTAATTGATTAACGTGGTGATCACCGCCAACAAATTGCTCACATTGAAGCGGCCGAATAACTTACCCTTTACGATGCCCGCGCCAATCGGAGTTACTACACGAGCCTCGAACCCTTGCCGAGTTAACGACAATGACTCTGCATAGACAGTCGCAGCAGAACTCTTAAGGCTATAAGTGCACACATCTACACTAGGGGGTATCGCGTTTATGATCGACAAGGCATAGGGATCATCGAGATTCACAATCGCTAGTCTTAGCCCCTCAGAAGTGAATAATTTTTTCTTATTGTTGCCGTACTCTTCCATGCTTTCATGGTAATCGAGATGGTCACGCGTGAGATTGGTAAATATTGCCGTATCGAACTTAACTGCCTTTACCCGTCTCTGATGCAGGCCAACAGAGGAAACTTCCATAACAACAGGGTCGATTCCATCCTGAGCCATCTCCGCCAAGGCCATCTGCGTGAAAACAGGGTCCGGCGTAGTGAGTTCAGTTTCTTTTAGTTCGCCATAAACCCCATAGCCGAGGGTGCCCATCGTTCCACAACTAAAGCCGGCGCTAGAGAGTGCCTGTGCAATAAACTGGCTACAACTAGTTTTGCCATTAGTTCCCGTGATGCCTATGACACTCAATCGTCGGCTAGGGTGAGCATAGAATCGGGCAGCAATTTCACCCAACTTGGCAGATAAATTATCGACAGCTATAACAGCAACATCTTTGATAAGACGAACGCCCTGCCATTCACCTCCGGATTCTGCCAACACTGCAGAAACGCCCCTGCCAATTGCCTCATCGATATACTCTCGCGCATCGTGATTATTACCGAAACAGGCAAGAAAAAGATCGCCCCTTTCTAGCAAGCGACTGTCCAATTGAATTCCAGTTGCAACTACATTTACAGCCTGAGGAACTGGGTCGGGCAAACTAACCAGACCCTCTATAAGATCGAGTAAGACACCGTTTGAATTCAGTTGTTCTGCCGTATTCATATTAGAGTGAGCTCAACTCCCTAGATGTGTCTTCGGGTAAATCGTCCGGCGCGATATTCAATATTCTCATAGCACCGGAGGCAACTCTGGAAAATACCGGCGCCGCAACTTGACCACCATAGTGCTCGTCGCCTTTCGGTTCGTTGACGATAACCACGATGACTAGTTTCGGATCGCTCGCAGGCACAAGGCCAACGAAAAGTGAATTGTGTAAATTATCTTCGTAGCCGTATTTACCAACTACGTGCACGGTTCCGGTTTTACCCGCGACCTTATAAAAAGGCACTCTTGCATCGCGAGCCGATCCGCCACGTGCAGGGTCGACAACAGTTTCCAGCATCGCTAGCACCTGATTACTGATTGTCTTGTCGATAACCTGCTCTCTTCGCAAATCCCGCAGGCTTTCGTCATCTAGCTTCAACAAGGAGACCGGCTTTCTGATGCCATCGTCGGCGATGACAGAAAAAGCACGCGCTAACTGCAGTGCTGTAGTCGAGAGTCCATAACCGAACGAGAAAGTTGCAGTCTCGATGCGGCTCCAACGACGATGATTAGGTAATACGCCACCTTGCTCGCCCGGAAAACCTGTACCAGACACCTGCCCCATACCTACACGTTCCAAAACATCTCGAATCGCATCCGGCCCAATTTCGAAAGCAATTTTTGTCGCACCGATATTACTGGACTTGGTAATGACTCGAGTAAGATTCAGGGTGCCATAATTCAGAATATCCTGAACCTCGTGGCCATTGACCATCATCCAGCCGGGACTCGTCTCTATCACAGTGTCTGGCGTATAGAGGCCTGACTCCAATGCGGCCGTTATCGTAAATGCCTTGATCGGGGATCCGGGTTCAAACACATCTGTAATTGCACGATTACGTAACACGCTGAAATCGGTTAGATTTTTTCGGTTGTGCGGATTGTAAGAAGGCTGATTCGCCATGGCCAAAACTTCGCCGGACTCTACATCCAGCACCACAATAGAAGCAGACTTGGCTCGGCGCGTAACAAACTCTTCTTTTAACTCTTTATAGGCCAAGTTTTGCAAACGGAAGTCGATGCTTAACTCTAAATTCTTGCCAGGCTGTGCCGTTTGAATAGTATTCAGCTCTTCGATGATATGGCCACGTCTATCCTTTATTACTTGCCGTCTTCCAGGCACTCCCTTGAGCCAATCATCGTAAGCAAGCTCAAGCCCTTCCTGTCCTACGTCATCGACGTTACTGAATCCAACGATATGGGCAGTCACTTCTCCCTGCGGGTAGAATCTTTGGTATTCCTGCTGTCCGTAAACCCCATCGATACCCAGCGCTAAGATTCTCTCAGCCTCAGCAGGTGCCAGACGTCTTTTTACATAGAGAAACTCTCGACGACTGTTTCTCTCTATGGACGCAAGCAGATCATCAACATCCAACCCTAGCTCAGTTGCTAGGCGTTTAATTTCTGTATGCTGAACACCTATCTCTTGAGGATTCACCCAGATTGACTTGACCGGCGTGCTCACTGCTAGCGGCTCACCATTTCGATCGGTAATTAATCCTCGATTCGCAACCAGAGGCACCGTACGAATCGTTCTCGCATCACCCTGACGCTGCAAGAAGTCACGCTCAATGATATGCAGAGCGCTCACCTTCCAGCCGATGGCGAGCACGCAAAGAAACAGCACGAACAGCACTAGGTACAGTCGCCACTGCTCAATGAATGAAGTCACTTTAGCGTTGCGCATAATTCACCATTACTATTTTGGCAATATCAGGCACTTCCATCTGTAACTGTTCGAATGCCTTCTGCTCTATTCGACCCTCAACACCGAAGGTACTCTGCTCTATTAATAGCTGACCCCATTCCACTTCTAAGCCATTCGCCTGATCTCGCAGCACTTGAAGCTCGTTAAATGCGGTTCGATTTTCATGGGTGGTAGAAACTACAGATAAACCGGCGACTAGCACGAGCATCAGTGCAACGAGTAAGAAGAGGGTGGCTCGATTCCTTACACCCGCCCACTCTAAGACGGAGAGTTCTTTCGATACTCCTTTGCTTATCTCTTTATGCTTTTTTACGCTCATGTCTCACCAGTTGCGGGATAGTGGCTATTGGGCGATCTTCTCTGCTACTCGCATTACCGCGCTTCTTGACCTTGGGTTCCGGTCTACCTCAAGCGCGCTAGCTTTGATTCTCTTTCCTATCGGATTCAGTTTCGGGCTTAACATATCCTGAGATATTGGCAGGCCTCTGGGATAGTTATCTCCCTTAGCCTGCTTGGCAATAAACCTCTTAACCATTCGATCCTCTAGAGAGTGGAAGCTGATAGCAACAAGCCTGCCACCCACTTTAAGCATCTTCAACGCCTGCTCTAAGCCTCTCTCCAGCTCTCCTAATTCGTCGTTAATGAAGATTCGAATCCCTTGAAACGCTCTGGTAGCTGGGTGCTTATCTCGCTCCCATGCAGGATTCGCTTCTTTGATAATCTCCGCCAATTCCCCGGTTCTCGTAATACGCTTCTCTGCGCGCTCTAAAATGACTCGGCGCGCCATGCGTCTGGAGTGTCGCTCTTCACCGTATTGATACAGCACATCAGCTATCTCAATCTCTGTCGCACTATTGATCCATTGCTCAGCACTCTGCCCCACCTCCGGGTTCATGCGCATATCGAGCGGACCATCGCGCAGAAAACTAAACCCCCTATCTGCATTGTCTAA
>JAESUV010000151.1 GCA_016762975.1 Gammaproteobacteria bacterium | reverse complement strand
GCTCAATATCACTTTCTCTTCGTCTCTAGCGGACATGAAGTAGAAAGTTATCAAGTAGAGTAATGTAAACCAGAGGAAAACGGAATTGAATAAAATAGTRSTCGAAGTCCACAMSAGRATGTATGASGYATAGAARGGRTGGCGAAYYAYTGCATATGGTCCAGWRGTWAGRAGRTYGCCMACRYTTTTRCTRAATGCGAAGTYCAATTTYCTRGCAGTTAARATTGCCCACCAAAATAGTGAYAWAGAAASYAARAGSGCWGCCAGCCAAATGCTKGAGGCGRGYAYTGTGWTWTCWGGYGYGKRRTAAAAWTTGTAKARSGTTGYRAGAATTTGGATKCCYACAATRGGGTCATATARGCGAACCCAAWTMGWARTTTYTRYTGCMTGAGTGCTAAAAAATCGRAGCCGMSCCCAWAYTAGGCTAAAYATWATRGYTATATAGGTCGCWAWKGCTAGGTAAGTAATTATATTCACRGGTAGTTTTGGCTAAAGATTAGTTGATACAAGCCGTCAATCAGATTGCAATATTGMGTTTTCTTCGATTGARTTCTGCGGTTTMCCGAATTTTGGCCAAAACAGTTAARAATCTTCCSYATTAARTCCATTNTTTCYAATAAAAYAGCAATCGCGRCTACTGTTGCNMYTTTACCTGAATTGAGATGAGAATAGTTGAGTGAATAATACAGCTTTTAAAGGTGATAAGTACTCACTTTATTGTAAAGAGCATAGCGCTGAGTTTAGCTCTGAATTGAGCAATTCTGCATCGGCAGCCTTAAGGGGTTGGTTCGGAAGGTCTGGTGCTATTCTTCTGGCGCTTTCCACCCTTATAAATTACAGCGATGCACTTGCGAGGGGTAATCCTTATGCGGGCTACATGTTATTTACATACGCTATTCCCATCATACTTTTGGCTCTATACCCAGCACTAACTATCGCATCTCCTGTATTGAACAAAAGAAGCCCACTAGTTTTAGACTTCTTAAGTTTTGCAGGTTTGATGGGCTTTTGCGCGGTTCTGTACATTTTCTTTTTGGGTACTACTAGTGAAGGCGACCTTCAAGAATTATCTAATTCTATAATTGGGCAAATAAGTTTTATTTTGATGCTAGGTACTGCGTTTTCTTACAAAGCAGTATATTTATATACTTTTCTTAGAAATATTATTTTTACTATGACTGTTGCGGCGGCTACTAACGCTATTGGTGCTGTCGCAAATCAATTGTATTTCATACTTCTTGTACAAGGTATCTTAGGCGGAACGATGGTGAGCTGGGTTTTCTTCGATGCCGTTCGTACACGATTCTATCTAAAGTCTACTGATGCAGATACACGACAACACTTATATAACCAATTATCCAAGTTAGTTTATCCGCATCAGCTAGAGCGAATTAAGTTGGGTGATGAACTCGAAAACACCATGCCCCTGAAAGAAGGCAAGGCAATTATTAATGTGTTTGATGTGCAGAAATCTGGCGAAATACGTCATGAAAGAACGCAAGATTTTTTCATGGGTATTTTTCAGTCATTTCTGCAAATCTGCATGAAAGGCTATGAGCACAACCCCCTCAGGTCGCGGGCGTTTAGACTGAAAGAGACGGGTGATGGTTTCATTAGCGCTGTAGGCTATCCATTCTTGCCAGTGGACTCTCGCTCTTTAGCGGATAGCGCTGTTGCAACCGCCCTTACTATGTTCGAGGCTTTCAATGATGAGGTTGAGAAATTCAACTATTCTAGGCCGATTAAGGGAGCGATGGGGTTGGCCTATAATTCGGTTCAGGGTACGTTCCAGAGTGGTGGTATCCGTTCCTACGATTTGTTTGGGGATGCGCTTATACAAGCGGCCAAGTATGAGGAGCTAAGGAAGCAGCCAGTGCTCTGGGATATTTTTTGCGAGCATGCGAGCGAAATGGGGCTGAAGAATTTTAATATTTTGATTGTTCAGGAGTTTGTGTATAACTCTCTTAGTCCATCGTACCGGGAATTGTTTACAGAGATCGATTTGACAGATAAGCGCTTGGTAGAAAAAGATTTTCAATTGATGTATGACAATGAGGCTAAATACATCTATTTTCAAGTATTGAAGTAGGTTTGGAAGTTACTACTCAAATTCATTACGTACCGTAACCGCCGGTGTTCCTTTAGAGTCCACTTGTGCCTCTATTTGGATTGGGCGGCAACAAACTTGACAGTCCTCAATGTATTCTTGCTCGGGAATAGAGCAATCCACGAGTAGTTGAATCGACTCGCCGCAGTAGGGGCAATAGGTCTCCACATTTTCTTGTAGTAGCATTTTAGCCTACCTTTGTGATAAGTGGTTTGCCTGCAAAATAAGCGTCTAAGTTGTCTATCACAAGCTTGCCCATGGCTGCTCTTGTTTCTACGGTAGCACTACCTATATGTGGTAGTAACACCACGTTGTCCATCGTAAGGAGCTCCTCCGGCACATTAGGCTCGTCTGCATACACATCTAGGCCGGCGGCAAATATATGTTGCTGCTGCAAAGCCGATACTAGTGCTACTTCATCGACGCTGGAGCCCCGGCCTACATTGATAAAAATTCCAGAGGGACCTAATTTTTTCAATATGTCTGCATTAATGGCCTTCTTGGTGTCCTCGCCGCCGGGTAGCATGCAGAGCAATATGTCAGAGGCCTCGGCTAAGTCGGCTATGCTGAAATGATAGCTATATGGCAAATCCTTCGGGCTTCGGTTGTGATACGCAATCTTTAGTCCAAAGGTTTGAGCTCGATTGGCAATTTCCTTGCCTATCCGGCCACAACCGATTATCCCTAGAGTCTTATCGGCTAACCCCATTCCGAATGGGAAGGGGCCTTGCGACCACTTCTTTTCTCGCACAAAGCGGTCGGCATTTACAATGTTTCGGGTGGTCGCTAGTACAAGGGCGATAGCAATATCTGCAACAGCATGGTTGAGTACGTTGGGCGTATTGCTAACGCTGATGTTTTTGCTGCGAGTTACTTCGAAGTTTACGGCATCGACTCCCACGCCGAAGCAGGAAATCATTTTGAGAGAATCCAGTTCATAGATGATTTCATCAATCATCCAAGAGGCAGTGGCTATGGCTTCACACTTTCCTTGCAACTCTTGGATAAGGTTTTTCTTTTCATTGGAGGATAGCTTCCATAGATGATGTGTCTTGAACTTTTCATCCAGTATTTGAATAGTCTCGGGGTGAAATTCATTCGCTAAGAGTACGGTGGGCTTGGGGRTCATAARCTTATCTTCTAGGTTTGYATTCAGCTAATGAGTGTATTCATTTGGACGTCTGATGCRCAATAGAATCTGAKAGTTTCTCAATTAGTTGCAACAATACAGAATATTGCATAGATTAGAGATTCTTGARTTAAGCGYGYAAYTAWTGYAGCGCTTTCAATATWGMCACCCCAATACTCACTGTCTATTTTAGYCGGCGTTGTAAATTGAAAAAYYACCTTCAGAAYCTCCCCTCAATTGATAAGCTTCTTCAATCAGGCTTGCTTTCATCGCMAWTAGAAAAATTCGGCCACACAAGCATCAAGCWTGAAGCGAGGCTTCAGATCGGCAAATTGCGAGAGTCCTTGTTACAGRARGAGGACAGTGCATTGACTTGGATSTCCAAGSCTGATTTTTTTGAAGAGTTTTGTCAGCAAATCTCYCGCGCCGTGGMGTCTCAGTTTTCCAGCACTTTGATACCGGTGTTTAATCTGACCGGCACCGTTGTCCACACCAATTTGGGTAGGGCTTGTCTGCCACCCGAAGCGGTGGATTCCATGATCACGGCCGCAACCCACGCCACCAATCTGGAATACGATCTGCTAACTGGTAAGCGGGGCGATAGAGATTCGCACTTGGAGAGCGCCATTTGTGAGATGACCGGCGCTGAGGCGGCGACCGTTGTGAACAACAATGCAGCGGCCGTGTTGTTGGTTCTCAATACCTTGGCAATGAACAAGGAGGTCATTATATCTCGCGGTGAGCTGGTTGAGATAGGAGGTGCCTTTCGCATTCCCGATGTGATGGAGAGTGCGCACTGCACGCTGCGCGAAATAGGCACGACCAACCGAACGCATCTAAAAGACTATGCGGCTGCCATCAATAGCGATACCGCTTTGTTGATGAAGGTACATACCAGCAACTACGAGATCAGAGGCTTTACTAATTCCGTGGCGGAGTCCGACATAAGTAAGTTAGCTCAGGAGAAGGGTATTCCCTTCGTCTCGGACCTGGGTAGCGGCTCGTTGGTCGATCTGCGGCGGTTCAATCTGCCTTACGAGCCTACAGTTAAAGACACCGTCGACATGGGCGCCGACCTAGTTACCTTTAGTGGGGATAAGCTGCTTGGCGGCCCTCAGGCTGGCATTATCGTAGGTAAGCGCGAGCTGATAGAGCGAGTAAAGAGCAACCCGCTTAAGCGCGCCCTTAGGGTCGACAAGATCACTCTGGCAGCGCTGTTGGCTGTAATCAATATCTACAAGGACCCTGATCGGCTGGAATCTCGTCTGCCGATGTTGGCAGATCTCGCGCGGCCCGTGGCTGAGATCGAGGAGGTCGCTGCACAGGTGATTGCCGCTATTAGTGAGCGTCTAGCAGGTAGGGCAGCGGTAACAGTGCTGGCCTGTAAGAGCCAGATTGGTAGTGGGGCACTGCCTTTGGAACTCATGGAGAGCCGTGCTTTGTGTATTACGCCGATAGCCAAAAAGGGCAAGACCGACGCGGCCTTGCAACGATTGTCCTCTGCTTTTCGCGCATTACCGAAGCCCGTTATAGGGCGGGTCTCCGACGGTAGRTTGTTATTTGATCTGCGCTGTCTGCGCAATGTGGATGAATTTCTSGSTCAGCTGGATAGYTTGGCCGRCTAGGATTGATYTGCGCCACGGTAAAAATTCAATCTATTTGCAGTGATCGCTGGATGATCGCTAATTGGCTAGGTATTATTCCGAACCAAATTAGTGAACAACTTCTTTCGTAATACACAACTCAGTAGATAAATAAGGAACAGCCAATGTTTAGTCATGTAATGCTAGGTGCCAATGATGTCGCAAAATCCAAGTCTTTTTATGATGCCATTCTAGGCGCGCTAGGCTATGAAGCCGGTGTCACCGATGACAAAGGACGCGTATTTTGGATGAACAAGACCGGCGTATTCTCTATTAGTAAGCCCATCGATGGCGAGCCCGCCTGCAACGGCAACGGCAGCACCATAGGCTTTAGCGTCGAGAGTGCCGAGGCTGGAAATGCATGGCATGCCGCTGGTCTTGCGAACGGTGGAACAGACTGTGAAGACCCACCAGGTGTGCGCGAGGGAAGCACGGGCTCAATGTACTTAGCCTATCTGCGTGACCCTTCCGGCAACAAGATATGCGCCCTACATAGAATTTCATAAATCTAGAAAAGATAAAGAGTAACGCAGCATGGAAATGGAAGAGTTAAACGAGTGGGTCAATGCCTACATTGAAGTCCACGAGAGCAAAAATTCGTCGAACGAGAATCATCCTTGTTATTGGTCGATAGAAAAATTCGCTGATATGGAAATGGATCACCCAGATATAAGCTGGGCGGCCATGCTGCAAATTATCTCTTTAACCACGTCTGATCGCGTGATACACAGTCTCGCGGCTGGGCCTCTCGAAGAGTTGGTGGAACTCCATGGCGTGGAGTACATCGACGAGATAGAGAAGGCGGCACAAACCAACTTGAACTTTCGTTTACTGCTGCGTGAACTTATAGAAACCACAGACAAGAATATCTGGAGCCGTGTCCTTCGGGCTAGATCGGATGATTGAGTTGGCCAGGGGGGATACTAGGGGACATATATGTCCCCTAAAACTCACGCGCTCATAGCTCAGCTGGATAGAGTAACTGGCTTCGAACCAGTTGGTCGGGAGTTCGAATCTCTCTGGGCGCACCAAACTTAGTAAAACAATATCAAGCAGTTATCTCAAAACGGGGTAGCTGCTTTTTTGTTTCTCTAATCCTTGTGTAGTAAGGAATGTAGTAACAGATTCCAGTTCACACAAGGTTTCGGCATACGGCGAAAGATGTTCAGGTGCCAAATGCGCGTAACGCTGCACCATGCGAATATCTGACCAACCACCTAACTCTTGTAACACGTGCATCGGGGTTCCTTTTTGGACGTGCCAACTTGCCCACGTGTGGCGAAGATCGTGCCAGCGAAAATTCTCAATACCCGACGCCTGTAATGCACGACGCCAAACTTTGGTATTGCATCTCTTCACGGGTCTGTCCCTGTAGGTAAACACGTATTTACTGTGCTTACCCAACTCACCACGGAGCAGAACCATCGCTTCCCTATTTAGCGGTATGCCAATAGGGCGTCCTGTYTTGGATTGATCAGGGTGTATCCATGCCGCGCGTCTTTCGAGRTCAACTTGYGACCACTCCATWCGAGTRACATTKGTTTCCCTAAGTCCGGTAGCTAACGAGAACCTAGCCATWGTGCGCGTATGGTGMGGCAGGTTCGATAAGAGCAATTGAGCCTCGTCRCGAGTTAGCCAGCGTATACGCCTAGCAGGGTCTTTCAGCATCCGTACATGGGGAGCACGATCAATCCATTCCCAATGCTTCACCGCTGTATTTAAAATAACTCTCACCAGCTCTAACAAACGATTTACCGTTGCCGGTTTTACGCCTGAATTGACCTTGGCTTCAGTTATTCGGTCAATCACTTCCCGAGTGACTTCATCGACATAGAGTGATCCTAAAAAGGGATCAAGCCATTTGATGTGSCCTAAGTCATTCACAATCGACTTACGMGAMGTTTCCTTTGACCATCTGACAGCAGCTTCCTTCCAAGTCCTTCTYGGCTTCTCACCCAACTGGGTTRTCCGCCAAWAYTGCGCTCTGAGYTTGTCCGTANNNWAYWCTTGSGSMYGCTTCCTATCTACCGTTTTAGTAGATTGTTGTATTCGCTTTCCATCCGGTGCTTTGAACGTGCACCACCAGAAACGCGAATTGGGTCGTTTGTGCAACATAAGCTATCTCCTACACTTTGTTGAACTTGCGACCTTGGTCGACCAGTAGAGTAATTCGAGCGCAGATAAGAAACAAGGTCTTCACGGAGGAACACCCAACGCCGGCCAAGCTTGGCTGCGGGGACTTCGCCGCACTTGGCCTTTGAACGCAGGGTTTGCCAATGAAGTTTGAGAAAATCAGCAGCTTGATTGAGGGTGAGAGTTTCATAGTCATTATTCGCCACCGCTGCGCTTCCTGTACTCGCGCGCTACAGCTTTATCCGCTGGATGAAGCCCTTCATCAAGGGGGTGGTTTTGAGCTATGTTGTAGGAGCGTCTCTTGTTCTCGACTTTTTGTCGGAAATAGTTGGAGAAATCAATCCCGACATCGTCTTCGCGTTTATCATGAAAATTGATAGCAGCCTTTAGGTATGCCCTCACAGCTTGTTCGGGTGAATCAAAACCTTCCCTGGCTGCAAAGGAGGTGAGGGTGCTTAGGCCATTAACAAACAAGTACTTGTCGGAAGGGCTACGGCCTTTGTCTGGATAGAGGCGTGAGAGTGGTTCGGAAGTTGGCTTGTCCCACTCAGCGGACTGTATAACCTTCCAGAACGGTGTAGTCGGCCAGCGGGACTGTGTTCTATCTGTGATGCTAGGAAGGGTGTGGCGAATCCAGTTCTCTGTAGCGTAGACCCAGAGGTCTTTAAGGGCTGAAACTGCTTGTTGATAGGGAACCAAGTCGAATGCGGCGAGGGATTCTCGTCTGAATTGAAACTCCAAACGCCAGACGTCCTGAACACCATCCCACCCATTCTGACGCCACTGTAATTCTAGGTCAGGTCGTGGCCGATTTTTACTGATGATCTCCAAAGTCTTGTTGTACATGCGAGCTGACGTGCACGATCCGGCAGAGAATGAAAAGCCAGAGAATTGTCTGGCTACGGTGTGACGTGAGAAGGATCGAGCCTTGGTTACAAACTCGTTTTCGAGAAGTTGGTCAAGAGGTTGGTCGGTGGTGAAGTCGACACAGATATCGATTCGGCTGACATTTGGTTGACCGTCACGCTTCCCAATAGCGTCAACTACGGTGTTGAGAGCGTCTACTGAGGAATGTGGCCCCAGAGCCGTCAGAACGGAGCTAGCGATCTTACAGTAAGCCATAGGGAGTAGCTTGGCACGTGCTTTGGCAATTTCTAGGCGAAACCATCCGTCAACCAGAACGTAGGTATATGGAGGGCGGCCGTGACCTAGTACTTCAAGTATCTGGTCGCCAACTGGAAGTTGAGCTATAGCGGATTTCGAATCCTGATCAGACTGCGCCAACCGCTTTAAAGCAGTCAGCTTAATAGCCATAGCAGGATGCATTTCCCCTCTATACGAGAGGTAGAGACTATCAACACCGGATCGGAGTATCTGGGTTGTAGAGTGATTAATGCTAGTAGAGGGTACAGTGTTACTAGGTTTTGTACCCAAATCGTCTCCGTGAGCCGCCCGCTCCTGCTGCGCAGGAACAGCCAGCCCATCGGAGCCGTTGTTTGGTTTATCAGAATTTGAATGCATTGATCGTCCTTAGAATAAGAGGACGGTGCCGAACCGTCGAGACTAGACGGTTACAGATACTATGCATGAGTTAAGGCGCTGCGAACGCCCTAGGATTTACTTTAGGAGGCGTTGCCTTTTGAGAAATTTGCTTCTCTGCTTACCAATAGCCTTGGTGTTGTTACCAGAGTAGACGTTGAGATCAAGGCACAGATCTAACAAGTCGTCTAATGGCATGGATTTCAAATAACCAGTCCTATTCAAAATAGAGAAAGCGATCCAGAGTTCAGGAGAGTCATATTTCTCGCCATATAGCTTGTGCTTCATAAATCGAGCTAGTTCGTCGAGCTGTGACTGCTTTCCTTTCAACTGAAGCAGAGTAAGCCGCTTCTGAAAATAGGGGTTAGCGAAGAGTAGGGTGCGGTCGATCTGAACGGCTTGACAAAAAGCAATATCATCGCCTTCCATAGCCAGCCGAACAAGGTCATGCATGGATCTACCGTGAGTAACGAGGGCGATGAATTGATAGGTTTGAAGAATGAACGTGGTAAACAGGAAATAGGCTGTCAGGATATCTTTCTGCTGTTGTTCTAAAGATGTGGTCTTCTGGTATTCCTTAATCTCTTTTGCGGAAGGAATGTCAAAATCCAATTCGGTCTCATCCATGTCTTTAAACATGTCTAAATATTGAGACTCCAGCTCTGCCTTATACTCTTGGACTTCCTCTGATGGGAGAGAGCGCAATTCTTTAGCCATCGACGCAACATCTTCGGGTTCGATAAAAACAAGCAGGGCTATTGTGTCCATCTTTTCTTGGGACTCATAGTAAGAAGCCCACGGGGGTTGTTCGACATTGGTGTAGTGATTAATTAGTTCTCGTGGGAGCACGAGAGAGCCTTTGTGTTTGTGGATATGAACAAAAAGGTCAGAAAACCGAAACAAAGATTCTCTGATTACATCTTTAGTGTTCTGAAACGACAATTCGTTAACTGTCATTGGGTCTTATAGCGCCTCACATCACCGGAAGTAAAAAGCAGAGCGACGTGGAGCGAGGAGCGGCGCTTCTTTCTGTGCGAGTGGATATGATTGTTGGAGGCTGAGTTAATCACTAAGTTTATTTGCCGATTGTAATGCAGCGGCTATAAATTTGGATACTTTCTTTTTAAACTGACTGAGTTCAGTAGCCTGTTCCTTGAACATACGCTCAAGCTGTATGAGGTCAACAATATCAATGCGGTGGGCATCAAGAAGAATTGCATTTGAAGGGGTGTAATCCTCTGATATCACAGTGCTTTTATTAGTAGTTTGGCCAATTACTAGAGGAAGTGCATTAAAAATCGAGGGAGTTATTGATTTTATTTCTTTACCATTTCTAATTTCAAGAGTAATTGGTTCATGAACAATTTTGTTTCGTTTTTTGTTGAGTTTCTGAACCTTTTTTCGGAGTGATTTCCATTCTACCAATTTACTTAGATCTTCGTTTCTTGGTGAGAAGAGTGAAAAACAGGAAGTTAGCAGAAAGAGCTTAGCGTCAACACTTTGAATGTTATTGAATGTCACAGATATTAAATGTGAGTTTGCGCCTTTCATCATTAGCGCATAGAGCAAATACAGCTCCGTTTCAATTCGAAGCCATGCTTGAATCGTTTTTGAATGTTGAATATGAAACTTATCATCTCCGTCCGTATTGCTCCCTAGCGCCGCAGTAAGTAGTGTAATAATGCGCAGAATATTTTCGTCTCAGGGATGTTTGGGGGGCACTAATAGATTAAGCATGGCTTTTAAGGTCGGGATGCCGTTAAGTTACTAAACTATTAGTGTCCCCCTTTGGCTATTATGGTGTTTATCAAAAATAGGTAATAGAGTTTGTTGGTATCAGAATAGCTTGAGCAGAGGTCTACGCGGGTGCTGGTATTTGATAAATGGTCTTATACTCACATAGCTTACTTATTAGTTAGACTTATATGACAAAGAGTAGCTTTGCTACGATACTAAATCGAAAGAAAGATCAAACTACCCTAACATCTTTGAAGTATCTCTAATATGACGTTTTACGTTCAAATTGGTTAAAAACCTACTAATACCTTTAGTCTCTCGTTGCGATCGGTTGAGAAACAAGAGTTCTGAGAAATACTAGTGTACAAAACTAAGCACCTCTCAGATCTCTGCGCGCATCTCATAGCCCTAAATAACGATAACCCAAAAGCCTCCGGTGCTTATGCATACCACACCATCGTTAACTAGCGGGACACCATGTGATACTAATGCCATTTCTCCATAACCATACATATATGTATGTGTATCAATTGGTGTAATGTAATTGACCGGTTGATGTAAAGGTATAGAATCTGACGCCACCCAGTCCCACTCAAGAAATGAATGTCCGTTATAGGGATTATCTACCAAAAGGTCAACTTGAGCATATGTCCAGGGGTAAGCTACTTCTTCCAGAACCGTATGATCCATATTGTAGCGAACATTAAAAGCATACTGAGCATTTTGATAGAATGCACAGCTGTGCGAGTAGGCGCTTACATTCGAGCTAGAGAGGCCAATTGCCATAGTAAGGAATAGAAGTGAAACTAATTTTTTATTGATCATTTTTATTCTCCTTTGGGCCAATTTCGACGTCTATTCCGCGGCCATATATTTTGCTTGGATCTTGCAATGATTTTCTAAGCTTGCTTAAGCCGCCATTACAAAAGTCTGTATAGCGGGCAATCAAATCAACTCTCCCAATGTTATAGAAATGCTGCAAACTCTTATCAACGTCTTTGAGCACGTCCGTCGAGCCCAGAGACTCGCGCAACTCCGCGTTTCCGTTCGTCACATTTTCGAAATTAGTCTTGGCGGAATTCGACAACGCGTTGAATGTATTTTTTAGGAATTCGTAACGTACTTGAACCCCCGCTTTCGAGCCATCTACGAAGAAGTCGGCTAACCTTCGAGCATTCAAATCTTCAGGGGCTGTTGCGTAGAAGTACTCGCAGCCAACATCTAAATAGTCGATGCCAATTATTGAATCTGGGGACGTTGTTACGGCTTCGACTATTAGGACTCTGTCCTCTATCGAGCCAACAGCAAAAGGCATATCTGATAAAATATGTTCATACATCTGCCGAAATGATCTACTCATGTCATTTGCCACGTAATCCATTTCGTCCAACGATATATTTTCATTTTCCTGCAGTGTGGGTACCTGCTGTGAAAATACATAATTGGAGAACCCAATCAAGCATAAAAATATTAATCCTTTGCTCATGTGATTTTCTCCTATGAATGAATTTTATTACTATACTTTTAGTATCAGCCCTTCTAATAGTAAGTGAGCTTAGGTAAGAATACATTGAATTTCGTACGAAAATCTGTAGGCAATCTCCCACATATAAGATGGGTAGAGTGATTCGCGCGATCAAAAATTAAATGCTTGGAGGTGTAGTAATAATAGCGCTCATTGACACTAATTTACGCTCATTCAGGCTTATTTGAACAGCTGACCAAGGCCGTAAGTCATTGATTTATAAAGGGTACAGTGTTGTCCCGTGAACCTTCGAACCTGCTGCACAAATACAGACGCTTGATCAAAAGTTAAATAGAATCAATCGAGTAGGGCTGCTGA
>JAESUV010000150.1 GCA_016762975.1 Gammaproteobacteria bacterium | reverse complement strand
ATCCTCCCTAACTACTTGTTTTAGCGATTTTTTTGCAATAACCAGACACCAGTGCAAGAAGTGCTCGATCTCACGCCTGTAGGTGCTAAAGGTATCGGGACTACCGCGATAACTATAAATAAACTCGGCGGCGCTCTGGTAGTCACTAATAGCCTCAGCAGACGCGTCAACTGCCAGGTGCTGTAATGATTTCACGGGCTGTTTAAACGGGTTGGCCATTTCATCGAGCGTATCGAAGAAGGCTAGGGGAGGGGCAATGTTTGGCATTAAGTAGGCGCTTTAATTATATGTTTAAAGTGGAGTTTAACTAATGTAATTAGTATTAACACTTGTAAAAATCGAGACGACTAGTAGCCGTGTAGTCAATTATTTCCGCTCTCATGCCAATTAGTCGGTGAATTATCGAGTTACTTGATGCTTGAAGAAGACTGAATTGGCAATAATGCGTTGTGCTTGTACAATGGGGCGTTATATACATGCCTACATAACGGTAGTGAACTCTTGCCTAAATCAATCATACAAAGCGTCCGCAGCTGCCTGCTTGCAAGTTTGTTGGGCTGTAGCGCTTCCGCTGGCGCCGAGTCCTTAAATGTTGCCGTGGCATCAAACTTTGTGGCTGCCATGAAGCACATAGAAAAGGCGTTTGAAGACAACTCCGAGCATGAAATTCGCATCATTCGCGGCTCTAGCGGCAAACACTATGCACAGATTAGGAATGGCGCTCCGTTCGATGTCTTTCTTTCGGCGGATCAGCTCAGGCCCAGGCGATTGGTCGAGGAGGGTATCGCCGAAGAGTCCGCGTTAACTACCTATGCTCAGGGCCAGTTGGCACTGTGGAGCAGGCAGAATGACCTTCAACTTGATCGAGAATATTTATTAAATACAGATAATTACAACGTAATCGCAATTGCGAATCCACGATTGGCGCCGTATGGCCAAGCAGCGACGGAGGTGATTGCTTTTCTGGGGCTAAATTCGCTAGTGAGTAAGAGGCTCGTCATGGGAGAGAATATTGCGCAAGCCTTCCAGTTTGCGTTCAGTGGCAACGCCGATCTCGGCTTGGTTGCCTATTCACAGGCCCTCTCTCTCAATCGGCGCGGACAAGGCTCCATCTGGCTGGTGCCTAGCGAACTGCATCAGCCCATCAAGCAAGACATGGTCATTTTGAGCGATTCAGCCGCCGCTCTGGAATTTGCCGCCTTCATGAAAGGCGATGTGGTACGCGACATTTTGCTAAGCGGTGGCTACTTAGTGCCGGAGGGGGCTCTTTAGTGTTATCGCAGCCCGACTTCGCGGCCCTGCTCATCACGCTGAGGCTAGCCGCTACAACAACCCTCATACTGCTCCTGCTCGGCACACCACTGGCCTGGTGGCTCGCCACCACTCGATCAAGATTGCGCAGCGCGATAGAGGCCGTTATTGCCCTGCCTCTGGTGTTGCCGCCAACTGTATTAGGATTTTACCTCCTCCTGGCTTTTTCTCCCGACGGCCCCATTGGAGCCACGACGGCGGCACTCGGCCTGCCCTCTATGGCATTTTCTTTCTGGGGCCTAGTACTAGGCTCTGCCATTTATTCTTTACCCTTCGTAGTCCAGCCACTACAAAATAGCTTCGCGAGCCTCGGCAGGATGCAGCTGGAGGTAGCGGCAACCCTCGGTGCTAGGCCGCTAGACAGATTCGTCAGCGTAGCTCTTCCTTTGTCTAAGATGGGCTACCTAACCGCAGCGGTTCTCGGCTTCGCGCACACACTTGGCGAGTTTGGTGTTGTACTTATGATTGGCGGCAATATCCCCGGAGAGACTCAAGTACTCTCTATAGCCATCTACGACCACGTTGAGGCGCTCGAATACAACCAAGCCCATTGGCTTGCAGCGGGATTACTTTTATGCTCTTTTTTAGTCTTATTAATGATTTACAGCGCTAATCGAAGATTTCACCTGATGAAGACAACATGATAGAAGCCACGCTACAGCTTAGTAAGCCCGACTTCAAATTAGACGTTAGTTTTAGCGTGCCTGGCCGTGGCGTGACGGCTGTATTTGGCCCCTCCGGCTGCGGCAAGACTACCCTGCTTAGGGCGATAGCAGGCTTAGAGACAGAGACTACGGGTTCGTTGTCTGTGAATGGTCAGCAATGGCTAGGTGCGAGCGGACGCAGAGCGGTCGAGCAAAGACGGGTTGGCGTGGTATTTCAGGTTCCTAGCCTGTTTCCACACCTAACTGTTCAAGAGAACCTCCTCTATGGGAGGAAGCGCTTAACTAAAGTAACGAAACCTATTGAAACAAATGAATTAATAGCCTCTTTAGAAATAGAGAAATTGCTTCTGCGCTATCCAAAAGGCCTGTCTGGTGGCGAAAAGCAGCGTGTTGCCTTGGGACGCGCGCTGCTTGCTGAACCGAAATTGCTGCTGATGGATGAACCTTTGTCGGCGCTGGACCAGGATAGTCGAGGGAAGTTAATGTCACTTCTTGAGAGATTTCTTCAAGAGATTGATATTCCAGTTTTTTATGTAACTCACTCCAGTGAAGAGGTAGCACGGCTGGCCGACAATTTGGTACTTCTTGCCAATGGCAGGGTGACCGATCACGGCCCTATTCAGGATGTTGTAGGCGCAGTTGATGGCGAGCTAAGTCGTAGTGATACCGCCTTTAGCGTGATCGAGGGACAGATAGCGGCCACGCAACTGCCAGATCTGATTTCCGTAGACTGCGGTGCAGGCATTGTGTTGCAGCTGCCCGATGCCGCCTCGCTCTCGGGCATTACTTATCAGCCTGGAAGCGGGGTTCGACTGCGCATACGCGCCCGAGACGTCAGCCTCTGCCTCGAGCAACCTCACAGAAGCAGTATCCTCAATATCCTTCCTGCGGTTATTGCCGAACTCGCCGCCCAGCCTTATAACGGCAGCCGAGTCGTTAAGCTAGAACTGGCAGGGAAGCAGTTGCTTTGTAAAATCTCTGAATACTCGGTACAACATCTGGAATTGCGTGTAGGGCAGTCTGTATTTGCGCAGATTAAATCTGTCTCTCTTATTTAATCTATTAAACAGATACTTAGGAAGGGGGGTTAAAGCTTATCGGAGATTTTCCTGCAGATGCGGGTAGCTGTTGAAGGCTAGGCCATCACTAGAATGACGCTAGAAGCCTTAAACAGCGCAGAAATCACCATTCCCTCAGTTAGGACCAATTGATCAGCACTCTTGCTTGTAATCATTGCACTCAACGTCTTCTTGCCTGCCAGCTCAATAGTCACGTCGGCGTTCACGGCWCCGCGCTCTAGATTAACTAAAACCCCAGTCAGAACGTTGCGAGCACTGACCCKGAGGTCGTCACCCACAGCYAAGGTCACCGAAGAGGMTTTAATCATGGCAATAACCGACTGGCCTTCAGCAAGCTCCATCTCTCGKCGGCTTTGCTCKSTGACCATGGSCACGATCCGCTGCTGGTCGGATATCTGTACCTGCACCTCTGAATTGACGGCCCCAATTTCTATCTCCGCAATACTGCCTAGGAATTGATTGCGAGCACTGCTTTGTAGGAGGGTGCTTTTCATGAATTTTGACACATCGTCCAATGAGTTTAGCTGTTGATTTAGGCTTTCTAAAAATTGATTATGTTGTTCCTGTAACTGATTAAAACCATTCAACATTTCCTCGCCATAACTCGTAAGAATGGAACCACCGCCATTGCTACCGCCGGCGCTTCGATCTATGACAGGCTGCTCGGAAAGGTTGTTGATGCGCTCCAGCCTATCCCAGGCCGTTTTGTAGCTCACGCCTGCAATTTTCGCAGCAGCCGTGATGGAGCCGGTATCGGCTATTGCCTGCAGCAGATCGATTTGATCGAGCATCAGGCGTTTGGATGTCGCGTCGGTCAGCCAAATCTGACCTTCTAGGTTTGCCAAGGGGTAATCCTCACCATCGATCTTGATGCACAGTATGCCTGATAAGCCAGCCTGATTGCGCAGTTCACAGGGGTTTTACAAGGAGTTCGAGCTGCAATAGCACTAGTCCAACTAACCATCAGCTCCTTAGGGGCCTCAATAAAATAGAGAAATTATTAGACAGACTTCCTAAATCACTAATAATTATCACTATTTGGACTAAAAATCTTAGTAAGGGTAGTTCTACACGGATAACCAGCAGGACATGAATTAATAGACGGGGAACTCAATAGGGCGGCGGGAAGGAGACGCGGTGGCTGCAGTCTCGTAAATACTGAATCCGCGGTAAAGCTTCCGAAGCGCTTCGGAATAGCTTACGGTCACGGGGCAGTTCAGTCGCTATTTTGACTCGCAGCCCCTCAACTGGTTCATGGTGTAAGACTCGCGGTGTTTAGCGAGTCAAGCATAGGAGAGAGTATGATGAGTGCCAAACTCGCGCTATGCCTTACCGAGAATATTTGCGAGAACGAGCAGGCCGCGGCGACCCAGCGTAGGACAATAACTATTTTTACGTATTATTTTAAATTATTAACATAGTTATATCATATAGATAGAGTGTTAATGATAAGTAAATAGTTGCTAGAAGGCTATTTGAGCACGCGGATCACCTTGAAACTCTTCCAAATTGAATGGTTTAGAGGAAGTGACATGCCCAGTAAAACTCTAAAAGCTTTAGTCAGTAAAATCCCCGACGCACTCCCGCTGATATTGCTTCAGCTCATTACAATCGTCTACTTGATCATTATCGGTTTCTATCTGCCGACAGCAAGTACCAAACAATTACTTATGAAGCTCGGTTTAATGGGGCTGGGGGTATTCGCGCTCTGGAAGCTGTTAGGTCTTACAAGGGCCACAAGAAAGGAGCATGAGGCAGGGAAAGACAGCTAGGTGGTATCTTCCGGGTTATTTCCAATAATCTTTATTATTGCAGGGTAAACTCATTACTCTATGATTATTCCCGTTGATTAGCACTACGTAGAGGAGAAACTACTGATGAAACTTTTAGCCTGTATATGTGGATTCTGTGCTTGTCTCTCGATGTTGACGGGCTGCACTGCATCGAAGGGAGTTCTAGATGATGAGAATGTGGAGCTGGGTTCTCGAAATGAATTGCTTCAAAATTCGAAAGAGTTGAAGCTATTAGACCGTACAGTAAGGGGACGAAACGGTATAACCGGTGATCAATTGCTTGACCCGTATTTCCATTAATCTTTATTACTTATCGTAGTTTCACTTTTTAATGATACTGGCTACAACTACTGCAAGTATGGTCAATCGAGTAATCCAGCTAGCTTATATGTTCATATAAGCGACAAAATCTCGCTATTCTTTTGTAACTTCCGTCAAATTCAGTGATATGTGACGAATAATCCGAGGATAGCGTCGATAATCTTTACTACACCTATAGGGTGTGATCTCGTTATTGGCATTTTAATTCTGTAGTACACTCAAGTTACGTGATTTCTTGACTCTTGAGATATTAAATTTAGATGGATCAGCAAAAATTCAATATCGTATTTAAAGATAGATTCATTCTCGTAGAGGTTACAGATGTTTCAGAATTAAGTGATTGGTTTACTATGGCCAGGTCAGTTTTGAGTGAGGTCGAATTACGTTGTTGTACCCGCGTACTTATTGCTCCTAAAAGGAAGGCGCTTTCAACGAATGAGGCTTTGACCTGGATTTATCGCTTTCAGAGCTTAGCAATACCCTTAAATTTCAGGATGGCAGTATTTGAACCTGACCCACATTCTAAGAGTATGAGTAAGCTCATGATCGCTCGGGTTAAAGCCGAAATATCGTTCGATGCCGAGGTATTTGGCAATGAGGAACTGGCTATCGATTGGCTTTGTTCTGATTAAAAAGAGGGGTGTGCCTTACACAGGATTTCTCCTTAAGTCGATCTCAATTGATCGGTCTTTGCAGGGTTTAGAAGCAGGTCGGTGGTGCGAAGGGTACATTGCAGCCATGCTTGTCTCACTACAAGTGCCTAGAAAATCTGATTGTTTACCTATAATTGATCTAGCACCATTCTTGTATGGGAACTAACGCTTAGCTGGTTATACAAGCAGCCAGAAGATTCAGAAATTCACTTGTATGGTGCTATTTACACGGCTATGTCAGAACAAGAACAGTGTAAAATTTGAGGTCAGCACATAATAATCAGCTTAAGTTTATTTCCGGTAATTTTTACTACTGCCCGAGCGGGGCGATATTTTGACCTACTCTTTGCGGTAATAGCTTCTTTTCTTCACTGCAATTTCTTCAATAAGCCTCCAATTGTTACAATATTCGAATTCATTTTTAAAATAGCCGTTAAGCTATTTTACCTATGGGGATTCCCGCCGGATATTCTGTAGTAAACTTAATCTACTTTATTTCTTGACCCTTGAGGCAATAGATTTAGATGGATCAGCAACAGTTCAAAATTGTATTTAATGATAGGTTTATTCTTGTAGAGGTGGCAGATGTTTCAGAAGCAAGAAATTGGTTCATTTTGGCCAAGTCAGTTTTAAGTGAGGTCGAGTTACGTCGTTGTCCTCGCGTACTTGTTATTGGTAAACCTCCAGCGCTTTCAACGGGAGGGGCCATGACTTGGGTTTATCGCTTTCATTCTTTAAAGCTACCTTCAAATCTCAGGATCGCCGTAGTTGAATCTAGCCCGCATTCTAAAAGAATGAGTGAGCTCATGATCGCTCGGGTTAAAGCCGAAATATCGTTCGATGCCAAGGTATTTGGCAATGAGGAGCTGGCTATCAATTGGCTTTGTTCTGATCAAAAAGAGAGTGTGTTTTAAAATATATACAGTGTCTAGCAAAGGCCTGTAAGTCTAGGTAGAGATTGCAGAGAGCCGTAAAAAGCTCTCAGGCACTAATCGTAAGATAGACCGGTTTATGTACCATGATGCGCGTAGTTTGGTGCGATTGTGGCCTAAGTTCGCGGAAGCTGGCTATATCGTAGGCGAATTGAATAGATTTGCGATTCTTAATTCCGTTTCAGAGGAGCTTCTTAAAGCAGGGTCTGAGAAGTACGACGAATTCCCTTGATAACTCAGGGAATAGTCACCTCCTTTCTTATTTCCGGTAATCTTTATTACCGGAAATAGTGAAATAGCCAATATATAGGGAAATACCGCCCCAGAACACTGGCTATACGCCTGTAGGCCCGTTCGCCGCTAACTAATGCCGCGCTTTGTACGCATCGTAACGAACTCTTCAGCCAGCGTCGGGTGTATTCCGATGGTCCGGTCAAAGTCGGCCTTGGTTGCACCGCAGTTAATGGCCACAGACAAGCCCTGAACGATCTCACCAGCGTCAGCGGCTACCAGATGTAAACCGATAACTCGATCTGATTCTCTATCGACAATGAGTTTAATCATAGATTTCTCATCGCGCCCGCTCAGTGTGTGTTTCAACGGTCTAAACACGCTCTCATAGACATCAATCTCGAATCCGGCTTCTACAGCCGCTTGCTCAGACAGACCGACTGTACCGATGTTTGGATGGCAGAATACGGCTGTGGCAATATTCCTGTAATCCATCGGCTTTTCGTCATCGGAGAATAGCGCTCTAGCGACTATCTGGCCTTCGGCCAAAGCTACAGGTGTAAGTGCGACTCGATCGATGACATCGCCGACCGCGTATATGCTGGGCTCAGCGGTCTGAAAATGCTCATTAACCTTGATAGCTCCATTTTTTGCTAGCTCGACACCGACGGTTTCCAAGCCGAGATCGTCAGTAAGCGGAAGTCGGCCAGTCGCCGCGAGTACCATGTCACAGCTAAGCGTAGATCCTAACTTAAACAATACGTCTAACTTATTGTTTTTTCTCTGTATCTCGGAAATATCACTTTCGAGATACAGATCGACATGCGTGCCGATCTCGGTAGTAATGAACTTCCGTATATCTTCATCAAAGCCACGTAACAGCTGGTCTCCGCGGTAGATAAGGCTTGTTTTGCACCCTAAGCGGCTGAAAATGCTGGCAAATTCCACGGCAATATATCCGCCACCCATTACTGCAATCTCTGCTGGTAGCTGATCCATGGCAAAGACATCATTGGAGCTTACGGTTAACTCGCTACCGGGAAACTCAGGAGTCCAGGGCCAGCCACCAACGGCTACCAATATGTGCTTGGCAGTAACTTTTTTGCCCTCGACCTGAACTTCATTGGGGCCAGATATCCTCGCTCTAGCCTCGAAGATCGCTACTTTATTTGAATCAAGTAGTGATTTATATATTCCATTTAGCCTATTGATTTCAATGTCTTTATTCGCCTTAAGTACGCTCCAATCAAAGCGCAGATTATCGAAACTCCAGCCGAATCCCTTGCTGTCCTCGAAATCGTCAAAATAGTGCGCCGCATAGCTAAACAACTTTTTCGGCACACAGCCTACATTTACGCAGGTGCCGCCAAAATACCGCTCCTCGGCGACAGCTACCCTCGCCCCTAGACTGGCCGCTATCCGGCACGCACGAACGCCTCCTGAACCTGCACCAATAACAAATAAATCGTAATCAAATGGTTCCAAGTTCCTGTATCCTTTTATTGTTCGAGCCCAGCACCGAGCCTCGGCGCACAAACCTAAAACGGCATTATGCCTTAGCTACACTTACGAGAATATAAGACCCAGCATGCAGGCCAATTTATTCGACGGCGATGAATCTTCAGAGCAGGCTATTACGCATTCGATAGACAAAGCGGAATTACTCGAATATCCGCGGATAGTTGATCGCGCTARGGCTACTCAGATGTTTGAGAARCTCATAGCTGATATTCCYTGGCAACAAGAGCACATTAGGATTGCTGGAAAGCTGCGCGCCATACCACGACTGCAATGCTGGATGGGTGATCGYACAAGTGAGTATGGYTACTCGGGYGTGAGGCTCWCNCCCTNGYCCCTGGRATGAAACTGTAAAAACCATTCATAACCGCGTCRCCGATTTAATCGACACGASTTTTAATTCAGTATTGATCAACTACTATCGSARCGGRCAAGACAGCGTTGCKTGGCATGCCGACGATGAAGCCGAACTAGGCGATACACCARTAATYGCATCTGTCAGCTTRGGGGCAGAAAGAATTTTCGAGCTAAAGCAAAGGCATCAGACGCCRGCGAAGAAATACCAATTGCTGCTGCGCCACGGGAGCATGCTTGTCATGGSYGGRACAATGCAGCAACATTGGTTGCATCARCTGCCGAAGGAGAACGGMTTAGCCGARGCTCGCATCAAYCTTACCTTTAGGAATATTATCAGCGACTAAAAGTTGGGCGARCGCTTCGTTAGCAAAKAGTAAGGCAARGGTTTATGAGTAACAGAGACAGTTTTGATATCTGTGTGATCGGTGCTGGCGTAATTGGTTTGGCCACCGCTTATGAGCTYGCCAAAAAATACMGGGATCAAGAGRTAAGCATTGTGATCCTAGARCGTGAATCGAATTTTGGGCAGCACATAAGCAGCCGCAATAGCGAGGTGATTCACGCGGGCATCTACTATCCAAAGGGTAGCCTAAAGGCAGAACTGTGCATTACTGGCAAAGAGCTACTCTACAGTCACTGTGAACAGTTCGATATTCCGCACCAGAAAATTGGCAARCTTATAGTCGCAAAGARCACAGAGGTCGATGCTCTAGCGCARCTTAAACAAAAAGCAATCGCCAACGGCGTACTAGACCTGCRACTCTTAAATAAAGTAGAGCTCCAAARAYTAGAACCCCATATCGAAGCYGATGCTGCKTTGCWTTCCCCGTCMACTGGAATCATAGACAGTCACAGCTATATGCAAAGYCTRCTGCATTTRGCGGAAAATCTTGGTGTRCAATTTTCGCCGTACTCACGTGTCGAGAAAATTGATATTGAGGCTGGCGCGTTCGTCGTGCATTGTCAGCTCGATGAGAATCGAAAYCCTGAGCCSTACCAATTTAACTGYCAGCAGCTAATCAATGCGGCCGGGCTAGAGGCGCAATCTGTTGCGCATAGGATCTGTGCTGTGCCGGAAAGCACCATACCCAAGMTTCACTACTGCAAGGGCGATTACTTCGMCTACCGGGGGCGYAATCCTTTTTCTCATTTGRTCTAYCCGATGCCMGAAGCCAATACCRCGGGCCTSGGAATTCACGCGACTATGGACATGTCATCGCAACTTAAATTCGGSCCMGATGYAGAATACRTAAAGAAWCCAAATTTTGAGATTGACGGCAACAAAGCAAAAATCTTTGCGCAAAGTATCTCTTCTTATTTTCCTGCRATAAAGGCTRCTGACCTMACGCCGGCCTACTCAGGAATCCGACCCAAATTATCTGGGCTAGGCGAAATGGCAGCCGACTTTGAAATTCAAGGAGAAAGTRCCCAYGGAGTGCCTGGGCTGATTCAGCTTTTTGGCATGGAGTCGCCGGGGCTCACGGCAAGTCTTGCTATCGCTAGACACATTGCCTGTCGTGTCGAGCTGTAGCGCGGAAATAATTACAAACGGCAGAACATTCTTTACAGTGTCTGCGATTGCCCTAGCCCACTTTTACAAGCGGCAAGCTTCGATTCAATCAGATATCTAAGGGGCGAGTCACCTCTGTCGAAGTGCAAGCCTATTCCTTTACAGCGATCCCCGCGTACTTCGGTCGACGTTATCCAGACAATTTTAGTTAGGCAGAAGTATCTTTGTGATTCATCAAGAAGCTGCAATAGGAGGCACACGCTGTCTTGGAGTTTATAGCTATTACATGACTGCTCTGCCTTCTGAGGAAGCGCCATCGCTGGCAAAAACAGCCCGCCGTTTTTTAGAAACGGCATGTAAGTGCTTTTTAATGTATCGAGACTATCTATGTGAATAGAGAGAATGGCGGCGTTGGCTGTGATGTGCAATTCCCTCTTTCTGCGACGGTTCTCTAGTGAAGATTTAGCTTACTCCATTGCCACAGAATAGATTCCATAATGAGCTGTGGATTTGGGTTTGTGCTAGAGGCGAGCTGTCCCCGCGCCGTTTCTACTTCGGTATAAAAATGTGCAAGTGAACTGGCTACCCGCTGCGCTAATTGCTTCTCTTTAGGGGGAGACAACAGGGCATACATGCTTTGAAATGCAGGATCGCCTTCGTTATCGATGATGCCAGTTAGGCTGTATTTAGTAAGTTTAGACAAGAATACAGAGAAGTGCTGCAAAACCTCCGATTCTGAGTTCTTCGCGATTAGTGCGAGTACTTGCTGAAGCGACTTCTTCCCTGTTTTCACATCGCAGATGCCCTGTAGAAATTGCGCCCGAGCCTGCAGCGAATCCCCCTCTGCTAACCGCAGTGCAAGGAGTGGTCTCATGTCGCTGGCATCAAGAAGTAAGTCAGTATTTCCTGTTCCAATAATCGACTGCAACCAGTCAGCTGCGACGTCTGCACTGGGGGTTTGAAACGCAAGTTTCTGACATCGGCTCCGTATTGTAGCTACGAGTCGACCTGGGTGATCGGAAACGAGGATAACGTGAGTATTGTCGTTTGGTTCTTCAAGGGTTTTTAATAGAGCGTTCGCCGCGTTGGCGTTTAGAAGATGTGCGCTCTGTATAATCACCATCTTCGCTCCGCCGGAATGGCTGCTACGAATTACGAATTCTGAGAGCCAGCGTATCTGATCGATCTTGATGTTCTTACTGCCCTCTTCCGGCTCAATTGTTAGAATGTCAGGATGATTGCCCAGCCCRCCTTTAAGGCAGTTCGAGCATGTYCCACAGGCAATCATGGTATCTGCAAGTCCASCTGCAGCATTTTGAGCAATAGGRTTTAAGCACAGCGCATAATTYGCAAAACTCTTGGCGAAGAGGGATTTKCCTAAGCCTTCGCTGCCGCTGAATAGATACGCGTGCGCCAACTGATTGGCTGCGAATGCGCGGCTAAGTTGYGCCCACTGCGCACYCTGCCAAGGCAATGGCGCGTTTAAAGCATTTRCTGAATTCGAAGYAGTCTCGTTCATCAATTCTTACTTTATGTGATTCTKGAAAGGCCGTGCTCTAAGGCMGCTAATAAATCCATYTTTACAYYCTCTAACGGCTTNGGATGCATCGATTACCAAACAGCGATCGGGTTCCGCCTGCGCGATATYAAGATAACCTTGCCGRACGCGGCGRAAGAAACTCTGYTGYTCGCGCTCGAACCTGTCTAGCTCGCCTCGRTTATTGGCTCTTTCCATCCCAATTTCCGGATCGAGGTCTAAGATGATTGTCAGGTCCGGCCGCAGTTCACCCTGCACCAT
>JAESUV010000149.1 GCA_016762975.1 Gammaproteobacteria bacterium | reverse complement strand
AGTGCCAGACCCTTGGCCAATGTTGTTTTTCCGACACCAGGCACATCCACGACTAGGACGTGACCTCTGTCAATTATGCTGGCCAACAGCAGCTCAATAACGAAGTCATCTCCCAGCCAATGTTGAGCTAGGGACTGATGTGCTTGGTCTAGCAGTGAGACTAGCTGATTCAGGTCGCCTTGCTTGGTGGGTTCTATTGATTCCACTATTGATTCCACTATTGATTTTATAAGGACTTCATCGGCGGATATTAGCAGCGGATGGGTCTATTTTCAGTAGAAGTTTGCTAATCTGGACTTGCTGGAATCGAATTCGGCCTAAAACGTGTCCTAAGACATGTATAACAAGAAGAAGGAATACACCATGCCAGTCCTCAGTCCTTTCATTCGCTGCCTATCGGCTACTCGAAGCATAGCAGCGGTAGCACTACTACTAAGCGCATCAGCCGTCGTGGCCCAGCCACAAGCATTGCTGGACAATTACACGCCTGTCACCTTAGAAGAGCTTGCCAATCCGCCGGCTAGCGACTGGCTGATGTGGCGCGGCACGCCGAATCACTGGGCTTATAGCCCGCTGGACCAAATTAACAAAGACAACGTAGACAGTCTGCGTTTGGCCTGGTCTTGGACCATGGAACCGGGCAAGCAGGAGACTACGCCACTGGTGCACGATGGCATCATGTTCCTACCACAGGCCTGCGACTTCATCGAGGCGGTAGACGCGACTACAGGTCAACCATTGTGGGAATACAGAAGAGCTACTATCGATCATGTTGCACCGCTCTCCTGTGCGAATCGCAATGGCACCCTTTATAAGGATCAACTGATAGTGGCGACTCGCGACGCCTACATAGTTTCATTGAACGCTACCTCCGGTGAAGTTACCTGGGAGAAGAAGATCGGAGATTGGACTGTTGGTCAGCACTATTCAGGTGGTCCTCAGGTCTTCAACGGCAAGGTCATAACAGGCATGTCTGGTTGCTACTACATYAATACTAGCTGTTGGATTACCGCGCACGATGCCGACACCGGTGAGGAGTTGTGGCGRACCAATACCGTRCCTAAAATTGGCGAACCTARCTGGGAAAGTTGGGGAGACGTACCCGACGAACAGCGCCGCGGYGGTTCYGCCTGGATGCCTGCCAGYTTCGATCCCGARYTGAATTTGATTTTCATYGGCGTAGCGGTGCCCATCCCTTGGGGAGARATACAACGTGGCACCAAAGGYGGTGATGTTCTATATACCAACTCCACCTTGGCRYTGAATGCCGATACGGGTGAAATYGCTTGGTACTTTCAGCACATCCCTGGTGGCAATTGGGATCAGGATCATCCCTTCGAGCGGCTGATCGTGGAGACAGAGGTCAGGCCCGACGTCGATGCAGTGTCTTGGATGAATCCAAATATCGCATCTAGCGAGCGCAGGAAAGTAATCACCGGTATTCCAGGCAAGCCCGGAATCGTCTGGACACTCGATGCCGCTACAGGCGATTTCCTCTGGGCCACCGAGACCAATTTCCAGAACGTCATCGTTGGTGTCGACATAGAAGGGCGTAAAGGCATCACCAACCCGGAAATCCATATTACCGAGATCGGACAACAGAAACTTGTGTGCCCTACTACGCAGGGTGGTATTAATTGGAACTCGGTAGGCTACAGTCCACAAACCAATTCGCTGTACGCACCAACGAACAATACCTGCATGAATTTTGCTCTAAGGCCGGTGGAGCCAACCGTGGGCCTACACCATGCCTCCGCCAGAAGCCGCGCGGAAGTCGGGCCAGAAGATACCGGTCAGGTCGGACAGTTTACCTCCATCGATGTAGCAACTGGCGAGACACGCTGGACCTATAGGCAGCGAGCCGGCATAGGTGGCTCAGTATTAACAACAGGCGGCGGACTTGTTTTTGTCACGGACGATGCCAGAACCTTGCGTGCGTTCGATGCCGACAATGGCGATATTCTTTGGGAACAAATTCTCAACTCGAACGCTGGAGGATTCCCAGTGAGCTATAGCGTAGATGGCGTGCAATACATCGCGATAGCGGCGGGCGAAGGTGTTAACTATCGACGCCACACGCCTGAGATTCGTCAGCGCGGCGGCGGTAACACCTTGTATGTGTTTCGGCTGCCCTAGGAAAGAGATGTGAAAGGAATGGAGCGGGCGACGAGATTCGAACTCGCGACAACTAGCTTGGGAAGCTAGAGCTCTACCAACTGAGCTACACCCGCTTAGACTTTTTATTTAGCGAACAATGATTCTGCGCCAATTGGCTTTGAATGGGAATGCAGAAATTCAGTTTGTGAGGAGTAAAAATGAAAAACAACAAGATCGTAAAGTGGTCACTGATCGGAGTAGGTGTGTTATTTCTGGCCTATGTAGGTTCTATCGTCTGGTTCGAAGCCCGACTCGGATACAACCAGCCTCAGGGCAGCACCTCACTGGTCATAGCAACTTTCAGCGGCGACAACGAACGTCATGAGCGAGTGTTGAGGCTTGAACAGATCGATGGCAATAATTACATAGCTGCCAACCATTGGCCGCGTGCCTGGTACAACCAAGCACTCGCCAATCCCAACGTCGAAGTAAAATTTCCGGGTGAGGATTCATTCGAAAACTATTTGGCAGTACCTTTGGAAGGAGTCGAGGAAGAACATATCGGAGAGGTCTACAGTTTCGGTTTCGAATTTCGATTTCGCACTGGTTTCCCTCCGCGCTATTTCCTGCGACTTGACTCGCAGACAGAATAAGAATAAACGGCGCCAATACAAATTAAGGAACAGAAGTATGCTGTACAGTTTAGGAGAGGAAAAGGTAAATATCGCAGGCGAAGATTATTTCGTCGCGCCGAGTGCCGACGTAATAGGCAATGTTCGCTTGGAGAATAACGCCAGTGTCTGGTTCAACGCAGTAGTGCGTGGCGACAACGAACTCATCACCATTGGCGAGAATTCCAATGTGCAAGATTGTTCAGTTCTACACAGTGATGTAGGTTTTCCGCTAACGATCGGCAAGAACGTCACCATCGGTCACAAGGTGATGTTGCACGGCTGCACGATAGGCGATAACTCTTTGATCGGCATTAATGCTGTTGTGCTCAATGGCGCGAAGATTGGAAAGAACTGTTTGATCGGTGCGAACAGTCTGGTGACAGAAGGAAAGGAGATTCCTGATGGCTCTTTAGTGATGGGCTCGCCGGCTAAGGTTGTTAAGACCTTGTCTGCGGAGCAACAGGCTGGGTTAATTAGAAGTGCTGATATTTATGTTGAGAAATTCAAACAGTTTAAGACGGAGTTACAGCAGGATGATCGGTAATTGTTCTAGCAAATAACATTGATTCATTCTGCGTGTCGGGTTCCCCGTTGTCAGTCACACTAGGATCCCATTATTATGTTTTACGAACCCAAGAAAAAAAATCACGGTCTACCCAAGAACCCTTTTAATAGTTTGATTATCCCGCGTCCGATTGGTTGGATCAGCTCAAGTGACAAGTCGGGTATTCACAATCTCGCACCCTACAGTTTTTTTAACGCGGTCAGTTACAGTCCGCCCACGGTAATGTTTTCAGCCGGTGTCGGTTCGGCCGCCGATGGCATGAAAGACTCGGTAAGAAATATTGAAGAAACAGGCGAGTTTGTTTGCAACTTAGCCACCTGGGATACCCGTGAACAAATGAACAAATCTTCCGAGGCGTTGCCGCCGGAAAGTGATGAGATAAGCCTGTCAGGATTGACTGCCATCCCCTCCAAAATTGTCAGTGCCCCGCGCATCAAAGAAGCACCTGTGCATCTGGAATGCCGTTACCTAAAAAGCGTGGACATCCCAGGTTGGAGTGAGGCGGATGCGTATCGGGTACTATTTGGCGAGGTAGTGGGAATTCACATAAAGGATGAATTTATTACCGAGGAAGGCTTGGTTGATGTGCTGAAAATTCTGGTCATCGGGAGATTGGGGTACAACGACTATACTCGCGTAGACAGTGAATCCATATTCAGTATGAATCGTCCATGATGGGGTCGCCGGCTAAAGAAGTTAAGACTTTGTCTGCGGAGCAGCAGGCAGGATTGGTTAAGGGTGCAGAGATTTATGTGAAAGAATTCAAGCAGTTCAAGTTGAGATGCAGTCGGACAATCGCTGAGTTTGTTGTCTACGAGAAATAGGGCTGCCCCGCATATTCATTAGTTGATTCATCGGTCAAATAGTGACACGATTTGTACCATGTACTTCATAAGAATATTGGCTATGGAAATGTTTATCCAAGTACTCTAAAAGTTTCAATTTGTCTAATTGTAAGTCCCACCGGCTATTAAAATAAGAATATTGGTTTTGGCTTATGGAAAGTCTAATTTCGAAAGCAAAACTAGCTATAAGCAGCCATTCAACCAACGACTATAAGATTCGGCCCTCCGAATTTGGCGAAGAGTTGAATGCCGCTGCCCCAGAAATCGCCGCCATTCTTGGTCATTCACTGTTCAGAGAAATAGCAAAACGCTATGAGCAATACGACAGCGAGGCTGTACGACAACAAGCTAAGTTTAAGGTCTTTGCGCTTGATGCTACCTGGGCTGTTTGTATATCAGCGATTTCAGGTAGTTTGTTGGCTGGATTGGCAGCGCTTGCCTTAGAATCGAGTATATATCTGCACTATGCTGCATTCATGCTTGGGGCGACTTCCACGATTTTTGGTTCATTTGCTCTTTTTCGGCTAACTCAAATAAGAAACGAAAAGCTACTGGAGCAATGGATGTCAGCTAGGGCTAGAGCCGAAATCGAGCGGTTAGGGCTTTTTTTAGCGATGGCAAAATATATTCTCGATAGGCATGAGGTCGAATTTTACACTCATTTACTTTTTGCCTGTTTTTTCAAACGATATCAACTCGATGTTCAGTATACGTATTATTCGGTAAGGGGGGCTGAGCATCAAAAATCTCATGAAAAGACATCAATTATTAGTGCTGCGGCTGCCATTTCCTTGGCGCTAGGGTCCGGGTTTTTGGGGATGTTAGGAGCATTTTTGCCAGAAGTGCTACCTTTTGCTGTTCTCGGAACAATCGGTGCGGCTGTAGCTGTTGTCGCTAGTAGGCGAGAAGAGTTGAATCAAGATGAAAGAAATGCCGAAAGATACAATCGAACAGCCGACATCCTTAGCAGGATAGCTGAGAAATACGATGATGTTTTAGAGGTCATAGAAACAGGGACTAATCCTCACATATTAATTGAATATGTTGATGCGGTTAACGACCAGTTGTCACTGGAGCATAGACAATGGACTAGTGATACATCTGAAATGTCTTCCTCCATCAGGGCGTTGGAAAAGTCATTGGTCGAATTGAACAAAGGATAACAAAATGGTTGATGTTTGCATTTTTTATTCAGATCCTGACAAGCCTATAGTGGAAATCCTTTCAGCCGTGATTACGAAACTTGAGAGTAAATGGGGACAGATTTATTTTCTAGATAAACAAACCCAGTCCCGTTGTAGGGAAGACTACTTCTGTGGACAAACCAAAAACTTCTCGCCTGTATGCTTCGCGTAGTATTGCTGCATAGTTTCGACCTGTAAGGCGTCGGTCAATGAGATTTCATTGGTGTAGTTGCTCGCAAAACTAGTAGTGAGTTCTTTTGCCACTCGAGCGCGCAAGCGTCCAGCGACTTCCATGCCGGCCTTGGCAAGAAAGTTAGGTAGCAACCAGCCGCCAACGCCCCATGCCATGCCATAGCCTCGGCTTAAGGTCGTGGCGGAAGTATCGAGTCCGCCATACAGATAAACCTGTTTGTGTTTAATAGAGCCATAGATGCTGTAGGCGCCAGGAGTTCTCGCTGCGGCAGCTTCCATGCAAGTAAGAATATTAGAGGCGAGCATGCCGCCGCCGGTTGCATCGAACGCTAGCGTTGCACCGGTTGTGTGAATGGCATCAGTCAGGTCGGCCATAAAACTGTCGGCGCTACTGTTAACTACATATTTGGCGCCCATGTCTTTGAGCAGCGTGGCTTGCTCTTCTTTGCGTACAATATTGACTAGCTCAACGCCGTCAGCCTGGCAGACACGATTTAACATCTGGCCTAGATTGGATGCCGCCGCGGTGTGGACGAGTGCCGTGTGGTCTTCCATTTTCATGGTTTCGACCATCCCCAGTACAGTCATGGGATTCACAAAACTGGACGCGCCATCTTGGGCGGTATGGCCTTCCAATAAAGGCAGGCAGGCTGATGCATCTACGCAGCGGTATTGTCCGTACATGCCACCACCGGCTATCGCAACAATCTTGCCGTCTAAACTTTTGGCTGCCTCGCTATCGCCAGTCGCGACAACCGTGCCGGCGCCTTCGTTACCAACGGCCAGTTCTTGACCTATCCGTGCCTTCATAATTCGCATGCCCTGATCGGAGACGGGCGCTGTGAGTGCAGTGCCAGTAGAGGTGGCCGCGCTCATGTCGGTAAAGCCGAACATGACACCTAGGTCGGAAGGGTTGATAGGCGTCGCTTCAATTCTGACCAAGACTTGATCCGCGGCCGGCTTGGGTGTTTCTTGTTCTTTCAACTCTAGGCGCAGCTCTCCTGATTCGGTTACTGTGGAGAACATCTGTAGGTAGGTAGAATTTACTGACATGTAGTGCCTCTTTATTCGATGCGTTGGTTATTTAATGTGCCGCTTGCCGCTTGCCGCTTATAGCACATTGGTTTCATTTTTCTCGGAAGGGCGATACTAGCTATCGCTTTTCAGAAAGCGGCATACAATATACCAGTCCTCAACTAGGAACGGGACTGATTTATCGCCGTTCTAGCTTCAAGGACTCCCATCGCTTCTTAGAGGCTAGTGAAGTGACGGGTGGAGGCAAACAGCCCGAATTAATGTATATTCTCTACAAACCTGCCTATTCAATTTGTTCACCTGAATGAAGAATCGTGACGGAGAATCCAAATGAAAATTCTTTTTCCCCTACTGATGATCAGTCTTAGTGCCACAAGTGCCATAGCACAGGACTATGCAGTTCCCAAGACCGAATGGGGTGTGCCTAACTTTCACGGTGTATGGAAACACGCCACGATCATGCCCTTTGAAAGATCGGTAGAGCTGGGTGAGAAGCGTGCCTATACCGAGGAAGAGGCTCTCGTCCTGGAGAGTGCGGTACAACAGAAATTTGAGGCTGCAAATGAGCCCTTGAGTCCTGATCGTGCGCCGCCGGAAGTTGGTGAAGCACTGCCATCGTTGGGTAATTACGATTTATTCTGGCGCGAGGATGCTAAGTTTATTCCCACCATTGATGGCGAGTTTCGTACTTCAGCAATTACTGATCCGGCAAACGGGCGACTGCCTGACCGTGTCGCGGGATATAGTGAGAGAATGAATGCGCGGCCAGCAAATCGGCGTGGCCGCAATAGCGATGGCCCTGAGGGTCGGGGTCTGGGTGAGCGTTGCCTGTTGAATGGCAACTTCGGCAGTCCGGTTATGCGACCTAGCATCTACAATAGTCACTTACTGTTTAACCAGTCGCCGGGGTACATCAGTATTACCACCGAAATGGCGCACGATACTCGAATTATTAAGATATCGGATGATCACAATCCGGCAGCGCAGGTGCACCGAAAATGGATGGGCAGCTCGATTGGGCGTTGGGAAGGGGATACGCTGGTTGTTGAAACCAAGCACTTCAACAATTGGCAGACATTGTATGGAGTACCAACCGAGAATCTCACCGTTGTGGAAACTTTTAGGAGAGACTCCAACAACAAGATGATTTATGGCTTCACCGTAGATGACCCAACAGTGTTCACTACCCAGTTCTCTGGGGAATACGCATTATCGAGAATCGACGAAGAAATTTACGAATATGCCTGTCACGAAGGTAACTATGGCATGACAGGAATATTGGGTGGCGCTCGCCGTCTTGAGCAGCTCGGTTTGGAGCCCTAGATGCAACCGACAGAATACAATGAATGAAAAAAGGGGTCAGGTTTTTCCAATAGACTCCTACATTATCTTTCCATCAGTATTCGATCTTCGCCGGCTTCGTTTGAAACGATTGTGGCGTGCGTTATTTTTGCTGTGCCCAGAAGCGTACTGAATTCCTCGTCAATGATTTCCAGATGGGCTTGCAGCAGTTCGGCACTTTCCCATTTTTCGGTGAGATAAATCTTGGTTGGGTCTTCTAGGCTTTTCGAAAAGCTATAGTCGATACAGCCAGCGTCTTTTCTGCTGCGCTGCGCTCTGCGTATGAGGGCCTGCGTTACTTGCTCAACTTCATCAAGGGATTCGAAGTTTACAGTGCCAGTTACAATAATCATTCTTCTACTCCATCTTCCATTGTAGGCGCTCTTTCTAGCGCGAATAAATTYAAGTCYTAAGCCGTGTGYGAGTARGGTANNTCAACAGGCTNTAACGGCTATAGCTTGCACCCTTGTAAATTGTCGGTCATGCTCATACGCTGAAATTATCGGATAGGAACRCCAATATGATCAAGTTAAAAATTCTACTTTCRGCCGSSCTGGCCCTRACGCTGTTTACTGCGCTCGGCGCGACCGCGCAGGATCGAGTCTACATCAATCCCAATCATGCGTCRSAGGCAGATGTGTCGCCCTTCAGCGGCGCGGTGCTMACCGGKAATACTCTGTAYATWTCRGGYACGCTAGGYTTGGTGGACGGGGCGGTACCTGYAGACCCAGCRGYAGAAGCRCGCAATGTTTTGAACGGCATCAAGGCACAGTTGGAAGACGCGGGGATGACAATGGACGATCTGACCTATGTACAGATYTTCTGTTCTGACTTRTCTTTGTAYCAAGTTTTCAACGACGTATACCGCRRTTTTTTCACGCAGGAGTTTCCGGCACGCGCATTTATAGGCGYCGGCAGTTTGTTATTCGATGCACGCTTCGAGATTCAGGCGATTGCAGTTAAACGATAGCGGTAAAATACAACGGCTTAAAAGGCAGTACACGAGCCCTAACTAAAAAGAGTCTATTCTAATGAGAAATACAAAAAGAAACACCCGCTCGGTCAGATTGGCATTGCTTGCTTTCCTGTCACTCCCTTTGATGGGGGTCGCGCAGGATTTCAGCGCTGTCGAAATTACTACCATAGCGGTGCGCGACAACATTTATATGTTACAGGGCAGTGGCGGCAATATTGGTGTATCCGTCGGCGATGATGGGGTAATCATTATAGATGACCAGTTCGGACCTCTTACTCAGAAGATTGAAGCGGCCATCGCCGAGCTTAGCGACAAGCCGGTGACATTCGTGATGAATACTCACTTTCATTATGATCACACAGACGGCAATACGAATTTCGGTAGAGCTGGTGCTTATATTGTGGCACAGGACAACGCGCGTAAGCGCATGGAGAGCACACAGGTTCTTACCGGCAGCGGTAGAGTGCAAGAAGCATATGAAGCGGTGGGTCTACCGAAGATTACGTTCGAGGATAAGATGCGTTTCTACTTCAATGACAATGCAGTTGATATCGTCAACACTGGCGACGGCCACACCGACGGCGATGCACAAATCTTTTTCCGAGAATCAAATGTGATTCACACAGGCGATATGTTTGTACGTTATGGCCTGCCCTACATCGATAGAGATAACGGCGGCACAGCCGACGGCATGATCGATGCACTCTTTAATATTTCCGCCCTGATTAATGACGACACGATCATTATTCCCGGCCACGGCGCACTATCGAATAGGGCAGACTTGTTGGAATTTCGCGATATGTTAGTGGTTATTCGTGGGCGTCTAGTGCGCGCGAAAGTGCAGGGTCTCTCCGTCGATGAGATGCTGGCAGCAGAGCCGGCCGATGGCTATGCTGAAGCGAATGACAGCACCAACGATTGGCTGCGCCAGGCCTACGGCGAGTACGTGGATTAGTCGAGATGTTCAGCGAGTAATTAAGGATAGGGGTTAGCTATCCTTAATTACCCTTAGGCTGTCCTTGCCTATTTCTTTGTTTTAGCGGCATCTTGTAGCAAGGCGCCGAAGCTGCCTACTGCAGGCTGCGTAGGTTTTCGTTCTGCCGATGGTGGGCGTGAAGATCGAGCTGATCTCTTAGCGGTGCTTTTGCCAGTTTCTTCCCCTGGGCTTTTTGCCTGTACTTCATCATCAAGGCGCATAGTTAAGCCGATGCGTTTACGCTGCAGATCAACCTCCATGATTTTGACCTTCACCACGTCTCCGGTCTTCACCACTGTGTGCGGGTCCTTAACGAATTGATTCGACAATGCGGATATATGCACTAGCCCATCTTGATGCACGCCGATATCGACGAAGGCACCGAAGTTAGTTACGTTGGTGACCACGCCTTCTAGCCGCATTCCTGCTTTGAGGTCTTTCATAGACTCGACGCCGTCTTTGAATTCGGCGGTCTTGAACTCTGGTCGCGGGTCGCGACCGGGCTTTTCCAGTTCTGCCAATATGTCGGTGACAGTAGGCAGTCCAAATTTTTCGTCGGTATAGTCTGCCGGTTTTAGTTTGCTTAGAAAACTGCGGTCACCCATCATCTCCGCTACTTTTTTCTTGTTGGCAGCGCCAATTTTCTCAACGACACTGTAGGACTCAGGGTGAACAGCGGAAGCATCGAGGGGATTGTCGCCGTTAATGATGCGCAGGAAACCAGCCGCTTGCTCGAAGCTCTTTTCGCCGAAGCGCGGAACTGCTTTTAAGTCGCGTCTATTTTTGAACTCGCCGTGTTGATTGCGGTATTCAACAATATTTGTGGCAATGGATGAAGAGAGACCAGACACTTGTTTAAGCAAAGCAGCAGATGCCATGTTTACATCCACACCCACCGCATTTACGCAATCCTCCACTACCGTGTTCAGGCTTTGCCCAAGTTTGAACTGACTCACATCGTGCTGATACTGACCCACGCCGATAGACTTAGGATCCAATTTCACCAGTTCGGCTAAGGGATCTTGCAGACGGCGCGCAATTGAAATCGCGCCGCGCACGGTAACATCCAGGTCCGGAAATTCTTCTCTGGCTATGTCTGATGCAGAGTAGACCGATGCGCCGGCTTCGCTCACCATGGCCTTGTCGAGTTTTAGATCCGTATGTAGCTTAATTAGATCGCCGGCTAGTTTGTCGGTTTCACGTGAGGCCGTGCCATTGCCGATGGCGATGAGCTCGACATTGTGTTTCTTCGCTAGCTTCGCCAGCACGGAAAGTGATTCGTCCCATTGGTTTCGCGGTTGATGTGGGTAGATGGCCGTGTCTTCGATGAACTTTCCAGTACGATCGACCACGCAAACCTTCACGCCGGTACGCAGGCCCGGGTCTAGGCCGAGGGTGACTTTATTTCCCGCCGGTGGTGCTAATAGAATGGCCTTCATGTTTTCTGTGAACACGCGAATAGCTTCGTCATCAGACTGTTCCCGTAGCTGCCCAAGTAGGTCGGTCTCTAGACGATAGATGAGCTTGATGCGCCAGGTCCAAGTGATTACTTCGCTTAGCCACTTATCCGCGGGGCGGCCCTTGTTCTCGATACCGAAATGATTGGCAACCATGCCTTCGCAGGGATCGGTAGCGCCGGATTCAAGGCCTGCACTGCCAATCTCAACCGACAGGAAGCCTTCCTTGCGTCCGCGAAAAACGGCGAGCGCRCGATGCGAGGGAATTTTGTTCAGGCGTTCGCTGTAATCGAAGTAGTCYGTGAACTTGGCGGCATCCGCCTTGTTCTTCTCCACGACGCTGGAGCGGAGTTCGCCRTTGTCCCATAGATGGTTACGTAGCCTGCCCATCAGGGCGGCGTCTTCGCTAAAGCGTTCCATGAGGATRTCGCGCGCGCCRTCTARRGCTGCYTTGGTGTCTTCAAYGCCTTCGCCGAYAAATTTTGCGGCCTGTRCTTCGGGGTCGAGGRTCGGATCTGCGAACAACTTATCGGCCAAAGGCTCTAAGCCRGCCTCGATGGCGATCATGGCYTTGGTGCGACGYTTTTTCTTATAGGGTAGRTACAAGTCTTCTAGCTCGGYCTTGGTCTGGGCGYTGCGAATCTGYTTCTCMAGMRMAGGGGTCAATTTTTCCTGTTCYTTAATRCTCGCGACTATTGCCTCYACGCGRTCATCCATYTCGCGCAAGTAAYGYAGACGTAACTCCAAGTCACGCARTTGTAAATCGTCGAGYCCGCCCGTTGCTTCTTTTCGATATCTGGATATAAAGGGAACCGTGGAGCCCTCATCGAGCAATGCGATTGCGGCGTTAACCTGTTGGGTTCTAACGTTT
>JAESUV010000057.1 GCA_016762975.1 Gammaproteobacteria bacterium | reverse complement strand
ACCGAAGACTGATTTGGAGCATCGAGAATAGAAACCAAAGGAACCCTGATCACCTTCGCACGCCGTCGCTCAAACAAATCGGCTAAGATTTCGAGCTGCTGCTCTCGGGTAATGCTACCACTCGGGATTCCAAGCTTGACGAAATAGTAGATTTATTTTTCATGGCTCTATTCTATCGAATTTTGATTCTCGTTTCGCATTATATAATTTGACAAGCAAAAGCATTAAACGCGGCGTAACTTCCCAGCCCTAATCTAACGCTGGAGCTTAAATATGCCAATTATGATAGCGACGGCTTCAAGGTGAACACTAGTAAGCTCTAGCTAAGCTTGAACCTTGCCTTTTAAACGGCGACTACCGAACATCGTCTGTAGAAGAAACTCTGAGAATTGCACTTTTTTGGAGCAAAAAAAATACCAAGCACCATTTTGGTTTCCTACAGTTTAGATTTCTGCATTTGAATTCCTAAATACTGACTGAAATACGCCGCTTCTCGGCTTCTGACAATTCCTAGAAAACTTGGCAGAACATTTGCAACACGAAACATCTTTAACCATTAAGAAAAGGTTTCAGATGTCATCTCCAAACGCAACTCTCAACTTGCTTTCCTTTACAGGAAAAATTCGAGCTCTGCATCTAACCTGGTTTGCATTCTTCCTCACATTCTTAGTGTGGTTCAATCATGCTCCCTTGATGGCAGTCATTAGAGAGTCCCTGGGATTGACGGACGCCGAGGTGAGCGCATTGCTCATGATTAACGTTGCGCTCACGATTCCCGCGCGCATCATCATCGGCATGCTTGTCGATCAGTACGGACCGAAACTGGTCTACTCAATACTGCTTTTTAGCTCCAGCATTGTCTGTTTCTCATTTGCCCTAGCGGACAATTTCCAGCAGCTGATCATTACTCGTTTCCTATTAGGATTCGTCGGTGCGGGGTTCGTGATTGGTATTCGCATGATCGGRGAATGGTTTCCCGCTCGCCAAGTAGGTCTGGCAGAAGGGATCTATGGRGGSTGGGGRAATTTTGGTTCCGCGGCGGCGGCGATGGCTCTGCCATCACTTGCATTRCYATTCGGCGGAGAAGACGGGTGGCGTTATGCCGTTGCCTGCACCGGTGCTCTGCTGTTCGTCTATTCCTTTATATACTATTTTAGCGTTCAGGATACTCCGGAAGGTTCTACCTATTTCAAGCCCAATAAGAATGGTGGCTTAGAAGTAACGAGTGTANGAGATTTCTGGTTTTGTATGATAATGAACCTGCCTCTAGTTGGAGCGCTGGCAATCCTAAATTGGAGACTAACAATCCTAGGGTTAATTGGTTTCGGCTTATCTTTGGGAGTATACATTCTACTGTTTGCAATCTATGTCTATCAGAGCTGGATGCTGTACTCGGTGAACAGAAAAATTTTCACTGACGAAGTGCCAGATATACATCGCTATAAGTTCAAACAAGTGGCTATCTTAAATCTTGCCTACCTAACGACATTTGGTYCTGAGCTGGCCGTGATATCAATGCTGCCATTGTTCTTTCTAGATACATTCGAAATTTCCCCGGTAATGGCAGGCGTGCTTGCCTCAGGCTTCGCCTTCATGAATTTGGTGTCTAGGCCATTCGGCGGATGGTTTAGCGATAAATTTGGCAGACGGAATTCCCTGCTCATAGCGTTAACTGGATTGTGTGTTGGCTATATTGCCATGAGTCAGATCGACTCGAGTTGGGCAATTCCTCTCGCGGTTGCAGTTTCCATGTTCTGCTCCTTCTTTGTACAGGCTGGCGAGGGAGCGGTCTTCGCAATGGTACCCTTAGTAAAAAGGCGGCTTACAGGGCAGATAGCCGGCATGGTCGGCGCCTATGGCAATGTGGGTGCGATAACATTCCTGGCGGTACTATCATTCGCTTCGCCATCAACATTTTTCATAGTGATTGCCGCCTGCGCGACCCTAACTCTTATTGCCGTGTATTTTCTCGATGAGCCAGCGGAAGGGATGGTGGAGGTCTTACCAGATGGAACCGTGCAGCTTATAGATGTAACCTAAACTTTGTTCACGACTCAACTTACAGGCGATCGTATTGCACATACAAATCGGCACATTCTCCGACAAGGGAGTGAAGGCTGCCAACCAAGACAGTCTAGGAGTTCATCTCGGTGAAGGTGCACTGCTAAAAACTAAAGGAATCGCCGCTGCAATAGCAGACGGGGTCAGTAGCAGCGAGCATGGTGCTGAAGCTAGCTCTGCCTGTGTTTTGAGTTTCTTAGTAGATTATTTCAGTACGCCGGAAACTTGGTCTGTAAAAAAGTCTGTTGAACAAGTCTGCACCGCATTGAACGGTTGGCTATATCGACAAGGAGGAACACAAACCAATGCACATCGTGGTCGCGTAAGTACTCTCAGTGCATTGGTGCTCAAATCCACAACCGCTCATCTTTTCCATATCGGCGATAGTCGAATCTACAGATTGCGCCAGGGCATACTGGAACAACTAACGGCCGATCACCGTATATGGATATCGGCTGAGAAGAATTATCTGAGCCGTGCGATGGGCGTGGATACTCATCTACAGATCGACTACCAGCGACTCTCTATTGAATGCAATGACATCTTCTTGATGAGCACCGATGGCATACATGACTATCTCTCGGATAACGAGCTACTTTCGATTGTGTTGTCCTGCAAGAAAGACCTCGATAAGGCCGCAGAACTCTTGGCGCGAGCCGCTCTCGAAAAGGGAAGCCCTGATAATGTAAGCTGTCAAATTCTGAGAGTAGACGAACTGCCAACTCAGCAAGCGGACGAGGTGTTCAACGAATTAACAGAACTACCCTTTCCTCCGGACCTGAATGAGGGACATATCTTAGATGGATATAAGATTGTGCGAGAACTCTATGCCAGTAATCGATCTCAAGTTTATCTCGCTATAGATCAAGACACCGGCTTAAAAGTAGCGCTGAAGACTCCCTCGGTGAACTACGATGATGACCCATCCTACATCGAGCGCTTTACGATGGAGGAATGGGTCGGACGTCGGATCGATAACCCTCACGTATTAAAGGTTTACGAACCTACTCGACGCAGGCGATTCCTCTATCACGTCGCAGAGTATCTCCCAGGCTTAACATTGAGGCAGTGGATACACGACAATCCCGAACCTCAGGTTGAAGCTGTTCGGAGTATGGTGGAACAGATCGCACAAGGCTTACAGGCGTTTCACCGTCTGGAAATGTTACACCAAGACATTAGACCAGAGAACCTAGTCATCGACGCGCAAGGCAGCTTAAAGATAGTTGATTTCGGCTCGGTCAAAGTAGCGGGCATTGCCGAGATTGATTCACCGCTCTACCGCAGCAATTTATTGGGAACGAAGAACTATTCCTCTCCGGAAAATTTAGCTGATAAAGCTGGCAGCAATGCTTCCGACATCTACTCTCTAGGTGTTATCTGTTATGAATTATTGAGTGGTGGGAAGCTCCCCTATGGAGCGTTGCCGGCCAACAAGAAAAAAATAGATTTTAATAAGCTGAGATACATTCCCTGTAGGGATCACAATGATGCTATTCCTAGCTGGTTAGATGACACACTGCGAAAGTCTGTTCACCCGGACCCCATCAAGCGCTATCACGAACTCTCCGAATTCCTCTACGATTTACGCAATCCCAATAGCCAACTCGCTACTCAGGATCAACGACCACTTTTAGAAAGAAACCCACTGCGGTTTTGGCAAGGATTGAGCTTCATTCTCGCCCTACTTGTACTTGGACTGCTTGCGGCGATGAACAGCTAGAAATCAAAACTCTATGTGCAGCACAAACCCAAAGCCCCATTCTGGTGCGACGCGTCTGTTCTCGCCCTGATATTGGGCTATAAGGTCAGCTAGACATGCATCAACGTTGCGCGCGCGCCCCTAATCTAGACAAACCCTACGCCTAGTTCTCACATGGCATGGTATGTGCAATTGATATGTGAAACTTGTGCGCATGACTCGGTTGTTTAGTCGCTCTAGCAGAGACTGTCGCTGGCCTCAATGTAATCGGAGCCAGCAACAGTGGAGATAATCTCAGGACATTAATAGTAATGAATAGTACTCAGGGCAAGAAAATTGTTGTGATTGGGAATGGCATGGTTGGCCACTACTACGTTGAGAAGCTGGTAGAGCAATCGGCACAACATCTGGTTACAGTTATAGGCGGTGAGCCACGCCCAGCGTACGACCGTGTGCATCTGTCCGAGGTATTCTCTGGACGCAATCCGGAAGACCTGGCACTAACGACGAGAGAGCATTACAAGGAATTAAATGTAGAGGCACATTTCGGCGATCCCGTCGAGAGCATCGATCGAGACAATAAGCTCGTCAAAACCAGTACCGGCAGGAAGTTCAGCTATGACAAGCTAGTGTTGGCGACAGGATCTTATGCCTTTATTCCACCGATAAAGGGCGCGGACCTCCCCGGCTGTCTAGCCTACCGAACCATCGACGATCTCGGCGCCATCAGGGCGGAATCGCAGAATGCCACCTCGGCGGTAGTCGTCGGCGGAGGACTGCTCGGTCTCGAGGCCGCTAATGCACTCAAGAGCCTCGGACTGCAGACCCATGTAGTTGAGTTCGCGCCGGGGCTAATGAATCAACAACTCGATCAGCGCGGCAGCCAACTGCTTAGAGCGATGATCGAAGAACTGGATGTCCAGGTTCACACTAGTAAGTCAACACAGCAAATCGTGAACGGCGACAAGAGTCGACTCAAGATGCTGTTTGCGGACGACACTCATCTAGATATCGACCTTATAGTATTCTCTGCCGGGATACGACCCTATGACAATCTAGCAAAAGATGCCGGAATTGAGACCGGCCCGCGCGGGGGAATAGTCATCGACTACCACTGCCGTACCAGCGATTCCGATGTCTATGCTATAGGCGAGTGCGCGCTTCTTGGAAATAAAATATTCGGCTTGGTCGCGCCGGGCTATCGCATGGCCGAAGCTGCCGTCAGTCAGCTGGGCGAAAACAAGATCGCCTTCACCGGTGCTGACATGAGCACCAAACTAAAATTATTAGGTGTCGATGTGGGCTCTATCGGCGATGTACAGGGAGCAACTGATGGCGCTATTAACTTCGAATACGCGAATGAAAAGAGACAGACCTACAAGCGCATTATCGTGTCCAAAGATGGCAAGCAGCTCCTTGGCGCAGTTTTAGTCGGGGATTGCAGCGACTACGATACTCTATTGCAATACTACTTAAATGGCATAGAGTTGCCGGAAGAACCGGAAGTATTGATACTCCCTATCCTGTCCGGTGCGCCAACATTAGGTGTCAACGCGCTTCCTGCAACAGCCGTCATCTGCTCCTGCCATAACGTGACCAAGTCCATCATTGTCGAGGCCATGGACGCCGGCGCCATGTCTTTAGCAGCAATAAAAGAAGTTACAGCGGCGAGTACTGGCTGCGGCGGCTGTACCGCTCTCTTAAAGTCGGTGGTCGATAGTCAGCTTTCCGAACGCGGCGTAGAAATAAACAACCACATCTGTGAACACTTTACATTTTCCCGCGAGGAACTGTTTCATATTTGTAAGGTGGAATCGATTACATCCTTCTACGTGCTTCTAGACAAACATGGCATTGGGCGCGGCTGCGATATCTGTAAACCTACAGTAGCTTCCATACTCGCTTCGCTTTGGAACAGCTATGTACTCGAATCAGATCTCGTGGGCCTGCAAGATACCAACGATACCTTCCTAGCGAATATGCAGAAAGATGGAACATACTCGGTCGTTCCGCGCATCGCCGGCGGAGAAATAACACCAGAAAAACTCGGCGTGCTGGCAGATGTCGGAAAGAAATACGATCTCTATACGAAAATTACCGGCGGCCAGCGCATCGATCTATTCGGCGCGCGGTTAAATCAGCTACCGGAAATTTGGCGCGAACTAATCGATGCCGGATTCGAAACCGGACACGCCTACGGCAAGGCTCTTAGAACCGTGAAGTCCTGTGTAGGAAATAGTTGGTGTCGCTACGGCGTACAAGACAGTGTCAGCATGGCAATATACGTTGAGAATCGCTACAAAGGCGTGCGTTCCCCACACAAGATTAAATCTGCAGTCTCCGGTTGTACTCGCGAGTGCGCTGAGGCGCAGTCGAAAGACTTCGGCATCATCGCCACAGAGAAAGGTTGGAATCTCTACGTAGGCGGCAACGGTGGCATGAAGCCGCGCCACGCCGATCTCTTCGCTACCGATCTCGACGACAAGGTCCTAATTCAGTTCATCGATAGATTTCTCATGTTCTATATAAAGACAGCTGATCGTCTGCAGCGCACTTCAGTGTGGGTGGATAATCTCGAGGGCGGACTGGACTATCTTAAGGCAGTCATCATCGACGACAAGCTAGGCATAGCAACCGAACTCGAACAACAGATGGAAGCGCTCGTAGGTCGCTATCAGTGCGAATGGAAAACAACTTTAGAGAGCGAAGAGAAATTGAAGCGATTCAGACAGTTTGCCAACAGCGACGCAGCAGACAGTCGTGTCGTTTTCGTGCAAGAACGTGGGCAGAAGCGCCCGGCACAAGACGCCGAGCGCGAGAGCCTCGAGCTCGTTTCTTAGCTTTCCCCAAAATTCGAATCATTCAGTATTAACTGGACTATCTAAATGAATCAAACGAAGTACGTTAGTTCTGAGAGCCGTAAAACTGCCTACATCTGCAGCAAAGAAGATCTTATAGCCAATAGCGGGATCTGCGTATTGTTTGGTGACGCACAGATTGCGGTGTTCTACCTGCCCGAAGAAAACCCTAGCGTCTACGGAATTTCAAACTGGGACCCCATCGGCAAAGCCAATGTGCTATCCCGTGGCATCGTGGGTGACATAGGCAATGAGCTAGTGGTTGCCTCGCCTTTGTATAAGCAGCATTTCAGTCTCATCCACGGTCAGTGCCTTGAACAGGAAGAGCTCGCTGTTAGAACCTTCGAACTTGTCTTAGATGGAGAAGATGTACTCCTACTTTGCTAAATGAACAGCTCTCAACAAATTTATCTCTCATGAATAACGCCAGCCGACCTTGCACGAAGACGACTTGCCCTTACTGCGGTGTAGGCTGCGGAATCGATGCGAAATTCAATGTTGAGAAAAAATTAGAAGTATCAGGCAGTGAGGAACACACTGCTAATTTAGGTCGTCTATGTGTCAAAGGCAATGCTCTGCCCGACACCATCTCCACCACGAATCGATTGTTATATCCTGAGGTTCGCGGAAATCGCGTGGAGTGGGATGAGGCGCTAGCCAAGGTGGCCGAAGGATTCAATAGCATCATCTCTGAACACGGACCGGATTCCGTCGCCTTCTATCTATCGGGCCAGCTGTTGACCGAGGACTACTATGTAGCGAACAAGTTGATGAAGGGATTCATCGGTTCGCCCAACGTCGATACAAATTCAAGGCTCTGTATGGCATCGGCAGTAGCGAGCTACAAGCGCGCGTTCGGGGCAGACGTCATGCCCTGTAACTACGCAGATCTAGAACTCTGCGATCTATTGATATTTGTAGGCTCTAACGCCGCGTGGACTCACCCCGTGCTTTATCAGCGCATAAGTGCCGCCAAAAAGGCGCGGCCGAATATGCAAGTTGTAGTGATCGACCCGAGAGAGACAGCGACGTGCGAGATTGCCGATATCCATCTTCAGCTGGAACCAGGCAGCGATGCCTTTCTTTTCAGCGGACTGATTCGCTATTTGGAGAAAGATGACTCTCTGAATGAGTCCTTCATCGACCAGCACTGCGAAGGTTTAGCAGAGACTCTTGCGGCGGCTGCGCATTGCGAGATCGATGTGGTGGCGGATAAGACTGGAGTAGACGAGGAACAACTGCTCAAATTCTATGAGGTATTTGCTAGCACAGAAAAGGTAGTCAGTTTCTATTCTCAAGGCGTGAATCAATCCGCCACAGGAACCGACAAGTGCAATGCGATCATTAACTGCCACCTACTAACGGGCCGAATCGGTAAACCGGGCATGGGTCCCTTCTCCATTACCGGACAACCGAATGCCATGGGGGGCAGAGAGGTCGGTGGCCTCGCGAATCAATTGGCCGCGCACATGGACTACACGCCCGAAACAGTGGAGCGTGTGGGGCGATTCTGGCAAGCCAAGAACATGGCGACAGAGCCTGGCTTCAAGGCGGTAGACCTCTTTAACGAGATTGCTAAAGGCAAGATTAAGGCGGTGTGGATAATGGCGACGAACCCCGTTGTCAGCCTACCGCAGTCAGCGCGAGTCAGAGAGGCGCTGGATGCCTGTGAGCTAGTGGTTGTTTCCGACTGTGTCCGTAATACAGACACCAACGCCTACGCTGACGTCTTGCTGCCAGCGACGGGATGGAGCGAGAAAGACGGCACGGTAACAAATTCGGAACGCACTATTTCTCGTCAACGGAGGCTATTCCCCGCGACCGCCGATTCACGACACGATTGGCAGATCATCCGCGATGTCGCTAGGTTGATGGGTTTTAGCGCTGCCTTCGACTACCGCACCGCGCGTGACATATTCGTCGAGCACGCCGCCTTGTCGGAGTTTGAGAATGGCGGAGAACGCGCCTTTAATATTGGCAAGCTGAAGAACCTGAGTCAGGACGAGTATGACTCACTGCAGCCACTGCAATGGCCAGTGACCGAAGCAAGCCCTAACGGCACCCCCCGTCTTTTCAGTGACTACAAATTCTATACCGACACTGGCAGGGCGAAACTGATACCAATCGAGGCTCTATTGCCAACAGTCACTAAGAGTGAGGAATTCCCTTTTCTTCTCAATACCGGTCGTCTGCGTGACCAGTGGCATACGATGACTCGCACCGGCCTCGCTCCCAAGTTGCTCGCTCACTTCGACAGTCCCTTCGCCCAACTCAATCCTACGTGTTGTGCCGAGTTGGGTGTCGAGCCGGGTGACCTAGTTGAGGTAAGCAGCGTGAACGGACGTCTTCTGGTTCCAATTCAATTTAGTGAGGGAGTCAGGCGGGGTGAAGTATTCGTACCTATACACTGGAACCGACAATTCGCGAACAAGGCTGGAGTTAGCGAGCTAATTAGCCCCCGCGTTGACCCAATCTCCGGCCAACCCGAGAGTAAGCTGGAAGCGGTTGCTGTTAAGCCTATAGTGATGCAGCGCTGGGTGAGTTTCGCTTCCACTCACGAAATTTCCATGCATCAATTCGATTACTGGCACAAAGTGCCTCTGCAGAATGGCTATCGCTATTTGGCAGGAATGATGAGTGATAACCCAAAAGTCTGGGAACTGCAGTCGTGGCTGAAAAAAGAATTCCCTCATACTCACAAGATTGAATTCAGCGATGAAGAGCAGCAAAATTTCAGGATTGCCTGCTTTTTAGAGGATAAAATCTGCGCGGAAATTTTTCTCGCTCAATCTCTCCAATCCTTGCCTCCACCAAATTGGCTTGGAAAGAATTTGGGCGAAGCACAGCACCCCCACAACTTGCAGATGTTGGCCAGTGATGAGACTGATCTCGAGGACACGGGCAAGCTTATCTGTAGCTGCTTCGAGGTCGGTGAGAATCAGATCATCAATGCCATTCAGTCTGGCTGTACCGATGCTAGCCAACTAGGAGTGTGGCTACAGTGCGGCACGAAGTGCGGCTCCTGCATTCCGGAACTCACGCAGCTAGTAAAATCCCACAAGACAGTGGCGATTGAACAAGTCGTGGAACTTGAGAACCCATCACCGCTGCCAGAGAATGCTAACAACTAACTCTACTCACTTAACTCCTTCGCCAAGCTGTACAGGAATTCGTAACCACCGTACAAAGATTCCTTCAGCAACCTTTCATCCTGACCGTGGATTCTCATGTCATTGCGATCCACGAACAATCCCGAAGTACCATAAGTCGGAATCCCGGCGCGCCGCATGCGTGCACCATCGGTTGCGCCTGTCGACATGGTCGGCATTACCGTGGTGCCGGGCCACATTGCCTCAGTGACAGTTTCCACCGCCGACATGATTTCTTCAGACAAAGGAGAGGGATCGGTGATGGAACCACCGCCGCGATACTCCACTAAGAGATCTGGATTATCTACTACCGCAATCAATGTCGCCAAAACCTCCTGCGGGTCGGATCCGGGCAGCATGCGCACGTTCACGTTCGCGACTGCGCTCTGGGGCAATGCATTCGGCGCATGGCCTCCCTCTAACAGCGTTGCTACGGCTGTGGTACGCAGCTGCGCATTGATTGCTGCTTCTGCGCTCAATCTATCTAGGGAGTCTTGTGGAATAGGAGTTTCAAGCAACGCGCGAAAGTCTGCAGCGCGTTCACCCGTGTTGATCTCCGCTTGACGCTGAAAGCTAACGCGCATCACATCATTCAACTCGACAGGGAATTTGAAATCACGAATATTTAGCAGCGCCTCGGCTAGGTCATAAATGGCATTGTCGTCTCTGGGTAATGAGGAATGCCCGCCAGGGTTTTTCGCAGTTACTCGGAACGTGGCATAGATTTTTTCGGCAATTTGAATGGTGTTCGCTAATGGCTGACCATCTTGCAGGAGACCATAGCCTCCTTCGTTGATTGCAAGCGCGCCTTGTATCAACCCGGGATGATTCTCCAAGAGCCAACCAATGCCATTGCTGCCACCGCTCTCTTCGTCGGAAGTTAGTGCCACGACAAAGTCCCTATCTGGAACATAGCCCTCTCGTTTGAAGCGTATCAGGTTCGCGATGAAGATCGCGCCCATGGCCTTGTCGTCGATGGTGCCACGGCCATAGTAGTACTCCTCGTCCTCATTAAGTACGAAGGGATCGAGATTCCAGTCGGCACGCTCTGCAGTCACCACATCAAGATGTGCCATCATCACAATGGGTTCTTTCGCACCGGTGCCGTGTAGTCGTACTACGATATTGCCCTTGTGTGGCAAGGCGCCACCGATAAAGATATCCTCCGCTGGAAAACCTGCCGCCTGCAGCCACGCTGCCATGCCCTCGGCCGCGATGGTATTGTTTTCCTCGTCTATCGTGGTCTTGTATTCGATCAGCTCTTTGTAGATCTCGTACAATAACTCTCGATCGTCCTCCGGAATCGTACGCTGTGCATGTGCGGTCTGTACAACTAGCAAGGCGGAAAGAGATAGTATGGCTAGAAAAGGTGTATTCAGTCGAATTCTCATTGTCGTCTTCTCATTGGATTCGTATTGCTATTCGCGAAGTGTCAATTTAACCTTACTAAGTATCGTTGCCGTTTTCTAGCATCAGAGGCTACATAAGTAGAATCTCGAACTAGAAATAGCCTGGTCTCAGAAAATTACACTCTAAACAGGACATAATGTTGATATGTTGCTTTCTATTCTCATAATTAGCGGACTGGTCGCTACTACAGTCGTGATTCACTACGAAGTGCTGCGGCTACTCTGGGTAACTATTCCAAAACTCAGGATGAAACATCGGGTGAGGGTAATCATTGGAGTTTTCGGCACGATCTGCGGCCATATTATAGAAGTTTGGATATTCGGACTTGCCTTCTATCTGATGATTAGCTACGGCGATTTCGGCACTCTGGAAGGCAGGTTCGATGGCAGCCTGGCCGACGCGATATACTTCTCTTTTACGAATTACACGACACTGGGTTACGGCGATATTGAACCGAGCGGGCAACTGCGTTTTCTGGCTGGCGTGGAGGCTATTACAGGTCTATCACTTATTACCTGGTCGGCATCCTTCATGTTTATGGAGATGATGGAATTTTGGAAAGAGTAGTCGAAAGAACCTCTTCAAAATTAATAAATTAAAAAGGGCCATTTGGCCCTTTTTTATTTATTTGTCTATTTAGCTATCCGTTTAGTTATCCGTTTAGTTATCAATTTAGCTACCGACGGGCCGGCCACCAACAACCGGCTTATTGCGCATCCATCTCCGCGCGGCGCGCGCCAGCCAAAATTCCAGGCAGACCATAGTTGCCTTCATGGCAGGCATATTCATAGGGCTGAGTGTCTGTCGCGTTGAAAACCATCTCGCCGCTCCAAGACTCAGTGTAGAAAATTGAATCTCTGATCTCGAATTCGTACAGGATCTGTTCATCAGAGGAGCGGCTAAAACGCTCGATAACCACTCCCTGATCTGACAACGCCGCAATATTGCGTAGTGCCTGCTGTGGATGCAAGTTTCTAGTCTCCACCACTAGTACATCGCCATCCCAATGCGCGACCGAATCACCTAGCCAAGGCTTCCA
>JAESUV010000056.1 GCA_016762975.1 Gammaproteobacteria bacterium | reverse complement strand
ATCATCAAGCTCATTGTCGATAGAGATCGCAGCAGAACCTGGAACCTGGCTCAAGCACACTTTAGTACCGGTCAAGTTGCCACCCATAGCGGCTGTAGTGACACCCATGAATCCACTCCATGCGTTTGTTGGCATAGTCAGTAGACCAGCATCGGCAGGATTACCCGAGATGAAACCGGCTGCCTTCAACTGCTGCCAGAATGCTCCAGACTCAGTATTTCCGGCGAAAGTCCGGTTAGTTGCTATTTCTAGACGACCATCAGCATCACCAGCACCTACAGCCGCCCAGCTAGCACCGCGAGCAGCCAGAGTAGCCGCGGGGCCATCGTCACCTGGCATACGCCCGTATCGATCTTGATAGGCGAAAATTGCAGCCGCTGTGCCATTCATGTCCTTAACAGCCTGCTTAACGCGAGAGTTTTCAATCAACTCCTGACCCTGCAGTACTCCGCCTACTAACAAACCGATGATTACCAATACGATAGCAATCTCGATGAGTGTAAAACCTTTTTGCTTCTTCATGTTCACAATTGAACTTTTCATCACATCATCCCCTTGAAGTAAAAATGTAAATAACTGAAATTTAATACTTTTCTAACATAATTCTCTGATATTGCGCCATCTTATAGATCGGCCGTGAGAGTCGCAATATGTAGGTTTTTTTTACACGGGTTTTGGGAATTTTATCACGAATACTAGGGGGTCATTTTCTGGCGTAATCGCCTGTAAAGTGCCTCCAGCCCCCTGAACTAACTGCCTCGCGTGATACAGACCAATGCCCAATCCATCGCCTTTTTCGCTCCAAAAGGGCTCGAAAAGCCGCTCCGGCCACAAACAAGGCTTGCCGTTTTGATCTTTTATCGATATTTCGAGGTCTAAACCGGTATCGATGATGGAAATTTCGATATTCAGATCAATCTCTGGGTAGCGGCGGTTCTGGTCTATATAGTTGCCAAACAAGTTGTCACAGATGCTATTTAGCGACTGCTGGTTTATCAACACCTGACCATTGCCTTGAATATTTATTTTTAGATTGTGAATATCCGCAGTCGTTTTGAGAGCCTCGTTGATATTCATAGGCTCCATATTTTCAGTGGGGGCATTATGCGAGAGCGTACTGAGGAAGCGTTCCGAGCGTTCATGTAGTGTAGGCATAACGACGCGCAAACTGTTTAGCAATTTTTCTTCCTTCCCTGCAGGCGTATTCTCCAGTTGCTCTGCAACAAGGCTAATAAGTTGCACGATATTTTTCATGTCATGCTGCAGGAAAACACTTAATTTTGCAGTCTGTGCGAAGGCACCCTGAACAGTACCTAACTTCACCCACATATCTGTATAGAGGAGCAGGAAGAAGCTCTCGGAAAGAACGGTACTGAAATAACGTTGTTCGAAGCGGCGCTTACCATCGTAGAGTTTTACGGTCAGAGTAATGTCATCCACTTCTAACTTACGAAGGATAAACACATCACCTTCGCTTCCCTCCGTTTTTGATAGAGTTGAGCCGAACCAATCCAGCTGCCAGCTTATGCCCTTAAAGCCAGATTTTTCTAATGGCTGCCAGCAATGACGCAATAAATTTGGCAGATCGAAGCCAAGCTTCTCGTTTAGGCTAACCAATTCATTGATTATCCGAGCGCGCCGGCGCGCCTGGTTTAACAACCATACTGTGGCAAGAATTATGCTGGCCCCTATCAAAATCAGATAGGGGTAGAGGCTAGCCATCGTCACGTTTTATTCCAAATTTCTTCAGGAAGTAGTATATGCTTTCTCGCTTTAATCCCAACCTTGCCGCGCTTTGATAGACGTTAAACTGGGTGTCCTTCAACACATGACGCACCAGTTTTTCTTCCGCTTCCTCACGTACCGCCTTTAAGCCATCGGAAACTTTCGCATTGATTTGCAGTCGAGTAAGGCCTTCTTCGACCTCCAAGGTTAGCTCTTTTCGATAGAACAAGACTGCGCGCTGCACGGCATTCAGAATGTCTGCTGAGCGAGAAGGTTTGGACAGGAAGTCGAATGCACCCTCCTTGATAGCTGCTAACGCGGAGCTTTCTTCATCCTGACCAGTTAGCACCACGACCTTAGCTCGATGTAATTGTGCTACGACCATCTTAATAACTGCCAGACCCTCAGTAGTAGTATGCGGAGAGGGAGGAAGGCCAAGATCGAGTACCAGCGCTGCAATGCTAGGGTCGCCTTTCAAAATGATTTCGGCGCTCGCCTTACTATCGGCCTCTAGGATTGCATAGTCATTCATCTCGAGAACATTTCGTAGCACCAGCCTGAGCGCCGGATCGTCTTCTACGAGAAGAATTTTAGCTAGCGGTTGCGGCTCTTTATTCTGCGAATCACTCTCGGTCGTGTAGTCTGAAGTCTCATCAATCACAGGTAACCTCGGAATAGGGTGCTAGGTGCTTTAAACGTTAATAGTGAAATACAGGAAAATTACGGCAGCTGTCCAGCTGCTATCATTCTGGTGTAGAGAATACTGGGTGATAACCAAGTGATCATGTCATCGAATGTAGCTTCGTTGTAAACGGTAGACACGAAATTATTGTTGTTCGCCTGGCGATAACCGTTTCGGGTTGTCTCTCCCGAATTTGCGCGTTCATTTGCAGACGTAAAAGTAGCAAAATTTGCTCCCAAAGAAATGACAACAGCGGGCGCTGAATTAACCAACACATTGCCTACACCACAGGTGGAGATTGTGCATATCTGCAAATTAGGTGCGAGAGCAGTTATACCAAGTGTGCGCATCTGTCCAGCCGTCGTAAACGCACTCGCGCTTATATTGGATACATTATAACGATAAGGACTCAGCCAACTATCCATTAATAGATTGTTTACATTCCTAGGCCCACTTAAGCCAAGCGTTGCCCAGGGCAGGAAACCGTATCGCTGCGTACAGACACCGCCGCCGACAGGCGCTTCGGCACCTAAACTTGTCGTCGTGGCGGGGCACGGCAACCTTCCATTGGCTTGAGCGAATCCGTATAGCGCCTCTTTTATCTCGTCCATGGTGCTGTTTGCATCGGTACGATTATTTGACTCTCTCACTTCACTGAGAGAGAGGAGTAAACCACCTAGAAGCGTGGATACAATTGCCAGTACTATCGCCAATTCAATAATGCTAAAGCCAGATGCCCTAGCATGAAATTTGCTTGTAGGTATTTTCAACATCGCAATCCTGTCCTGCGTAAATCATCGGGTGTATTTGGCGGATTATAGAGTAGCGTGTAACTAATATTAGGACAGCCAGTAAAAGTTAGAGTAGCCTCATTATTAGACACCCGCACATAGTTCGCATTCGCAAACCAAGAATTTGCAGTAAACCAAGCTTCTGCGGGCGCTATATTAAGTGGCGTAAAATCAGCATCAGCCGGATAAGCCAAGTTCGCAACACGGTAGGCATCCAACTCCGTCTTTAACAAATACGCAACCTGCCGTGTTATTGGGCCCATTATCTCGTCTATCGTTATCGACAACACTCGATCGTTAAACAAGTCTGGATTCACTATAGCGCTACTAACAAAACTCGGCGCCGTGATATTGCTATCTTCGAGATATCGACTGCTAGTATTACTCGGTCGCGATTGGGAAGCATTAGGGGGGCCAGGCGCTATTAGGATGGCTGCTATACGGCCCTGCCCATCCAACGTGGTTCCAGTAATCGTTGAACTATTTATCACGCCCAGTGGACTACGCCTAAAATTATCCGCGACACCGTACCATAATTGCTCGTCTATACTGGAATTGTAATTGGACAGCGGGAAAAAGTTGCCATTAGGAAGCGTTATGGACTGTGGAATCCTCCCTAGAGAATTCGCGGCACAAGGAACGTTTTCAATGCCATCGCCGTTGCTGTCTGGGCAGGGCAAAAAACCGGGGCCGGAATTAGTCGCGCCATAATATTCGGCATACAGTGTCGCGTAGGCGATCAGTGCTTCTTTCGCTTCACGCATCGCAATCGAAGTATTGTTGCTCCGGCGCTGAGCAATTGCATTTCCGTCTAACAATGAAATTAGTACACCCGCTCCAGCGATAAAGAGTATCCCGAAGAGAGCGAGGAGGATGACACCTTGCTGCCTCTTGTTTGGCAAAGCGGTGGAAGCCATTGTCAAAGATCCTGCGCTGCGTCCAACAAATTACTCACCGCAGCGCTATCGAGAATAGCGGAGTCTGCGCCTGTGCCTTGACTAGAGTTCACCGCCTCTTCTATAGCGAGGCGAGCGGCTTCTACGGCGGCAGCTTCCAGCAYGGCCTGGTATTGATAGGATTCATACAACTGGCCCGTGSTCAGGTTCARCACCTGCCCTGGTTTAACATCGTAATTTACAGCGGATTCAGAATCRTGGATACGCAATCGRCCCTGACTGAAGGGGGACAACAATTCCATGTTATTCGGCAGATTACTCTGATTGTATGCGACATCATTGACCCATACAGTATAGCTGCCATCYGCCTTACGCATGCTWCCGCCTAGCGCGTAGACAACCTCTTCTTCAWCATCCGTGAATGCCGGAATATCGATGAAGGAATCCTCCATCGGCTCTTCAATTATCACACCAGATGCCACCTGGATTCGAAGTCGGTCCAGCTCCGCGCGCATTGCCGGCGTAGAAAAAATTCGTTGCAGTGATTGAGCTGAGAGCTGCACCGGAACAAACGTGCAAGCGACAACAACACTACAAATCTGCAATGAGAGTATTCTTTGAATTTTGTTTCTCACTTTATATTGCATAGCTCTGTAACAATAGAATATCTAAATATTTTCAAAAAATTTGTTCAGCAAATTCATCAAATTCGGGTTCATTAGACGGCAGCTCACGCCTAAAGGTGTACCAAATAAAATCGCAACTCGCAACCTGATGCACGATTAGTTCTAGCGCATCAGCCGGATCAWCYGAGGACGAAGCTATRCTGCAYGACGTCGTAACCATTAGCCTTCCAGCATTTAGRAACGCATTRAGGAATCGRRAAAGRTCTTCCTCGTGCAACAWYGGYAGCCGCACCAKTACTGTACTACTSCGAATAGATATRAATTCTTCTGGAAACTCTACACCCTCTTCATAGTCAAGCATATGACTAGYCTGCTCTCTGATTTCYACRTCGATGGGAAACAARCGAAAATTATCCCGTATTCTTCGAACATCTTCGAGTAAAGAAACCCTGTYTTCCTCATCCAGCAATCGATTTTCGGCTAGCAAATTGAAGCGATCRATATTYTCAACGATAATTTGTTCCGATTCYTCGATCTGCGTCACTTCTTGCAAAATARYATYGAAATTAGAACGCGTACCAAATTCAAGYTGACGTATTTGTCCACGGTAATACAGAGAGGCCCAATACCCACCGATAGCTRTAGCCAAACAAATAACAAGAAGGACTAGCCACCACTTAAGCCAGGCTAGGTCTTCTCCAATATTGCGCCTTTTTRCCGCCATTTARCTCTCTATCCTCACACTCAAGGAAAATTCAGAATCGAACTGCTCACCTCCKACRACTGCAGWAACCGAAGCGTTAGGGCCAGTCTCTACAGGCAGGCGAATTGCYGTCACAGTWGCYCCTTCAATATTAGATAGAGAATCCATAAATGCGCGCAGGCGTAAATCTGARGCCTCATAGCCAYTAYTTCCCAATTGAGMACCTAGTATTTCCAGYTCTATTGTCRCTYTATTAGCTAGAATCGCATCGCTAATCTCTAGAAACTGTTCATCCGCAATTARTCTCCAGACTATTGAAGAYAGATTRATAGTAGGATGCTGCRYCACCACTTGAGAGATTTCAYTGAGCAACTCCATCGGGTAATGATTCTGACTGTCTATCAAATCATAAYTGTTAACTACAAGYGCCATTGCCTCRGATGGAATCGGTGTAGCTGGAAACTGTGCAGTCAATTCATCGTACTGTTGCTGAATGGGCCGCATGCTCGCCGTAATRSYTCTATARCTAGATTGGCTCTGAAGTGTATCGGTGATCACGGGAGCGCTGACGATTCCRCCCATAAASAGTRMAAGTAAGCAGCCAAGRCCRATAAAATTACGCTGCATCCTTAGGTTTGCAAATCGCATMACGTTCTGCGATGCGTAGATATTCCCGAAATCTCCATGGCGYACACCCCAATCGAGACAYAGCAAAATTGCAGTTACTTCGTTCTGTGGACCGTCGTAATTTTCGACRGGCATCAATTYCATMGAATTATGATGAACAATATCACCAAAATCCRYRCTACCAGGCWGRCCTACAAAGGCATCCTCCTCAAGRAGRGGCGAAACRACATGCAGATCTRGCGCGTTTTCRSTTTGTAAYAAAYCGATTCGATCCAGATATTCTAGAGACTGTAGCGTCGCTTCYAGRATYGCTTTCGCGAGGTCAGCCTCGGGGTCRAGAGGCAAAGGAGTAAGCCGRCTGAACATCAATTTGTTATCGGAAATAAGTGACTGACGAATACCGTTSCGCTGCCAGTTTACYAAGAGAAATTCTTCACCCGTTTCTAATCCGAGCTCCTTMGCAACTTTGCAAATAGCGAACGCGGGAGATGTTATGCCTTTAATRGACACCTGYTCTTGCAGCATAACCCKAACCCARTTGTCGACGTTTYTGGTTTGGGTTATCGCACTRAAYAGGACCCTATCGTCACGGCGTCCRGTTTTTTCTCTACCAAGTATCTTCGCAGAACGAAACTCGACGTTACGAAAATGCTGTTCAAGCTTCCTAGCTAGGAATGGTTTTCTGTCGTAGGGGCCTACATGGACAACCTTCTCTACAATAAAATCTTCGGCAGGAGAATCTATGATCAGGGATACTTGGTTAAGCGACTCATCAATAACGTAGGTCCTAAACTTGTCGTGACCAATATCATCGTCGATAAATGCAGCCAATTTCGTCAAGCAGTCATTGRCCATGCCATACACAGTCAAACCCTCAAAATTTATGAGGATTATGCGCTTCTCTGATGATGAGCCGAGACCGAACATTGTTTTCCTTATATCGCCATATTGCTAATGGAGCTGTAAACTGGCCCCATRACMGAYAGCATCACCCAGCCTAAAATAGCACCTARAACAACTGTCATTGCCGGCTGTATCATRGCCTGTACTTTGTCGATTGAATCCTTAATATCACGCTCGTAAAAATAGCTTACGTTCAACAACGCATTGTCCAACTGACCGGTAGCCTCGCCAACTTTTATCATGCGTATAACTAAGGGTGGGAATAATCCGGTATTGCGAAAGCTTATGGACACTCCCTTGCCTTCCTGAATCTGATCGCGCACCTTGCTCAAGGCATGGCGAATAGCTTCATTGCCTGAGGCACGCTCAGTAATCTCTATACACTTCAGGACGGGAATCCCTGCCTTGTACAGCATCGCGAACAAATTGGCGAATCGCGACAGTATAATTTTTTTCAATACCGGCCCAATCTGCCATACCCGTAGCTTAAACGCATCGACCTGATAACGCGCCTCGTAGCTCACGCTGGTTAATGATTTAATTGCAATCCATACGGCCAATGGCACTAATGTAAATAGATACCAAAAGGTAACGAAGAAATTCGACGTGGCAATCAGCAGCTTCGTATGCGTTGGCAGTTCCTGACCTATACCCTCGATAAAACTTACCAACTGGGGCACCAAGTAGATCATTAGAAAACCCACCACTGCCATCACGACTGCTCCAACGAATACGGGAAATATTAGCAATTTCTTAGTCGTGTTAATCAGTTCATCATGCCATTTGATCATCTCGTTCAGGGAGAGAAATACATCGGGAAGCTGTCCACTCTCTTCACCCGCGGCAATCAAATTGCTAAACATGTCATCAAAAACTTTGGGGTGCTCGCTGAGAGCCTGCGAAAGTGTCATACCCCCCTCGATATCATTAATTACCTGTCCGATGACACGCCGAAAACTTGCCTGTTCAACGCTATCTCGCAGATCGACAAGTCCATCGATTATCGAAACGCCAGAACGGGTCAACTGCTCCATATGAAAACAAAAATTGATTAGATCAATTCTTCGAATATCACCGCCACCGAATAGGCTTCTCTTTTCTTGTACAAACTTGCACTTGATTAGGTCCATACCCATTCGAGCGAGTCGGGCCTCAAGATCGCTTTCATTAGAGGCATCTAACTTGCCATACTGATTTCGACCTTTGCTGTCTATTGCTTTGTAACTAAAAAGTGACATAGAGCACTATCCTCTCAACCTGTCGGTGAGGTCTACAATACGAGTAATCTCATCCAAGCTAGTTGTTCCATCGATTACGCGTCGACAGGCATCATCGGCGAGTGTTCTAAAGCCTTCCTCAGCAGCTGCATGTTTAAGGGCATGAGCAGACGCATTCTCTGAGATAAGCTTTCGAAGATTGTCACTAATCTGTAAAATCTCAAGTATCGATGTGCGCCCTTTGTATCCAAGCCCAGAACACTTATCACATCCAGCGGCCTGATAGATCTGCGTTTGGGTGTCATTTATATCGAGCTTGAGTAGTGTGCGCTCCAGATCACCAATCTCTAGTGGCTTCTTGCATTCAGTGCAAAGTCTGCGCACTAGCCGCTGGCCGATGATACCAATCAAATTCGCTGCAAGAAGATCTGGCAGCACATTAAGGTCTGTTAGTCGTGGTACTGAGCCGATCGCCGAATTGGTATGTAGAGTTGAAAATACTTGGTGGCCTGTCATCGCCGCACGGAAAGCCATTTCCGCTGTTACATTGTCACGAATCTCACCCACCAGAATTACGTCTGGATCCTGGCGCATCATCGAGCGAATCCCTTCCGCAAAATCCATCTTCGCCGCTGCATTTATCGAGGTTTGACGAATCATAGGCATCGGGTATTCGACCGGGTCTTCCATGGTCATAATATTGATGGCCTCCGTATTGATGTGATTCAATATGGAATATAGCGTGGTGGTTTTACCGCTACCGGTAGGGCCAGTCACCAGAATCACACCTTCCGGTTTAGCGAGCATCATCTTGATCGCATACAAATTCTCTTCGCTCAAGCCCAGCGACTCCAGAGGAACGATACCCTTGCGTCTGTCCAAAATTCTGAGCACGATGTTTTCACCGTGTGTAGTGGGCTGAGCAGCAACTCTGAAGTCGATCGGTCTTCCGATTAAAGTAAGAGAAATTCGTCCATCTTGTGGCGCTCTCGATTCGGCTATATTCATACCACTGATTACTTTTAGTCGCACGACCATCGCCGCCCAATAGCTCTTGTGCAGACTTCTAATCTGACGCAGGACACCGTCGACCCGGTAGCGAATCCTTAGGAAGGCTTCTTCTGGCTCGAAGTGGATATCCGAAGCTCCCTGCTGTACCGCATCAGCCAGCAGTGCGTTGATCAGACGTACCATAGGGTGATGGTATTGATCACCCTCAGTCTGTAGATTTTCTAGATCAACCTCGCCGGTTTCTATTTCTTCCAAAATCCCATCGATGGACAGATTGAAACCATAAATTTCTTCGATAGTGCCGGCTATGTCGGTCTCGTTACCCAACACAGGTTTAATCTGTAGTTTGGTATCGTGCAGCGCACGAATCTGATCGAGCGCAACAATATTGTAAGTATCCGGCATCGCCACCGTGAGTTCATGCAATGCCGAGCTATATGAAAGAGGAAGAACTTTGTAGCGGCGYGCAAGTTCTTGCGGAACCATTTTTATCGCATCGGCATCGATTACAGAGCCKGCAAYGTCGACAGTGGCGAAACCGGTGTTCTCACTCAAGGCRTCCCGAATAATRGAGTCTGTTACGAAGCCTAGSTGAATCAGCACGGCGCCTATGCGCTTGCCAAGATTTTSTTGTTCTAAAAGGGCAATTGTTAATTGGTCTSGAGTGATAATRCCCTTCTCGATCAATGCATYRCCGAGTTGCARCTTTCTACCAGATCTAGTTTTCTCACTCATCGTTACCACTTCCTGCCAAKTTCGTGAGGCGGCTTCTRACYGCAGTTAGATCGAATCCCGCYGGATGATTCGTTGAATAKTCTAAYGCTTCTYGRTAGTAGTTCTGTGCMGGCTCRCTCTGATTCAAATGTTCGAGGCTMACCGCCARRTTGAACGCGTAGTCTGGATTAACCAAACCAKTTAGAACCGCGYCGGATTTGGCCAACYGYAAAGCCCTGAAATAAGCTTGCTGAGCCTCAGSCCAACGCTGATTCAATGCAAGAAAGTTTCCATAAGCATAAGAGAGTGCAGCAACATCTGGATGATCRTTGAGCAAGCGCTTTAGTTCRGCCTCCTGCWCKGAAGGGCTRCCCGCYGGCAATAGTTCCATTAATCCTGCRCGTGCAATCGGGTCACTGGGATTGCGATCCAAYAATCGAGAGTAAAGATCGAGAGTTTCTGTTGAATTCCCATTTCGCGCCATAATATTCGCGAGACCTAACAATGCGTCACGCTGCCTAGGATCCCTAGCTAATGCCTGACGATACAATATTTCGGCCTGATCGAGAGAGCCCTGCTGATAGGCCGCATAGGCACGCCCAACATTCGCATCGACCGTCGCAAGAGTCTCCTGCTTCCTGAAGCTAATTAAATTTATAGGCTCAATCAATGTCGAAAACTGAACTTCAGTACTAGCAACAGGCTGTACTACAACCTCAATTTCAGCGGCAATTTCTGGAGTATCAGCGATGGCTGTTTCAGGCTGAGGCCTCTCTTCCACGATTGTTCCGAGTTGCAAGTTTGTCGAAATTCGACTCGTCTCGGATACAGCTACGATTTCAGGTGACGCGGGCTCGATGAGGACACCAATTGCAGACAGTGCTGCTGAAGCATCGCGAGCACCCACCTCTGCGGAGGCGGCCAATTGCTCCGGCGCGCGATCTGCAACATTAATTACTGCCGTCTGCCCAGTTTCAGCAACAGTGGAAATGTCAATAAGCAGTTGATCCCCATTCGCTTCTGAACGGTTTCCGTCATCCACAAACCTAGTCGTTGCATAGCTTTCCACTGGAATATTGAACGTTGATTCCTCGCTTAAGGAAATATAAAAATAACCTGCAAACATCATGGCGGCGAGGGCTAATCCGCCGCCTGCCGCGATCCTCAGCCTAGAACCTTTTAGAAACGGAGACTGCTTCGCGGCGAAAACCCTGCGTGCCGTTCTTCGCCTAGGGTCGTCTCTGTCTCTCGCTCGCTCTATAGACTGCTCTTCAGCCTTTACTATCACACGAGAATCCTGCACCTTTTCAGGCTTCTTTGTGTTTGACGTTACCGTATCTGAAGCCGCCTCTTCACTTTCAAAACTATCGAAGTCCAAAGCCTCATGCACAGCTTTCGATGCTTGCCGCTGCTCTGCCTTGGGCGATGTTATCGAATCGCCTAGATCAGCTCTCAAGGCATCCGCAGATGTTTCTGTATTTTCCCCCGCTCTAGGATTGACTTGTTCTAGCTCAATTCTAGCTTCTTTTTCACTGCTAAAACTTTGCTCTGAATTCGTGTTACTTTCGGCCGCGGACTCCTTCACAGCTCCGACCGAAGTTGGCAGCACATAGTCGTCTTCGTCTTCAAATTCGATTGTGGTTTCGAGGTTGGGCACGGCTGAACGCGTAGACACTTCGTCTATGGCTTCCATGCTGAGTTTGATATCCGGCGCAGAGGCATCTTCCGAAATTTTTTCAATCACACCGCTCGCCTGCTGCTTTTCAGCAACGGCGACAGGAGCAGCTTCTTCGGACTTATCTTGTTGCGCGGCCTTCTTCTTTGCTTCCTCGGCCTTGCGCAGCGCGTCCATCAATAGACTCATGGGGTCTTCTCAGTTGTTTCGTGCCGACGTCGTCATTAGAATGCTAGCTGAGCATTCCGATTGGAACTAGAACTTGAACCAGTTGGCAGGTACTCTCTAAAATTCCGAAAATCACCGTCTATGCTAGGCTGCTTAATAACAACTGGGCGGATAAAAATAATTAGCTCCGTCTTCACCACGTTATCGTCTTTCTGGCTAAACATATTTCCTATAATTGGGAGGCGGTTCAGTCCAGGTAAACCTGTATTGCTGTTCTCGACTGTGTCTTGCATCAATCCACCTAAAATCGCTATCTGGCCACTTTCAACTTTTAGTATGGATTCAATTTCACGAATCTGAACCTCCGGTATCTGACTGATTACGTTCTCCTGAGCTAAGGCAGGGTTCGGGTCATTAACAAAACGAATTATGCGAGATATAGTCGGACGTATGTTCAACGTAACTTGATCGTTATCGCTTAT